>CADEDG010000020.1 GCA_902826035.1 uncultured Alphaproteobacteria bacterium
TTAAAATCCGTTCGCCCAAAAGGCGGTGCGGGTTCAACTCCCGCCGCTCGCACCAGGGGGAAGACCGGATATTGTCGAGATTCGCCGCCCCGCTTGTGTCGCTCGCGCCGATGGCGGGCGTGACCGACATTCCGTTCCGTCGCCAGGTCAAGGCTTTCGGCGGGCGCTATTGCGTGTCGGAGATGGTGGCGTGCGAACAACTGGCGCGCGAGCGGATCGACATGGTGCGCCGCGCCGCGGGCGCGGGCGTGATTTCCCCTCTGGTTGTTCAAGTCGCCGGGCGTGAGCCCCGCTGGATGGCGGAGGGCGCGCGTATGGCCGAGGCGGCCGGCGCTGATGTGATCGACATCAACATGGGTTGTCCGGCCAAGAGCGTCACCTCTGGCCTCTGCGGCTCTGCGCTGATGCGCGACCCGGCCACAGCGCTGCGCCTGATCGAGGCGACGGTGGGAGCGACAACATTGCCCGTCACGCTGAAGATGCGCCTCGGCTGGGACCATGCGAGTTTGAATGCGCCTGAGATCGCCAGCAGCGCGCAAGCAGCGGGCGTGGCCATGCTCACCATACATGGCCGCACGCGAAATCAATTTTTCGCCGGCGCCGCCGACTGGGCGGCGATCGCACCGGTGGTGGACGCCGTGACCATCCCGGTGATCGCCAATGGCGATATCAAAGATGCCGACGATGCGCGCCGCGCGCTTTTGCTTTCAGGCGCGGCGGGCGTGATGATCGGGCGCGCCGCGCAGGGCCGGCCCTGGCTTCCTGGCGCTATCGAACATGCGCTCAAGCACGGCGGAGAAGCCGCGCCGCCCACCCGCGCGACGCTGCTCGCTTCTTTGCTCGCGCTCTATGAGGATACTCTGGAATTCTACGATCGCGGACTTGGCGTGCGCGTAGCGCGCAAGCACATCGCATGGACCATCGATGCGGTGTTAGGCGATGATGCGCGCAAGCGACGCAAGGCTATCTGCACGCTCGAAGACCCGCATCGCGTGCGCGAAGAATTGTGCGCGCTGTTTGATGGCGAGCCAGCGCGGTTCGCTGCGTAGAAGCGAGGATCGGGTATCAGTTCTGCTGCAGAGCCGCGACGATCAGCGAGGCGGCTTCGGCAGCATCGATTGCGGTGGTGTCGATGCGGACTTCCGGATGCTCGGGCGCCTCGTAGGGGCTATCGACACCTGTGAAATTGTTGAGTTTGCCCTCACGCGCCTTTTTGTAGAGGCCTTTGACATCGCGCCTCTCGGCCTCGGCGAGGGGTGTGTCGACAAACACTTCGAAGAATTCGCCTTCCGGCAACAATGCGCGCGCCATTGCACGCTCTGCTCGGAAGGGCGAAATGAACGACACCAGCACAATCAGACCTGAATCCGCCATCAGCTTCGCCACCTCCGCCACGCGGCGGATGTTTTCGACGCGATCGGCGTCGGTGAAACCAAGATCGCGGTTGAGACCGTGGCGTAGATTGTCGCCGTCGAGCAGCACCGTGTGCTTGCCCAGCGAATGCAGCTTCTTGTCAACGAGGTTGGCAATTGTCGATTTGCCTGCGCCGGAGAGTCCGGTGAACCAGAGCACTGCCGGTTTCTGCCCCATGATCTCGGCGCGTGCAGCTCGGGTGACCTCGAGCGACTGCCAGTGCACATTTTGAGCGCGACGCAATGCGAAGTGGATCAGGCCCGCAGCGACGGTCGCGTTGGTGGTGCGGTCGATCAGAATGAAGCCGCCCATGTCGGGGCTGATCTCATATGGATCGAATGCAATGGGTTGATCGAGGCTGATATTGCAAACGGCGATTTCGTTGAGTTCCAGCACCTTGCCCGAGAGGTGCTCGAGCGTGTTCACATTGAGCTTATGTTTGATCTCGGTGATCGTTGCGAAGGCGGATTTCGCGCCGATTTTGAGCCAGTAGGAACGACCGGGCAGGGCGCGTTCTTCGGCCATCCAGATCAACGTCGTCTCAAATTGATCGGAAACTTCGGGCGGAGCGTCGGCGGCGGCGATCACGTCGCCGCGCGAGCAATCGAGCTCTTCGCTCAAGGTGAGCGTCACCGACTGCCCGGCGATCGCCTCAGCCAAGTCCCCGTCTTTGGTGACGATGCGCGCAATGGTGCTGGACTTGCCGGAAGGCGCGACGCGGACAGTGTCGCCGGGGCGTACTCGACCGCTCACGATCTGACCGGAGAAGCCGCGGAAATCGGCGCCCAGGCGGTTCACCCATTGCACCGGCAGGCGGAAGGGACCAGCGACCCGGCGCTCCGCGTCGACATCGACCGTTTCAAGATAAGGCAGGAGCGCGGGTCCATCGTACCATGGCGCGGCGCCGCTCTTCGCAATGATGTTGTCGCCGTCCAATGCCGACATCGGGATGGCGACGATGTCCTCAAGGCCAGTCCGAGCGGCGAACGCCCGATACTCTGCGCAGATGGCCTCGAACCGCCCGCGCGACCATTCGACGAGGTCCATCTTGTTCACCGCCAGAACAACGCGACGGATGCCCATGAGTGAGACAAGATAGGAATGGCGGCGCGTCTGCGTCAGCACGCCCTTCCGTGCATCGATCAGGACCACCGCGAGGTCCGCGGTCGATGCGCCAGTGATCATATTGCGCGTGTATTGCTCGTGGCCCGGAGTGTCGGCGACAATGAATTTCCGCTTGTCGGTGGAAAAGAACCGATACGCCACATCGATGGTGATGCCTTGCTCGCGCTCGGCTGCTAGCCCATCGACCAGAAGCGAAAAATCAAGCGCGCCGTCTTGGGCGCCGGCCCTTTGGGAGTCCGCCTCGAGCGCAGCGAGCTGATCCTCGAAGACCATTTTCGAATCGTAGAGCAGGCGCCCGATGAGCGTGGACTTGCCGTCATCGACGCTGCCGCAAGTGATGAACCGCAACAGACTCTTCTTCTCGTGACCGTCGAGATAAGCTTCGATGTTGTCGGCGATCAGCTCGGAGGGCATCAGAAATACCCCTCCTGCTTCTTCCTCTCCATGGAGGCGCTCTGGTCTCGATCGATGACGCGGCCCTGCCGCTCGCTGGTGGCGGTCAGCAACATTTCCTGAATGATCGCGTTGAGAGTGTCGGCGACGCTCTCAATTGCGCCGGTAAGGGGATAGCAGCCAAGCGTACGGAAACGAATGCTCAGCATTTCCGGGCGCTCGCCGTCGTTGAGGCGCATGCGCTCGTCGTCGACCATGATGAGCGCGCCGTCGCGGCGCACTACTGGTCGTTGTGCGGCGAAATAGAGCGGCGTGATCGGGATGTTCTCGATGCGGATGTATTGCCAGATGTCGAGTTCGGTCCAGTTGGAGAGCGGAAAGACCCGTATCGATTCACCTTTTCGTTTTTTTGTATTGTACAGGCGCCAGAGCTCGGGGCGTTGATTTTTTGGATCCCAGCGGTGTGCTTCTGAGCGGAACGAGAATATCCGCTCCTTTGCGCGCGACTTCTCCTCGTCGCGACGCGCCCCGCCGAACGCCGCGTCGAAACCGTATTTGTCGAGCGCCTGTTTCAGGCCCTCTGTTTTCCAGAGATCGGTGTGCAGGGGGCCGTGGTCAAACGGGTTTATGTTGCGCGCGAGCGCGTCGGGATTTTGGTAGACCATAAGGTCAAATCCAAGTTGCTGCGGGATGGTTTCGCGCATCTCGTACATGGCGCGGAACTTCCATGTCGTGTCGATGTGCAGGAGCGGGAAGGGCGGTCTGGAGGGGTAAAATGCTTTCACCGCCAGGTGCAGCATCACCGCGCTGTCCTTACCCATGGAATAGAGCATCACCGGTTTGTCGCACTCGGCCACGACCTCGCGCATGATGTGGATGCTCTCGGCCTCCAGACGCTGTAGGTGGGTCAGGCGCGCGTTATTTGCGGAAGTTTCGGTGTGCAATGTCGCAGCGTCCATGCCTGATCATGCCCAGGGCTCGCCACAGGTTAGGGCGTGACCAAACATGGCGCAATGGTGGGCCAAATCCAACGCAAAACCGCCGCGGATCGCTCCGCGGCGGCTGCTTTATTGCTAGAAGCCGACGATTAGAGTTCGCGGCTGATCGTGAAGTTCACGATGCTGTCGGCGCCAGAAATGTCCGTGTCGTGATAGCGGAGATCGACATTGAACCCATGCATGGCGTGGGAGACGCCGAGGTTCCAGGTGTCCCAATCGTCGCCGGCAAGGGCATTGTCGTCAAAGGTCTGCGTGCCCACTGCGGCGCTGGCGGACCAAGCGTCGTTGAATTTGAACGCGCCGTTTAATTCGTAATAGAGCGCCTCGCCGACTTCGCCGAAATATTCGGGCGAGTAGCCGAGTTGGGCGCCGACCGCGAATTGTTCGCTTAAGTCCATCGACGCGCCGACGAGGCCTTCGAAATAATCGAGTTCGCCGCCAACCAACGCATCATCGGCGTTCGGATAGAAGTATCCGACGAGGCTCAAATCCCAGCTGATTGGGCCTGTGGTCGGGGTGATGCCGACATAAGCGTCCATTTCCATCGAGGCAGTTTCCGTCGGCGCGCTGGCGCCGAAATTGACGTTCGAGCCCCAAACTCCGGCATAGACCATGTCGTTGGACCAATCGAAGCTGCCTTGAATGGCTGCGCCGCCGTCGGTTTGCGACAGGCCGCGAAACACGTAATCCGTGGTCATCGATACGGAGGCGGAAGTCTCTGCGTTGGCGGCGCCGACGCCGGCAATGCTCGCGCCGGCCAACATGGCGACGCCCATGATCTTTTTCATATTGCGCATCCTTTTTCCCCGCGGGCTTCTCCCCGCGCTAATGGCAAACATCACTTGTTAACGTGAACGACTGGTAAACTTCGTGACGGGTAACTGACGTGTGGCTGAAATGTCACGCCCGCCTATTCTGAGCCCGAAAACGCGCGGATAAAACAGGGAGCGGGGAAAACTCGCGCACTGTGTCGGCGCTGTGACAGCAGAGCGGGGTTCAAGCGCACTTAAGATCGGTCTTGGCGAAATCGGTTCCTTTGTAGAGCAGGGGCGCGTCGAGCGCTTTGGCGAGCGCATAAGCGAAACAATCGCCAAAATTCAGCCCCGCCGGGTGGCGGCCCTTGCCGTACCTCCGAAATCCCTCGCGCGCGAATTCGGCTTGGGTCTCGTCGAAGGCGACGACGGTAAGGCCGAGCGTGGCAAGTAATGCAAACTCAGACTCGAACATGATTTTTCCAGGCGCCTTGTCGCCCCCCTCGCAGACCATTGAGGACTCAAAATAGTTGGCGGCGGAGATCGTAGACCGTCCGGCGCCTTCGATCGCCGATATGAACCGCACCCGTTCAGGCTCGCCCTTGACGATTGCGACAACCGCGGATGAGTCTACGCAGATCACTGCTCCGGCAGGCCATCTTCCCCGTAGCCGAGGATATCGTCTTCGCTCCGCGTGTTGGCGCCCGCCATCGCCCTGTAAGCGTCGCCGAGTTGAATGAGTTCTTGAATGATCCGGTCGCGCTCTTCTTGCGGAAGTTTGGGCGGCGGGTTGGCCTTGAGCGCGCGGGCTTCTTCGAGCGTGATGGAGCGCCACTGTGGGGGCCTGTGCTCGAACGGCGCGGGCGCGCTTTCGGCGACGCCGCGGGGTCGCGCTTTGCGCTCGGCTTCCGCGAGGAACGCTTCGATCCTCTGCCACATATCGACGCGAAGCCTGTTCTTGCCATTCAAAATTCGTGAGACTTGGCCGTGGGTTATCCCTAAATACGTCGCCAGATCCGTGTGAGTGCGACCGATGCCCTTGAGGCGATCTTTCAATTGGCGCACATTCATTGTGCGTTTTTCGCACATTTTGGTAGGCTCGGCAATATGTCTGATCTCACGCAGCTCGGCGGCAAGGCCGCCATCCCGACTAGCCCAGACACCGCCGTGCTCGAGCGCGCGCCCAATCCCCATCCGGGGACGCTCTACCTCGCGCGCTTCACCGCGCCGGAATTCACCTCCATCTGCCCAGTCACCAGCCAGCCCGATTTCGGCATTCTCATGCTCGATTACGCGCCCAAGGATTGGATCGTGGAGAGCAAGAGCCTGAAGCTGTTCCTGCAGAGCTTTCGCAATCACGGCGCCTTTCATGAGGACTGCACGCTTCACGTCGCCAAGCGGGTGGTCGAAGCCATCGAGCCCAATTGGCTGCGCATCGGCGGTTATTGGAACCCGCGCGGCGGCATGCCGATCGACGTGTTCTGGCAAACAGGCGCGCCGCCTGAAGGCTTATGGTTGCCCGAGCAGGGTGTGGCGACGTATCGGGGAAGGGGGTAGGTTCGGCGGCAATGCTGCTCCCCAACAACCCGAATGCATTCACGCGTTCGCCACTCGACCGCGCCGGCCACCGCCGCGGCGATGCAGAATATCTGGCGCACGCGCTCGCGGCGGCTGAGACCAAGCTCATCCCGTTTCACAAGAACCGGCCCTTCGTGGTGGAAGCTGACGGCGGGGTCGCCTTGGGCTGGCTCAATGCGCAAGCGCGCGCCGCGCTTGCGCCTAGCGATGCGTTGACGTTGTTTCTCGGAGTCGACCGAGATGGTTTGGCGCATTTCGCGTTCGACATCGCCGATGCGAGCGCGCTCGAGAGCATGGGCCGCTTCGACGATCTGCGCTCGTTCGGCGCCATCCTGCCGCGCGACGACCTCCCCATTCTCGGAACCGCGAAAAGCATCTTCGAGTGGCATGGCAGGCACAAATTCTGCGCCAATTGCGGTACGCCAACGCAAGTCGTGGAGGCTGGTTGGAAGCGTGAGTGCGCCGCATGCAAGGCAGAGCATTTTCCACGCTTCGATCCGGTGGTGATCATGCTGCCAGTGCGCGGTGATGCCTGCGTGCTGGGACGTCAGCCGACTTGGCCGCGCGGCATGCATTCCGCGCTCGCGGGGTTCGTCGAGCCCGGCGAGGCGATTGAGGAAGCGGTGGCGCGCGAGACGCTGGAGGAAGCGGGCCTGCGCGTGCGCGAAGTCAGTTTGCACTCCACGCAGCCCTGGCCGTTTCCCCATTCGCTGATGATCGGCGCGATAGCGATGGTGGAAAACGACGACATCGTGGTCGACCCAAAGGAGTTGGAAAGCGCGCGCTGGTTCACGCGAGAGGAAGCGCGGCTATTGTTGGCGGGGAAGTTTCCCGGAGCGTTCTGCCCGCCGCCATTCGCGATTGCGCACCAATTGCTCAAGAGCTGGGTAGGGGATCCCTAATCGCATTCCACGCAATCGTCCGGTTTTTCGCGCTCGATCTGAACCGTCACGTGGGCGATGCCGAAGCGGCGGCTCGTGCTCTCGCGGAGTTCCGATAGGAACGCGTCATCTCCCCCTTCCGGGCGAACCACATGCGCGGTGAGCGCCGCGGCGTTCGCGCTCATCGCCCAGACGTGCAAATCGTGCACCGCGATCACGCCAGGCAGCGCCAGCAGGTGCGCGCGCACCGCGCCGACATCGACGCCGCGCGGCGCTGCGTCGAGCGCGAGATCGAGCGATTCTCGCAGCAATCCCCACGAGGACCACAAGATCATCGCCACAACCAGGATCGAAGTCACCGGGTCGATCCAACGCAGGCCGGTCGCCCAGATCGCGGCGCCCGCGACGATCACCGCCGCGGACACGCCAGCGTCGCCCAGCATGTGCAGGAACGCGCCCCGTGCGTTTACGTCGTTCTTTCGCCCCGCAAGAAACAGCATCGCCGTCGCGCCATTGATCACAACGCCAGCGCCGGCCGCCGCCATGACGATCAGCGGTAAAGTCTCCTCGGGCGCAGCGAGCCGGCGCACCGCCTCCCAGATCAACCCGCCTGAAACCGCCACCAGCACCAGCGCGTTCGCAAGTGCGGCCAACACCGTGGCTTTGGAGAACCCATAGGTGTGGCGCGCGCTGGCGCTTTGTTTCGCAAGCCATGCCGCTCCGCCCGCGAGCGCCAACCCGAGCACGTCGGAGAGATTGTGCGCGGCGTCGGACAGAAGTGCTGTCGAATTCGCGAACAAGCCGGCGGCGGCCTCGATTGCGACGAAGCCGAGATTGAGTGCGATTGCGATGCTATAACGTTTGTCGTTTGGCGCCGCGTGGTGGTGGTGGATGTCGTGGGGATCGTGCGTGTGGGCGTGAGAGCCGTGCATGCTTGTGTGTGACGCGGAATCAGGTCGGGTTCAACAGCTGGTTCAGTGCGGCTTTTCCACTTGCGTGAAGGCGCGCATGGTGTCGCGTTGAGCGATAATGAACGCTTTGCCGACGCGCCCATAGGCGCGGGTCACGTCAAGCATCGGCGTGACGAAATCGGCGGCCTCCGTGCGTGGGGGGCTTTCCGTTGTTGTTGTATCGGATTCTGGCGAAGCCTCGCCGTCCAGCGCCGTGGGCGCGTCCCACATCGCCAGCAGCGCATCTTGTTGCGCCCGCATTATGGCCCGCATGCTGTCTGAGCTGCTGCGCCAAGCTTGCAGCGTTGCTTGCGCGCCCTTGAGCGACGCCAGTGCGGAATTTTGCGGCGCCGTCAGCGCCCACCAATTCAGGGGATTGAGCGCCGGGAACGGCATCACCTGCAGCCAAGCCATGCCGTCGCTGGCCAAATTCGCCGCTTTTCGGGTTCGCGCCATGACAACCTCCGCGCCCCCGCGGAGGGCAATGTGCGCTCTGGGGCGATGCACGCCTTGATTCGGCTCAAACCGCCCGCCTTATTTCTGTGCCGCCGCTTTCCCCTCATCCGGCGCTTCGCGCCACCTTCTCCCCTCAAGGGGAGAAGGATTTCCCCACTAATTCGTGCCCCTCCGCCGCGGTGACGCGCACTGAGAGGATATCCCCCTCCGCAATTTCCTTCTCGCTCTCCACAAACACCACGCCGTCGATCTCCGGCGCATCCGCTTTCGTCCGGCACGCATACGCTTCCGCGTCTTCATCCCAGCCGTCGCAGATCACCTCGACATCGCGCCCAACCATCGCCTGCCCGCGCGCGTGGGCCAGCTCCGTTTGCACTTCCATGAAGCGATCGTAGCGTTCGTCGATGTCGTCCTGCTCGACATGATCCGCGAGTTCGCGCGAGGGCGCGCCTTCGACGTTTTCGTATTTGAAGCAGCCGGCGCGGTCGATCTCGGCTTCTTCGATGAAATCCAAGAGCGTCTCGAAATCGTCTTGCGTTTCGCCGGGAAAGCCGACGATGAAGGACGAGCGGATAGTGAGATCGGGGCAGATTTTGCGCCATGAGGCGATGCGCTCAAGCATCTTGTCCTGATTGGCCGGGCGCTTCATCGCTTTGAGCAAGCGCGGACTGGCGTGCTGGAAGGGGATGTCGAGATAAGGAAGGATTTTTCCTTCCGCCATCAGAGCGATGACTTCATCGACGTGGGGGTAGGGATAGACGTAGTGCAGGCGCACCCACACGCCGAATTCGCCTAGCTCCTTGCAGAGATCGTAGAATTTCGCCCGCACACTGCGGTCCTTCCACTTGCTCTCGGCATATTTGACATCGACGCCATAAGCCGACGTGTCCTGGCTGATCACCAGCAGCTCTTTCACGCCGGCCTTCACCAAAGCTTCCGCTTCCTTCAGCACCGCGTTAGCTGGCCGCGAGACCAGATCGCCGCGGATGCTCGGAATGATGCAGAAAGAGCAGCGATTGTTGCAACCCTCGGAAATTTTCAGGTAGGCGTAATGGCGCGGGGTCAGGCGATAGCCGCCTTCGGGCACCAGATCGATTTTCGGATCGTGCGCCTGCGGCAAATGTTCATGCACAGCGCTCATCACCGCTTCGTATTGGTGTGGCCCGGAAACCGCGAGCACGTTCGGGTGCGTCTCCCGGATCAGCGCCTCTTCCTTGCCCAAACATCCCGTGACGATCACCTTGCCGTTCTCGGCCAAAGCTTCGCCGATGGCGTCCAGGCTCTCGGCCTTGGCGGAATCCAGGAAACCGCACGTGTTCACCACGACCAGATCGGCCCCCGCGTAATCGCCGGAGAGCGCGTAGCCCTCCGAACGCAAACGCGTGATGATGCGTTCGCTATCGACCAGCGCCTTGGGGCAGCCGAGCGAAACGATGCCGATGGTGGGGGATTTTGCGGTCACGCCGCGTCTCCATACGCGCTCATCACAATGCCAGCCTCACGCCAAGCACTTTCGCCGCCGCGCACAATTCGGCGTCCTTGCTGGCAAGTTCTAGTCCGGTCCGATGGGCGAGTTCCAGATAGGCTGCGTCATAGGCGGTCAGCGTGTGTGCCTGCGCCAACATGAAGGTCTCGCGCCAAGCGCGGGCTTGGGCTTCGGAGTCGGTGGCAATGGGCAACCCGCTCAGAACGTTAAGGCGAACCGCCGCCGCGTTCGCGCTCAGGCGCCCTTTGCGCACCGCCATCGTCATGACGTTGGCGACCTCCCAGTGCCAAAGCGGCGGTACAAGGCCGCCTCCGTCGCGGACTCGCAGGAGCAAGGCTTCGCTGGCTTCGTCGGCCTCGTCCTCGAAAAACCAGGCGGCTGTGACCGAGCAATCGATGACTAGGCCGGTCACGGACGCCCTTCGTCGCGCGCCGCTTTCCAGCCGCCTTCGCCGAGTGTCACCCCTTTTCTCAGCTCCTTAAGCCGGGCGATGGCAGCGTCCACATCCGCGATTTCGGCGGCTTCCGCCTTGATCAGGCGTGCGACGGGTTTTCCATGCTTGGTGATGAGCACATCCTCTCCCGCGGCAACTCGCTCCAGCAGGGCCGACAATTGGGTCTTTGCCTCGAATGCGCCGACACGGATCATAGGTTCTTTTTAGGCTAGAAAAATAGACTAGTCAATAATTCTAGTCAGAATAGGTGTTGCGAATGACTTGCAATAACGAGAGCCCCTGGCTATCTTCGCTCATGCGACTTAGTCGCCAACTTGGCCTTTGCCTTCAGGGAAAAGCCGCATGTACGTGTGCAATTGCAACGGTGTGACTCGCGCGGAGGTGGATGAAGCCATCGCCGCGGGGGCAGGTCAGCCTGAACACGTGCTCGCCCATCATGGGTGCGAGCCGTGCTGCGGGCGGTGCTTGCCGGAGATCGCCGATGGCATTGCTTGCGGCGGAATGGCCCGTATCGGGAGCCTCGTCGCGGCGGAGTAGGCTGCGATGAAGGGCGATGCGGAAATCATCAAGAAGCTCAATGCGATCCTCACCAATGAGCTGACCTCGATCAATCAATACTTCCTGCATGCGCGGATGTATCAGAACGAGGGCTACGGCAAGCTCGGCAAGAAGACCTACGAAGAATCCATCGAGGAGATGGGCCACGCCGACAAATTGGTGAAGCGCATCCTCCTGCTCGAAGGCCTGCCGAATTTGCAGAACCTCGGCAAGCTCGCGATCGGCGAAGCGGTAGAAGAGCGCTTGAAAGCCGACCTCGCCGCCGAGACTACAGGCCGTGCGGCGATGATCGATGGCATTGCGCTGTGCGAGACCAAGCAGGACTACGTCTCCCGCGATCTGCTCACTGATATTCTCGAGGACACCGAAGAGCATATCGATTTTCTGGAAACTCAGCTGCAGAACCTCGCGCAGTTGGGGCTGCAGAATTATCTGCAGAGCCAGTACGAGATGGAGGGGAGTTGAGGCTAAGCGCCACCCGCGTCATCATTGATCGGTGAACAGCCAAGATCCATTCACCGACCCCGAAATCGTCTCCCGCTACACTCTGGACACGCCGCGTAAGGTGCCGGGCCTTACCGACCTTCATCGCATGGCGATGCTCCTGCTTGCGGAGCGTGCGCCTGGGGCTGCCGACATCCTGGTGCTTGGCGCGGGCGGGGGGCTCGAGCTCAAGGCGTTCGCCGAGGCGCGACCGCGTTGGCGCCTGGTCGGCGTGGATCCGTCAACCGAGATGCTCGATCTTGCGAGGCGCGTGCTTGGGCCGCTTCAAGAACGTGTCGTGTTGCAGCAAGGCTATATCGACGCGGCGCCCCAAGGGCCGTTCGATGGCGGCGTCTGTTTGCTCACGCTTCACTTTCTGCAACGAGAGGAACGGCTCGCGACATTGCGCAAAATCCACCAGCGCCTAAAGCCGGGCGCACGTTTTGTCGCGGCTCACCATAGTGCGCCACAGGCCAGCGTGCTTCTACAATGTCTGACGTGGTCCGCGGCATTCGCCAGCGGGCCCGATCTTGATTTTGCCCGCGCATTGGCCTCCGCCGAAACGATGGCGGCGCGTCTTCCAGTGCTTTCGGCCGAGGAAGACGCGGCGCTTATGAAGCAGGCGGGCTTTGCCGAAGTGACTCAATTTTACGCCGCCTTCAGTCTCCGCGGTTGGGTCGCTGCGGCTTAACTAACTTGGGCGATTTCCGTACTCTTCGCGCCAAATGAACAAATTGCGCGCAGGATTCAATTCTAGTTGCGTGAGACAAACGGCGGCAGGCGCGTCCACGACAGTCTCCCGACCGCGGACACGGGCAAAGGCGGCCGCTTGGGCGGCGCCAGTCAGTTGTATGTCGAGATCCAAAATGTAGGGTTCTCCCGCCTGCGTTTGTGTAAGCGTGACACGATTGATCTTGCCTCCGCGCGGATCCTCCAGGCAGGACAAGTGCGCGTCAAATACCGGTGCGCCGATTCGATCTAGCCATTGTTCGAAGAATTGCATGAGGTCGGCGCCCGGCGCCGCTTCTATGAACGCTTCCCGCAGTTGAGGGAGCGACAGCGTCGCGTGTGCGTGATCGCGCAAGAGCTGCCTCAGCACCGAGAAAAATACGTCGTCGCCGACGCGCATGCGCAGCATGTGAAAAACGCGCGAGCCCTTCACTAGCGCAAGTTCATATCCGACCCCGCCTGGCTCCAGTTGTGACAATGGCGCGGCCTGGCCTTGAGCGACATACTCGAAGTGATGCTGCATTGTGTAGTCTGGCGGTGCGCCGGGGATCGGTGCGCGCAGAGCGATGGCTTCGTCGAAATAGGTCGGTCCCATGAGCTCCCCCATTGCCAACATGCCGCTGTAGTCGGCGAGCGCTTCGCTCAGCATGTACCCGCCGGGCCAGTCGGGCTCGATCAGGTTGCCCCACCAGGCGTGGCCGATTTCGTGCGCGAGTCCGTTCACCCCGCCGACTTTTACCAGGGACGTTCTAAGAACTTGGTATTCTCCGTCAGCCAGTCCCCACCACGGCACCGCGTCATCAAGAATCTCGGCCGCGGCATATTGGCGGTAGGGAAATGGGCCAAAATGCCTCGAAAGAGTGGTAATGACGCTGCCAACTTGTTCGGACAGCAGGTCAGCGTCCATGTCGGGCGTCAAACTGTAGGAATAGACATCGACGCCGGCAACGCGGCGCGTAGCTCTTTGGTAATCGCCAGCGACAAATCCACGAGTGCGCGGCCCATCTTTACGCCAGATTTCGATGGTCTCGCGTCCCTCGCGCCGCGCCGATAAAACGCCGGTAGAGAATGACGAATAACCGCGCGGCAGGTGAACTCTGGTTACACCGCGGGACGGATCGTCGGTCGCATCGGAGCCCTCGCGCATCGCGTCGGCGCCTGGGGGTGGAACCGGAGTTGGGTACCAACCAGTACCCGCACTCGCGACGGCCACCCGGTCAGCAATGACAGCGGTGAAACTCGGGTGAGTCATCCGAACTTCGAAGTGGACGGTGATTTGCTCTCCGCGCCGCTTGGGCTGTGCGTAGCGAATGTCCGCCAATTGTATGCCGCGAGTGGATCCCGGGCGGTTCAGCGTCACCACCGGCTGGCCGCTCGCGCGCAGCGCTGCGTAAGTCATGAAGTCGGGATTGTCGTTGTACGGCGTCAGGTCATGACCCAAGCGGAGTGTTGGGCCAAATGATGAATCCACTCCTTCGAGCCGCAGGCGGGCTTCGCCGGTCACCCGCAGGCCATGCTGCACGAAGTCGGGATAAACGTCGACATCGAGTCGAGTCATAGTCCAATGCGCGCCGGTTTCATCGGCGGCGTTGGCGCTTGCTGGTGCGTCCATGGAAGTGAACAGCAGCACAAACACGGTTAGTAGCCGCAACAACATGGCGTATCTCCAGCCTTACTTTGGTCTAGGAGATACCGAGCAAGGCGGTCGGTCTTGGATTTTCCGAAGGCTTGGTGCATCCGAGGCGTCGGGGAGGGCATCCTGCCAGCATGTGGATGGATGTAAATGTCGCCAAACCGGTCGCAAATTGAGGTTTTCCACGGCCTGACGTCGGTGCTCCGCACCGAGAGCGGGGCCGCGTGCTATCGCGTGGTGCACCCTGGCGCGCAATCCATTGAGGCCCATGCTCATGACTGGCCGACGATGGTCATCGTGCGCCTTGGTTCGTTAACAGAAACATGCGAAGGCGGTACAGCGCACTACGACGGGCCGGCGATCATCTTGCATCCGAGCCGGCGAAGCCACGCGGACGACATAGATGTTGGCGGATTAGAAACAATCACCATTACCTTCGACCCTGCGTGGCTGCGCGCGCGCGTCGAGCAATTGCCGCTGGAATCTCGCGGTTGGACCAATGCTGCGGCGCGGCTCCAGGGGCGTAGACTCGCGCATGCGTGGGCGAACCCATCGTCGTCAAGCGCAGACCTGCGTGAACTCACTGGTGCGACGCTTCGCGGACTGCTTTCGCAGGACACAAAATCTGTGGCCCCGCAATGGCTGGGGAAGGTGGCCGAGATTCTCAATACGGCTACGCCGCCCTCGACAGAACAGATCGCCACATCCCTCGGCTTACACCCAGATTGGTTTAGGCAAGCCTACAAGAAAGCCGTGGGCGAAGGCGTCTGGGAGACCGTTCGGCGAAAGCGTGTTGAACGCGCCATGCGCCTTGCTAGGGCCACAACCTCCAGCCTCGCGCAGATCGCCGCCGACGTAGGCTTCGCCGATCAAAGTCACATGAACCGAGCCTTTCAAAGCCTGTGTGGGCGCACACCGCTCGTGGTTCGACACGAAAATAGGTTGGCAATCGCGCGCTGAGCCGCGGAAGCACTCATCGCCGGCTTGCGCTATTGATCGTTCTCAACGCATTGCTTTGGTCTCACGGCGATCATGCGACGCAAGTGAGGACGAAATGAGCTCCAACGATTTTAGAAACAACAGCGTTCGCATCACTCAGCACGGCGGCCTAGGTCTTGCCTGGTTTGCGGGCTGGCTGTTCGCCATCGGCTATTTGCATCTAGGGTTTTGGCAAGGGTTGCTAGGATTGTTTGTGTGGCCGTATTTCATCGGCCAGGCGTTGGCGCCTGGATAGCCGTCGCTGTGTCTGGGCGTTCGTCGTATTTGCGTAGACAAACGCTCGCAGCAGATCGAGCGCTGGCCAGATGAGAAACCCCTATTTCGTTGCGGCTCTGCTCCTGGCCGCGTGTTCAACCAGCGTGGATCGCAATGAGGTTCGAGACGCGGGCGTCACGCCAGCGCCCGTGATCGCAGCGGAACGCTCGTTCGCCGCGCGCGCATTGGAGATCGGGTGGGTCCAGGCTTTTCGCGAGTATGCCGCCGCCGATGGACAATTGGTTGGACCGGCGGGCCTTGTCAATGCGCAAGAGAACTTGGCTTTGCTTGGGGACGACGGTGGGCGAGACCTCTTCTGGGCGCCCGTCTTTGCCGGCATCGCGCGCTCCGGCGATATCGGCTTCACTACCGGGCCAGTCAGTTTCGACGCTGATCGCGCCCCGGCTATCCAGTATTTCACCGTTTGGCGCCTTCAAGCGGATGGTTCCTGGAAATGGATCTATGACGGCGGGCCGGGCGCGGTGGCAGAGCCAGGGCCGTATTTGGCCGAAAGCGCGGCGCCGCAAATGCTTCCGGTTGCCCGCGGCGGCGCCGGTGCAGCCGCAGCCGCCGTGGCGCAGGTGTGCGCGATCGAGGACAGCGCCAACACAGCAGCGGCGTTGCGCGATCATCTGGCGACTGGCGCACACGTGTATCGCCCAGGCCAGACGCGCGGATTTGGCGGCGCGGATGCGGCGGCGCGAATGATCTTTCCCAATGGCGAAGTCAACTACCGCCGCCTGCGCGCGGAAGGTTCCGCGGCCGGCGACATGGTGTTCACGCTTGGCGAAGCAAGCTGGGAAAGCGAAGGCGCGTCGCGCCAAGGATTTTTTGCCCGCATCTGGCAATTCCAGGCGCAGGGATGGGTTATCGTCTACGACCAATTGATCATGCCGCGTCCGCGACCGAACTGAGGTCGGCAGCGAGCGTTCAGGCTATGCCGGCGCGCTGTGCGAACCCGGCGGCTGCGCTCGCCAGCGGCCTGATGCGCTTGATCATCTCCAACGCGTGCGCACTTGCGGCCGTGCCGTCGCGGACGCGACCGGCGATGCCTTGTAGAATGCACGCGAGGCGGAACGCGTTGTAGGCGAAATACCAATCGAGATTGGCGATGCTTTCGCGGCCGGTGAGCGCGCAATAGCGGGCGACGATCTCATCCAGCGTCGGGATGCCGTGGGGTCCAAGATCGATGCCGCCCAGACTCGAGCGCGCGTCGCGCGGCAACACCCAGCTCATCAGATAATAGGTGAAGTCGGCAAGCGGGTCGCCGAGCGTGGAGAGTTCCCAGTCGAGCACGGCGATGACGCGCGGTTCGCTTGCGTGCAGCACCATATTGTCGAGCCGATAATCGCCGTGGACGATGGAGGTGCGCTCGCCGGGGGGAATGGTTTGCGGAAGCCATTCCATCAATTGGTTCATCTCGTCGATGGTTTCGGTTTCGCTGAGTTTGTATTGCTTGGTCCAGCGATCGATCTGGCGCGCGAAATAGTTTCCCGGCTTGCCGTAATCGGAGAGGCCAATCGCGGCGTAGTCGGTGTTGTGCAATTGCGCGAGCGTAGCGATTTTGTGCTCATAGATGGCGCGGCGATGTTCGGGCGTCACCCCAGGGATGAGGCCATCCCAGATGATGCGCCCCTCCACCATCTCCATCACATAGAACATGGCGCCGATCACGCTATCGTCGGTGCAAAGCCCATAGGTGCGCGCGACCGGGAAGCCGGTGGGATGGAGCGCACTGATGACGCGGTACTCGCGGTCGACCGCGTGTGCGGAGGGGAGCAGCTTGCCGCCTGGCTTTTTTCGCAACACGTATTTCTGCGCCGGCGTGACGATCTGATAAGTCGGGTTCGACTGCCCGCCCTTGAACTGGAACATCGTCAGCGGGCCAGCGAAGTCAGCGACGTTTGCTTCCAGCCAGCGCGTGAGTGCAGCTTCATCGAGCTTGTGACGCTCTTCAACGGGCTTGACGCCGGAAAAGGCGTCTTGGGGGGCGGGGGTGGACATGGCGGGATGTTATGCACCTCTGTCGCCGCTGTCGGCAACGGCGGCGACAGCAGCCTAGGCGAACGACCTCAAGTGGCCAGGTCCTCACCGCAACGCGAACATGATCGACCCGGTACTCGCTGACCGAGGTAGTAGATAAAGTGATCAGGATCGTTCTTGCCGCGTCGCCAAAACGTCGGCAATTTGCACCTCGGGCAACGGGGCCAAAACATTGCGACGACAATCAAGCCGACACCAAGTGTCAGGAGCCACCCACTCCGAACAACGATGTTCAGCAGAAGTGCGGAAATCGCTGCGATTTGGACCAGCCAGGTCTGCAGGTGGATGCTCATTGACCCCGGCGCCTACGTTGCTTTGAACGGATTGAGCGTCGCGACACCAAACGGCGCAAAATCGCGCGTGTTTCGCGTCACGACGGTGAGGCCGTGCACCCGCGCCGTCGCCGCGATCATCGCGTCTTCGATCAGGTGGTCGCCGCGACCGTGCATTAGCCGCGCCCAGAGCCGGAACGTGCGCCCATCCATGTCCAGCACATTGTAGAGCGCAGCGACGGAATCGAGCCATGCTTCAAGTTCCGTGGAGCGCGCCTCGTCCTGGGTGCGCGTGATCTCGATGCCAGCTTGTATTTCCCCAAGCGTGATAGCCGCCACGCGCAGTGCGCTATCGTCGATGTTCCGCAGCCAAGCGAGCACGGCCCCATGCGGCCGCTGGCGGCGCAGCTCCGAAATCACGTTGGTGTCGAGTAGGTACAAACTCATCCCCACGGCCGCAGAAACCGGCCCGTTGTTGTTTACAAGCCAACCCCGTCATTCCGGGATCGCGGAGCGATACCCGGAACCCAGGGGCAAACGCACAGATCTACGATCCCCTGGGTTCCGGGTTCCGCCTCCGGCGGCCCCGGAATGACGGAGGAGGTAGGTACAAGAATCATGATTCAGAGTTTTTGCGGCGCGCGCCGACGTTTCGACCCGCGCGCCGGCAGCTCCAGGTCTCCGCGCGCCTGCTCGGTCAGCAACAAGTCTTTCAAAGTCGGTCGCGCCGTGCTCTGGAGCTGCCGCCAAGCCTCGGCCGGCACGAGCACCGCCGCCTCCTGGCCGCGCCGGGTCACCATCTGCGGACCCTCGCGCAGGCAGGTTTCCAGCAACTCGCTAAAGCGCGCCTTGGCGGCGTGAACGGGCCAATCCGACATAACTAGTCATATATCTAGTCATAGTGGATTTGCAAGCCCAAAGCGCCCCCTCAGCACTCCACCACATTCACCGCCAGCCCGCCCTGGCTGGTTTCCTTGTACTTCGTGGACATGTCCATTCCGGTTTGGCGCATGGTCTCGATCACTTGATCGAGCGAGACTTTGCTTGGTTCGGTGGAATGGAGCGCCAGGCGCGCGGCGTTAACCGCTTTCACCGCGCCTACGGCGTTGCGTTCGATGCAGGGGATCTGCACCAGCCCGCCGACGGGATCGCAGGTGAGGCCGAGATTGTGCTCCATGCCGATCTCGGCGGCGTTGGCGATCTGCTGCGGTGTAGCGCGCCAGACCGCCGCGAGCCCGGCCGCCGCCATCGAGCACGCGACGCCGACTTCACCCTGGCAGCCCATTTCCGCGCCCGAAATCGACGCGCGTTGTTTGTAAAGCAGGCCAACGCCGCCCGCAGTGAGCAAAAAGCGGCGCGCGTTTGCCGCCGCGTCTTCGCCGCCCAAGCAATAATGGCGCAGGATCGCCGGGAGAATTCCCGCCGCGCCATTGGTCGGCGCCGTCACCACCTGGCCGCCGGCAGCGTTTTCCTCGTTCACGGCCATGGCGTAGACATTGAGCCAATCGAACAAGCGTTCGGGCTCGTTCGCCAGCGGCTGGCCTTGCAGCGAGCGCCAGATCGCCGGCGCCCGGCGGGTGACTTGCAGCGCGCCGGGCAGCGTTCCCTCACGCACCAATCCGCGCTCAATGCACGCTGACATCACCGCAATGACGCGATCGAGCCGGGCGTCGGTCTCCGCGCGCGGACGCATCGCATCTTCGTTGGCGTAGACGATCTCCTCGATCGTCTTGCCCACGCGCGCGCAATGTCCGAGCAATTCTGCGCCCGATGCGAACGGAAACGGCGAGGAGCGTCCGCTGGCGATCTGATCCTTGGGCGCCGGCGACCGCAATTGTTTCTCGGTGGCGAAGAACCCCCCACCCGTCGAATAATAAGTCTGCTCCAGCAGCATTTCGCCGGCGCCGTCAATGGCGGCGAGCTTCATTCCGTTGGGGTGGAGCTCCGGAATGATTTCGTAGGCGAACACGATGTCGCTCGCCGGGTCGAAGTCGATTTCGTGTGTGCCGAGCATGGAGAGCCGCTTTTCGCGCGTGATCTTGGAATCCATGGCATCGGCGTGGTCGGGATCTAGGCTTTCTGGATCGAGCCCGCAGAGGCCGAGCACCACAGCTTTAGGAGTGGCGTGACCCTTGCCGGTCAGCGCCAGCGAACCCTGCAATTCGACGACGATCCGCGCCACCTGGCTAAGCTCCGCGTGAGCCTTAAGTTCCTCAAGGAACCGTTTGCCAATCCGGATCGGCCCCAGAGTATGCGAGCTGGATGGCCCGATGCCGATGCGAAAGAGTTCAAGAACCGAGAGCATGTGCGGCAGCTAGGCTTAAGTCTCGCCGCACGCAAGCGCCGGTTCCCGCTTGCGAAGCGGCGGCGGGCTTTGTAGGCGATAGCGGTTATATTTTCGCGCGCGACAGCGCCGAGGAGGCCTCGTGAAAGCGTTGGTGAAACGGGAACCCGCCCGCGGCCTGTGGCTTGAAGACGTGCCCGAGCCCAAGGCCGGGCCGAACGACGTAAAGATCCGCGTCAAACGCACCGCCATCTGCGGCACCGACATCCACATCTATAAGTGGGACGAGTGGGCGCAGAAGACCATTCCCGTGCCGATGGTGGTAGGCCACGAATTCGTCGGCGAAATCGTCGAGGTGGGCGAGAACGTAAACGACTATACTCCGGGAATGATCGTGTCCGGAGAGGGCCATATCGTCTGCGGCCGCTGCCGCAATTGCATGGCGGGGCGGCGCCACCTTTGCCCGCACACGAGCGGCGTCGGCGTCAACCGCGCGGGCTCGTTTGCTGAATACATCGTGATCCCGAACGCCAATGTCTGGCACCATGCCGACGGCATTGATCTCGATATCGCCGCCATCTTCGATCCCTTCGGCAACGCCACCCACACCGCGCTGCAATGGGACATGGTCGGAGAGGACGTACTGATCACGGGCGCCGGACCCATAGGCGCGATGGCGGCGGCGATCGCGCGCCATGTCGGCGCCCGCCATGTCGTCATCACCGACGTCAACGATTATCGGCTAGCGCTTGCCAAGAAGCTCGGCGCCACGCGCACCGTGAACGTGTCGAAAGAGACGCTCAGCGATGTGCAGCGCGAACTCGGCATGACCGAGGGCTTCGACGTGGGACTTGAGATGTCCGGCGCGCCGACAGCGCTCAGCGACATGATCGACAATATGAGCCACGGGGCCAAAATTTCCATGCTCGGCATCCCATCGGGCGACATCAAGGTCGACTGGAACAAGGTCGTGTTTAACATGCTGACCCTCAAGGGCATCTACGGGCGCGAAATATTCGAGACCTGGTACAAGATGACGGTGATGATCCAATCGGGCCTGGACTTGACGCCGATCATTACCCACCGCTTGCCGTATCGGGAGTTCGAGTGGGGTTTTGAGGCGATGCTGTCCGGCAATTCCGGGAAAGTGATCTTGAATTGGGATTGATAATGTCGCCCGTTCCGCAAAGATTCCTCGTTCGTCATTCCGGACGCGACGCAGTCGCGATCCGGAACCCAGGGCAACCGCACGGTGCTCTACTATCCTCTGGGTTCCGGGTTCTCGCTACGCGAGCCCCGGAATGACGAATTACGTTTGCGACCTTCAATAAGAGAGCCAAAATGTACGGCGCATTTCAAGAGCATGTCGAGCGAGAACTCGCCGCCATTCGCGACGCGGGCTTCTACAAGCACGAACGCGTCATCGGCACGCCGCAAGGCGCCAAAGTGTCGGTCACTGAAGGCGCCTCGCTGATCAATCTATGCGCCAACAATTATCTCGGTCTCGCCCAGGACCCGCGTGTGCGCGCAGCTGCGCATGAAGGGCTCGACCGCTGGGGCTACGGCATGGCGTCGGTGCGCTTCATTTGCGGGACCCAGACCATCCACAAGCAATTGGAAGCCCAACTATCGGACTGGCTGCAGCTTGAGGACACCATCCTCTATCCGTCGTGCTTCGACGCCAATGGCGGCCTGTTCGAGACTTTGCTCGGCGCCGAGGACGCGGTAATCTCCGACGAACTGAACCACGCCTCGATCATCGATGGCGTACGCCTCTGCAAGGCGCAACGCTATCGCTACAAGAACAACGACATGGCCGATCTCGAGGCGCAGTTGAAAGCGGCTGACGCGGCTGGCGCGCGCTTCAAGCTCATTTCGACCGACGGCGTCTTCTCCATGGACGGCGTGATCGCGCAATTGGACAAGATTTGCGATCTGGCCGAGCGCTACAATGCGCTGGTGCATGTGGACGACAGCCATTCGACAGGCATTGTCGGCGCCGGCGGGCGCGGCACGGCCGAGCATTGCGGGTGCACCGACCGCATCGACGTACTCACCAGCACGCTGGGCAAAGCGCTCGGCGGCGCCAGCGGCGGCTTCACCAGCGGACGCAAAGAGATCGTCGAGCTGTTGCGCCAACGCTCGCGGCCCTACCTGTTCTCAAACACCGTGCCGCCGATGATTGCCGCTGGCGCGATGAAGGCGGTGGAACTCGCGGCGAGTGGCGACGAACTGCGCGCGCGTTTGCGCGATAATATGCAGTTCTTTCGCGCGGGGTTAACGGAGGCGGGTTTCGATCTGCTCCCGGGCGAGCATCCGATCATGCCGGTGATGCTTTATGACGCGAAACCGGCGGTAGCGCTTGCGCAAGCACTGCTGGAGCGCGGGGTTTATGTAATCGCGTTCTCGTATCCGGTGGTGCCGAAAGGAAAGGCGCGCATTCGGACGCAGATGTCAGCTGCGCATACAAGGGATGAACTTGAACACGCGCTGAAGGCGTTCCGCGAAGCGAAGGCCTCGATATAGGTCGAGGCCTCACCCCTCCAATGCCCGCCACCCGATGTCACGCCGGCAAAAACCTCCAGGCCAATCGATCGCGGCGATCGCGGCATAGGCGCGATGCACGGCGTCTGCGAGGTCATCGCCAGTTGCGGTTATGTTGAGCACACGGCCGCCGGCCGCGCGGAGGGTTCCGTCCTCGTCAAGCCTCGTGCCGGCATGAAACACTTCGACGCCCTCGAAACGTTGTGCGCGGTCGATCCCGCGGATTACCGAGCCGGTCAGCGGCTCGTCAGGATAACCCTTGGCGGCGTAAACCACGGTGACGGCCGGGCGCTCATCCCACTCCAGCGCCGGAGCGTTCGCCAGATCGCCTTTCGCCGCCGCCAGCAATACGGGCGCGAGGTCGCTTTTCAGCCGGCGCATTAGGGTTTGGCACTCCGGGTCGCCGAAGCGCACGTTGAACTCTATCAGTTTCGGCCCATCGGCGCTGATCATCAGCCCGGCGAACAGCACGCCCACGAACGGCCGCCCTTCGGCCTTCATGCCGGCGAGCGTCGGGAGAATGATGCGCTCCATGGTTTGATCGCGTACAAGTTCGGTGAACACTGCAGCTGGAGAATAAGCGCCCATGCCCCCGGTGTTGGGGCCTTTGTCGCCATCATAGGCGCGTTTGTGATCCTGCGCGGCTGCAATCGGAATTGCAGTCTCGCCGTCGCACAAGGCGAAGAAACTTGCTTCCTCACCCGGCAGGAAATCCTCGATGACGATGCGCTGGCCGGCGGTCCCAAACTTTTTGAAGAACAAGATTTGATCCACCGCCGCGTCGGCTTCGCGGCGCGTTTCGGCCAACACCACGCCTTTGCCGCCAGCGAGGCCGTCGGCCTTGATCACAAACGGCGGCTCGCGTTCGCCGAGATAGGCTTTGGCGCGGATGGCGTCGTCGAACACTTTGTAGTCGGCGGTGGGAATGCCGTGGCGTTTGCAGAAATCCTTCATGAACGCCTTTGAGCTTTCCAGTTCAGCGGCGGCTTGGCTCGGCCCGAAACACGGCACGCCGACTTTCGCCAAGCTGTCGGCCAGCCCAGCCGCGGCCGCGGCCTCGGGGCCGATGACGACGAGGTCGACGCGCTCCCGGAGCGCGAACGCGGCAAGCTCAGCGGACGCATCGGCTTTGATCGCAATAGTGCGCCCGAGTTCGGCCAAACCCGGATTGCCAGGCGCCGAGATCAATTCGGTAACCAGCGGGCTCTGCTTGAGCTTCCAGCCTAAAGCATGCTCACGCCCGCCCGAGCCGATAATCAGAATCTTCATGGGAAATTGGCTTGGAGCCCCCGGGGGGCGGGGTCAAGCGGAGCTCCGCGCGAGCCGCGAATATGAACAATCGGCGCGAGCTCACCGAACTTGCGGCGCAGGGGCGCGGCGCGTACTCCATCAGGTCTGGACCTGAAAGGAGCGCAGCATGAACCCGAACAAGGCGCTTTGGGAGAAGGGTGATTTTACACGCATCTCTGCGGCCATGCGCGACAGCGGGGAAGAGCTAGTCGCAGACTTTGGCGTCACCCCGGGTCTCAAGATATTGGACCTTGGGTGCGGCGACGGCACCACGGCGATACCCGCGGCGAAACGCGGCGCTGACGTGCTGGGCGTAGATATCGCGGCGAATTTGGTCGCGGCGGGCAACCAGCGCGCCCGCGAACTCGGACTTTCGAATTGCAGATTTCAGGAAGGTGACGCATCCGATCTGAAGGAGCTGTCGGATGCGAGCTTCGACCTCGTGGTCAGCATTTTCGGCGCGATGTTTGCGCCCCGACCGTTCGATGTGGCTAAGGAGATGGTGCGTGTGACCAAGCCCGGCGGCCGCATTGTCATGGGAAATTGGATTCCAGGCGACCCGACACTAGTGGCGCAAATCTTGAGGATCAGCTCGGCCTATTCTCCACCGCCTCCCGAGGGATTCGTCAGTCCGATGGCATGGGGGATCGAGGCGAATGCAATCGAGCGCTTCGCCGCAGCGGGCGTCGGAAGCGACAAGGTGTCGTTCATGCGCGACACTTACAGGTTCAATTTTCCCGGCGCGCCGTCTGAGTTTCTTGCCGCGTTCAGAGGCTTTTATGGGCCAACCATGAACGCGTTCGAGGCCGCGGCGAGAACCGGGCGCGCTGGCGATCTGCAGCAGGAACTTGAGGCGTTATTCAATAGCCAAAACACCAGCGCCGACCAGAACGCCACTTCCATTCCCGCCACCTTTCTGCGTGTGAGCGTAACGCGCAGTTGAGTGTTCGAGTGAACCGCGCCTTGGATTGATCGCGCTCCGCGCCAGGAAAATGAGCGGTGCGTCAGACGCCTGCCACGATCCGATCCGCGCCGCCCTGCACAATCGGGTGATAGCCGGCACGGGCTCGCGCATAGATGCGCCGTGCATGCGCTTGGCCCCAATCGCCTTGTTCCATCAGCGCGCGGTAGAGCGGGCGGACGAACTTTCCGCGACCTTGGCGGGTCAGGAAGTCCTCGACGGCAGGCATGCTGGTCTCGACGCGGTTGCGGATCGCCAGCGAGAGCCAGTCGAACAGCACTTCGGCGTTTCCGGTGGAATTTAGACGCAGAGCGCCTTGGAGTTCGGCCAAGCGCTCGGCGGGAAGCGCTCGCGGCAGTGTCTGCAGGAAGCGTTGACGCTCGAACGTGCCCCAATCCGCCCACGGAATCGCGCTGGCCGGCGCCCCCGCATTGAACGCGGTCACTTGCGTTGCGACGCGATCGAAGGCGAGTGCGTGCGGCTCTTCGGCGTTGGAGGGCAGCGCCGGTTCGTAGGCCCAGGCGTCGAGCTGGAGTTGCGCGTCTAGGGCGGCATCGCCGCGCACTAGGTGTTCGCGGACGTCGGCCAGAAACCATTCGGTGACGACCGGCTGAAATGCGTAGCGATCGAAATAGGAGCGCAGATAGGTATCGAAACGCCTGCGCCCAACAATGCGCTCCATCGTCCGCAGGAACAAAGCGCCCTTGTCGTACACGATTGCGGAGACGCCGTCGTCGGCGCTGCGCGGGCCAGTGAGGTGCAGGCGCGTGTCGTCGGGTGGGCCGGCCGCGATCGCGGCCTGGATGTCGGCCCAGGCCAACGTGATCTGCATGGCGAAGTTGTCGTCGCCGTAAAGCTCTTCGACGATGCGGCCCTCGATGTAGGAGGTAACGCCCTCATTGAGCCAGCTATCGGCCCAAACCGCGTTGGTCACGAGATTTCCCGACCAAGAATGCGCCAGTTCGTGCGCGATCAGCGAAACGAGGCTGCGGTCGCCAGCGAGAAAAGTGGGCGTCAGGAAGGTGAGGCGCGGATTCTCCATGCCGCCATAGGGAAACGAAGGCGGCAGCACCAGGACATCGTAACGCCCCCAGCGATATCGCCCATAGAGCGCCTCAGCGGTGCGCAGCATACGCTCCATGTCGGCGCACTCGAAGGCGGCGCGCTCGATCATGCTGGGCTCGGCGTACACGCCTGTGTGCGGGCCTACGGCGCGGAAGGCGAGATCGCCGATGGCGATGGCGATCAGATAGGGCGGGATTGGGTTGGGCGTGCGGAAGCGATAGGCGCGTCCGCCCTCCGCCGGTTCGCCCTCTGGGGTGAGCATTTCCGCGCTCATCACCACCCGCAGGCCCTCAGGTGCAACGATGCGGGCGTCATAGGTTTGGCGGATGCCCGGGCTGTCCTGGGTCGGAACCCAGGTGCGGGTAAGGATGGCTTGACCCTGGCTAAACAGGAAACGTTTGCCGCTCGCTGTTTGTGCGGGCTCCAGCCATTGCAGCGCGCCAGCGCCCGGGGCAGTTTCGTAAGCGATGGCGAGGGTGGTCACGCCTGGCGCCAGCGCGATCGAGAGCGGCGCGCCCAAAGCTTCGTCGCGCGCGCCGATGGTCCAGACTGCGGGGTCAAGATTGCCGCGCACGCTTTGGATTTCGATGCCGTCGATATCGAGGACGATTTCTCGAGCATCCGCGCGCGCGTCGATGCTCAGCGTCGCTGTCCCGTGCAGCACCTTACGTTCGAAATCGGCGGCGAGGTCGAGCGACACGTGAGTGACGCGCGCTTCTTCCGGGCGGGCGTAGGAGTGGGGGTCATGCGGCGGCAGACGCGCCGGCGCCGATGGCCCCGAGGCGGTGGCGCAGGCCGAAAGCGCAGGCGATGCGCAAGCGGCGGCGAGCAAAGTGCGGCGGTCAAACATGATTTTTCACCACTTCTATTACACCAGCAGCTCGAGATCGCGCGGCGGCGGCTTTAACACGAAAAGCAACTGGCCAGCGCAAACCCCAAAGCGTCATCCCCCAAGGCGACCCTCACCGCGAACATGCAGAATTAGACAGCGGGGAGATGGGCGGCAAGGAGCACGCTCAGTTTCCTGTGCCGGCTTGCGCCTATGGCGAGCGCTTCCGCGCGAGTCAGCCTATATGGGGCCTATGTCCGAGACGGCCCAGCCCGCCCCTGCCAATTCCAACCTGCCGGAACTAACCGTCTCCGAGCTGGCGCAATCGGTGAAGCGCGCGGTCGAGCGCGACTTCGACCGCGTGCGCGTGCGCGGCGAACTGGGCCGGGTGCTGATCGCCAAATCGGGGCACCTCTATGTGGATTTGAAGGACGAGAACGCGACGATCTCGACGCTGATGTGGAAGGCCAATGTCGCGGCTTTGAGCTTTAAGCCCGAAGAGGGATTGGAAGTGGTGGTCGAGGGCAGGCTCTCGACCTATCCCGGGCGCTCGCAATATCAGCTGATCGCTGAGCGCATGAGCCCGGCGGGCGTTGGCGCGCTGTTGGCGCAGTTGGAGAAGCTCAAAGCGAAATTGTCAGCGGAGGGATTGTTTGCGCGCGAGCGCAAGAAGCCGATCCCGTACCTGCCGCGTGTGATCGGCGTGGTCACCTCGCCCACTGGCGCAGTAATCCGTGACATCCTCCATCGTTTGGGCGAGCGCTTTCCGCGCCGCGTGCTGCTCTGGCCGGTGTTGGTGCAAGGGCCGGAAGCGGCTGGACAGATCGCGCGCGCGATCCGCGGCTTCAATACGCTCAGCGGCGCACTGCGCCCGGATGTGTTGATTGTCGCGCGCGGGGGCGGTTCGATTGAGGACCTCTGGGCGTTCAACGAAGAGATCGTGGTGCGCGCCGCCGCCGAGAGCGCGATTCCCTTGATCAGCGCGGTGGGGCACGAGACCGACACGACGCTGATCGATTTCGCTTCCGACTTGCGCGCGCCAACGCCCACGGGCGCGGCGGAAAAAGCCGTGCCGGTGCGCGCCGAATTGATCGAGCGGGTTGGAGCCTTGGAGGGCCGGCTCAAGGGCGGGCTGCTGCGCGGACTTGAAATGCGGCGAACCGAAGTGCGCGCGGCGAGCGGGCGGCTGCCACGCTTGGAAACTTTGTTCCAAATCCCGCAACAGCGTTTCGATCGGGCCGCCGAGCGCCTCAACGCTGCACTCGTCGCCAATGCGCGCGCGGCGCAATCAAAGCTCGACCGCGTTGCTGCGCGTTTGCGCCCACAGGCCTTGAGTCAGGACATCGCCCGCCGTCGTGAAACGCTGGCGCGCGCGGGTGCACGGATCGCGCCGGCGATGAAGCGCGCGCTGGAGGCGCACAGAAAGCACCTCGATAGCGCCGCGCGTATGCTCGAGAGCCTCTCGCACAAGAGCATACTGGCGCGCGGTTTCGTGATGGTGCACCGCGAAGATGGCGTCTTGGTGCGTGCGGCGAAGGATTTGTCCCCCGGCGATGAAATCGAGCTCACCTTTGCTGATGACAAACACAAAGCAATCATCGACGCGCCCAGCGGCGGGTCCGCCAAGCCGCGTGCGAAGGTTAAGCCCGGCGGCGGGCAGGGGAGTTTGTTTTGAAAAATGCGGCAGTCGGCAGTGAATAGCACCTGCTGCCCTAAACATTCTCGAAGTCGCAAGCTCGGTCATTCCGGGCTCGCGCTTTCCCCGCCCCCGAGTCTCGGAACTTGTCACCCACCGCCCAATCCCGACTGCCGCTCCGCCGACTGCCGCTTTCCCCTGGCGAATTCGATCACTGCGCTCTAGAAGCGCTACAATGAACAAGCACGATCCCGGCGGCCCCGAGGCCGAACTGCGTTACGGCGACAATGAAGTGACCATCATTCGCCAAGGCCTGTTCGTGCGCTGCGCGGTGACCGGCGATCGGATCCTGCTGGACGAATTGCGTTATTGGAGCGTCGATCTGCAGGAGGCTTATCGGGGGCCGAAGGAAGCGGGCGCGCGGCTGAATAATTTGCGGGACCAGAAATCATGAGAGCGCTTGCGCTTGTTCTGCTGCTCCTAGGTTGTGTCGCTGCTGAGGCGCCGGCGAACCCTCCTGCTTCCCCCGCTCCAACCGAAGTCGCCGACCGAGGCGAAGCGACGGCGATCTCAGATGCGCCGGATGCGCCACCGACCGAACTCAGTCTTCGTTGCGCGGGCGCCTTCACCCAGGGCGGCGTCGCGCTCTGCCGCACGTTGCCAGGTGCTGCGATCAGCATTGACGGGGCAGCCTCGGGCGAAGCGGATGCGCAGGGCTGGGCCGTGATTGGATTCACACGCGAGCATGGGGCGCAAGCGCGAGTGAGTGCGCGCGCCAGCGGCGGCGAAGTGGAACTCAGCCTCGATATTGCGCGGCGCGAGTTCGACATCCAGCGCGTCAATGGCTTGCCGCCGCAAACGGTAAACCCCACCGATCCGCAGGTGCTGGCGCGCATCGAGCGCGATTCAGCGCTGAAGCGCGAAGCGTTCGCCAGCGTTGCTCCACTGGAAGGTTGGCTCGACGGCTTCGTTCTACCGCTGAACGGTACGGTAACTGGTCGCTGGGGCAATCAGCGTGTTTTAAACGGCGAACCGCGCGATCCGCATTTTGGTTATGACATCGCCGCACCCGAGGGAACGCCGGTGCGCGCGCCGGCTTCCGGTGTGGTCACGCTTGCAAACCCTGACATGCATTTTGAAGGCGGGCTCGTGTTCATCGATCACGGGCAGGGGCTGATCACGATGTATCTGCACATGAGCCGGCTCGATGTGGCGGTCGGCGACCGTGTTGAGCAAGGCCAAACGATAGGCGCCGTCGGCGCGCGCGGCCGCGCTACCGGCCCACATTTATGCTGGCGCATGCGCTGGCGCGGACGCCAGCTGGATCCGAGCGTGGCGCTGGAGGCGCTGACGATGGCGCGGGAGGAATTGGCGCGTTAGCTTACGCTACCTTCCCACTACGTGGCTCACCAGCACCACAACCTCAATGCCGCTCTCATTGCGCCAGGAGTGCGCGGTCTCCGCGTCCTCGATCGCGACATCGCCGGCGCGGTATAGGATCGGGTCCAGGCACGAATTGCGCAGCTCCACCATTTCGCCCGAAACAAGGAGCGCCATTCCTTGGATCGCCGTGTGATCGTGCCAGGCGATTACCCCGCCGGGCGCTACGCGGATGCGCCGCAAGCGCAGCGCGCGGGTTCGGTCGTTGGCGATGGGAGTGAACGCGATGTCCTCGGCGGTAACGCCGCTTGTGGGCCCGTATCCCTCGCTGCGCGCGTTTGCTTGCGCGCGCTCTGGCGGGCAGGTGCGCACCCGAGCTTGCTGAACCGCCACAAAAGCTGCGTCGGTTGGCGTGGTGCCTTCCTCCACGCTGACGGAGACGCATGCCGAGAGCAGCACTGCGACGGCGATGAAAAACCTCTGCATGATCGTTCCCCTCAATCGGCGCGGTCGCGCGCGATCAGCGCGACGAGGTCGGCGCGTTTCAACAGGCGCACGCCGCTGCGCGTGGTCGCGATCCAGCCTTCGTCGGCCCATTCATGCAGTTTTCGGTTCACTTTCTCGCGCGACGCGCCAATGCGACGGGCGAGTTCGGTCTGCGTGAGCGTCACCAGCGCGCCGTCGCCGGCTTCTTCGAGCAGCCGCTGCGCCAGGCGCCCGCCTAGATCGAGCAAGTGCGAATCTTCCAACGCTGCGTCTGCTGCGCGCAGACGTCGGCTCATTTCAGCGATAAGCTTCAGCAGCGCCTTCGGTTCGCTCTCCAGCGCCGCGACGGCCTGGTCACGCGCAATGCGCAACAAACGCGAGCGGCGGATCGCGGCAACGTCGGCCGAACGTGCGCCGCCATCCAACACCGCCATTTCTCCGATCAAGGCGTGGGGCTTCAGCGCGGCGATGCGCACGTCGCGGCCCGCCTCGTTGGACACGCGCACCTCGACCTCCCCCTCCAGCAGCACGTAAATCGCGTCGCCCTTGTCGCCGCGGGCGAACAGCAACGCGCCGGGTTCGACAAACACAGTGACCCCGGCCTTTACCAGCCTCGCCCGCCCGTCATCGGATATCGCCGCCAGAAGTTCAGCCTTAGCGAGGGCGGCTTCGATATTTTTAGTGTCTTTGGCTTCGGCCATGCGACGATGGTTATGCAGATGGCGGCGGACGTCAATTGAGGTCGCCTCCGCGCTGAGAGCGGCTTGCGCTCGCGCGCATTTGCGCTAGAGCGTGCGGCCATGCTTCCCCGCGTCTTTCTGTCATTATTGTTCTTGCTGGGTTGCTCCACTACGCCCCCACGTCTCGCCAGCGATGCCGAGATCGCCGCCGCCGAGGCAGCGCCGCTCAGTGAATATGCAATCAATGGCCGCTGGAACGAGCCGTTCGAACCGTTCAACGTCATCGGCAACATCTATTATGTCGGTACGGCCGGGGTCAGTTCGTTTCTTATCACGACGCCGCAAGGTCATTTCCTCTTGGACGGCATCCTGCCGCAGAGTGCGCCGCAGATTATTTCGAACATCGCTGCCCTGGGCTTCGACGTCCGCGACGTGCGCTATCTGCTCAACTCGCACGCTCACATCGATCATGCAGGCGGGCTGGCGGGCTTGCAGCGCGCCTCCGGCGCGACGCTCGTCGCCAGCGCCGCCGACAAGCCGGTGCTGGAAGCAGGCGACATCGGTTACGGCCCGAGCGCGGGCATGGCATTTCCGCCCGTGCGCGTGGATCGCGTGATCGGCGACGGTGAAAGCTTAAGCCTCGGCGGCGTGACGCTTACAGCGCATCTGACGCCGGGACACACGGCCGGCTGCACGTCGTGGAGCATGCCGGCTGTCGGCGCGGACGGTGCGCGCCACACGGCGTTCTTCCATTGCAGCGCGACCGTGGCGGGGCAAGCGCTGGTGCCTGAATCTTATCCCGGCATGGTCGAGGCGTTCCGCGCGACCTTTGCCGTGGTGCGTCGCATCGAAGCAGATGTGTTTCTCGCCAATCACGACAATTTTTTCGCCCTGCAGGAAAAGCACGCGCGCCGGCGAGCGGGCGATGCGAACGCGTTCGTCGTTCCCGGTGAACTGCGCTCGTTCAACGCGCGCATGGAAGCTGCGTTCGAGGAAGAATTGGCGCGGCAGGTCGAGACGGGGCGCTAGGCCCCCATCGCCATTTGCCGTCGCACTTCGCGGCGGAACAAGTCGATCGATTGCGGGGCTTGGCCGCGCTTCTCCAGATGCCAGAAGGTCCAGCCGTTGCAAGCCGGCGCGTTGGCGACGTGGGCGCCGATGCGGTGGATCGAGCCGGTAATATCCCCCACCGCCAGCGAGCCATCGGCGCGGACACGTGCTTTGGAGCGACCATCGGGCGAAACCAGCATGTCGCCCGGACGTACGAAGCCGGCTTCGACGATTTGTCCAAACGGCACGCGCGGTTCTTCTTTCTTGGAACGGGTGATCATCAAATCTTCCGCAGCTGCGGGCGTCACCTTCTTGATGCGCGCGCGCGCGCCCTCGGCGTAAATCGCGTCGCGCTCAATGCCTATGAAATGCCGGCCCAAACGCTTCGCTGCAGCACCTGTTGTACCCGTGCCGAAGAAGGGATCGAGCACGGTTTCGCCCGGCCGCGTGGTGGCGAGCACGACGCGGTGCAGCAGCGCTTCTGGCTTTTGCGTTGAGTGCAGTTTAGCGCCTTCGCGGTTTTTCAGGCGTTCGGCCCCGGTGCAGATCGGCAATGTCCAGTCCGAGCGCATTTGCAGATCGTCGTTCAGCATCTTCAGTGCGTCGTAGTGGAACGTGTACTTCGATAGCTTGGACTTCGACGCCCAGATCAATGTCTCATGCGCGTTGGTGAAGCGGGTGCCTTTGAAGTTAGGCATCGGATTGGTCTTGCGCCAGACGATGTCGTTCAGGATCCAGAAGCCCAAATCCTGCATGATCGCGCCGACGCGGAAGATGTTATGATAAGCGCCGATCACCCAGATCGCGCCGTCGTCTTTCAGGCAACGCCGCGCTTCGGTCAGCCACGCGCGGGTGAACTGATCGTAGGCGGCGAAATCCTGGAACTTGTCCCACTCATCGTCGACGCCATCGACGACCGATTGATCCGGCCGCGTGAGTTCCCCGCCCAATTGCATATTGTAGGGCGGGTCGGCGAAGACGAGATCGGCGCAGCCTTTGGGCAGCTTGGCCATCGCCTCGATGCAATCGCCCTCGATGATTTTGTCTCTGAGCTGCCGCGCGGCCATGGACGTCCCCTTGTGGAGGAATCATCCGTGAGCGGACTCGGCGAATCAAGAGTCCGTCGCTGCGTTAACCATGGTTGGGCCGCTGATTTTTTGGCGCCTCTACATGTTGTGGGTTGGGCGCCGTCACTCCGCTACGCCGCGCGCGCTTCCAGCGCGGTTCGCACCGGCTTGAAGCTCAAGCGGTGGATCGCGCAGGGGCCCAGCGCCGCGAGCGCGCGCTGATGTTCGGGCGTGCCATAGCCCTTGTGTTTGGCGAAGGCGTAACCGGGATATGTGGCGCACAGTTCGGCCATGATCGCGTCGCGCTCGACCTTGGCGATGATCGAGGCGGCGGAAATGCAGGCGACGTAGGCGTCGCCGTCGACGATCGTCTCCGTCGGCAAACCAAAATCCGGCGCGGCATTGCCGTCGATTAAGAGCGCCGCAGGCTGCTGCGGCAGGGCGGCGAGCGCCCGGCGCATGGCCAGATAAGTCGCCTGCAGAATGTTGAGCCTGTCGATCTCCTCGGGGCTCGCGAGCCCGACGCCGACCTGGGCGCAGGCGCGGATCGCTATAGCAAGCTCCTCGCGCGCCTCCGGGCTGAGCTGTTTGGAGTCGGCGAGCCCTTTGGGTCGGCCCTTCTTTGGCAGGATCACCGCCGCGGCGACCACCGGCCCCGCCCAGGGTCCCCGCCCGGCTTCGTCAATCCCGCAAATGCCCATGGGGGGACGATGGGTGGATTCAGGCGAGCAAGCAAATCAAAATGTAAATGACGCTTGACTATCAAGTAAACTTGTCATACAGACAGGGAAACTTGATGGAGAGCCGGACATGTGCAGCAGGCAAGTCAATTGGACGGCGATCATTGTGGGATTGCTCATCGCCCTGATGGTCGCAGCCAAACAAGGGGGCGTGTGATGGGCGCGTCCTCCGAAATCTGTGAAACCGCCGCCGCGCCTCGGGCCGTCGCGCGCCGCTACCACCGCGAGATGATCCTGGCGACCCTGGCTTATGTCGGGATCATCGTCATCAGCGTGTACTCGGCGCGACACTTGGCGCCGCCGCGTTGGGTAGCAATTGTGCTGGCGCTGGCCTCGGCGGCGCCAGTGCTGATGATGCTGCGCGCCTATGCGAGGTTCTTCGGCGGGCTCGACGAGTTTCAGCGCCGCGTGCAGTCCGACGCCTTGGTGATCGCAGCTGGGGTCGTCGGCTTCGCGGCGCTGACTTATGGATTTCTGGAGAGCTTCGCGGATTTTCCAGTGTTTGAAGGTGCGCTGATCTGGGTGTTGCCCGCGATCATGTTCGTCCACGGCGTCGCCGCTTTTTTCATTCGCCGCCGCTACCAATGAAGAACCGCCTCAAAGTGCTGCGCGCCGAGCGCAATTGGAGCCAAGCGGACTTGGCGGAACGATTGGACGTCTCGCGCCAGAGCGTGAACGCGATCGAGACGGGAAAATACGATCCCTCGCTGCCGCTCGCGTTCAAGATCGCGGGGCTGTTCGGGCTGACAATCGAACAAATTTTCTAATTGCAATCCTATCCAATATAGGGAAGGTGGG
>CADEDG010000021.1 GCA_902826035.1 uncultured Alphaproteobacteria bacterium
TCGCGCTGAAATCCACCGCCCGATAACCATTTTTCGCCCCAAAAACGGACCTTTAGAGCCTGCCATTCTTACGACAGCGGCGTTAATGCCCGATTTGAGAACTTGGTGAACGCGCCGATTTCCTCTTGCCCTGCGCCAAGCATGGTATTATCGTGATATCACTTTGATCTCAACAAAGGACGAAGACCCATGGCCGCAGCGCCGCTTACCCGCACCCAAGAAACTAAGGCCGCCACCTCAAATGGCGGATTAATGCTGCTCACCTGCATAGTCCTGTTCGGGGTGGTGATCTGGTCATTTACCGAGTTCGCCACCGCTGAAACCGGAGAGAACGTCGCAATCATCGGCGTCGCCGCTTTGGCTTTCGTGCTATCGATCAGCGGCTTCTACACGCTGCAACCAAACGAGGCGGCAGCGCTTACACTCTTTGGAAACTATAAGGGCACCGACCGAATCCCCGGCCTGCGCTGGGTTTTGCCGTGGTACAAGCGCACCAAGATCAGCCTGCGCGTGCGCAACGTCACCGGCCAGACGCTGAAGGTGAACGACAAGCGCGGCAACCCGATCGAGATCGCCGCCGTGGTCGTCTGGCGCGTCACCGACACGGCGCGCGCGCTATTTGACGTCGACGCCTATCAGCGCTTCGTCGATATCCAGATCGAAACCGCCGTGCGCGAAATCGCCTCACACTTCGCGTACGATCACGCCGAGCACGACGAGCCGACCCTGCGCGCCAACGCTGACCAGGTTTCTGCGCTGCTGCGCGAGAAATTGCAGGAGCGCACCGCGGTGGCGGGCGTCGTGGTGGATGAAACCAAGCTCTCCCACCTCGCCTACGCACCGGAAATCGCCGGCGCCATGCTGCGCCGTCAGCAAGCCGAAGCCGTGCTCGCCGCGCGCCGCTACATCGTACAGGGCGCGGTCGAGATGGTGCAGCATGCGCTGGAGCAATTGAGCGAACGCGACATCGTCAAGCTCGACGACGAACGCCGCGCGGCGATGGTGTCGAACCTGCTGGTGGTGCTCTGCGGCGACCGCGATGCGCAACCGGTGGTGAACACCGGGTCGATTTATCAGTGATAGGAATAGCGCGGAACCGAAGCCCTCTCCCTTGCGGAGAGGGCGCCTCGCGAAGCGAGGCGGGTGAGGGGCGGGCCGACACGCGGGCGCCTGCGCGTTTGCACGCCCCCCACCCCCTAACCCCCTCTCCGCAAGGGAGAGTGGGAACTCGGTCGCGCCATGGCTGAACGCAAATCCTTCGCCTTGCGCCTCGATCCCGACTTGTACAACGCGGTCGCACGCTTGGCGTCCGCTGATCTGCGCAGCGTGAACGCCGAGATCGAATACCTGCTGCGCGAAGCGTTGCGCACGCGCGGCGTACGGGTGGAGGCGGGCGCCGAAGGGGCCAGCGTCGTAGAGGTCACGCAACATACGGGAACAAGCGCGACCTTGGCTTCGGTGGCGCTCGCTGGCCCCGCCATCGTGCGCGCTGCCTCCTCCGCTGACATTGAAGTCGCCGGCTATGTTCGTCTGTGCAACCACGGCGCAACGCCAGATCGGCTGGTCGCACTCCGCAGCGAGTGCGCTGAAGCCGTGCAGATTCACGCCGCAACTCAAGGTGGGACACGGGTGCTGAGCAGTTTGGACATTCCCGCTGGCGGCGTGTTGGAAATCGCGCCGGGCGGACCGCACTATCTCCTATTGCTCGGCGTGCGCCGGGCATTCGCTCCCGGCGAGACCGTGAAAATCCGTCTCTCCTTCGCGCTGGCCCCGCCGCTGGAACTCGACTTCCTCGCCGTCGGCGACAGCGGCGAGAGCTGGGAAGCGCTGGATCGGTGAGGGCCAAAATCGACTTCGCGTTAGCCCCGCGCTAATCCTCGACGTGGACGAGCGATCGAAACGCCTGCGTCAATCGTGCGTCCTCCTGGCCCCAGGGCGTGTCCGCGCCTGTCGGAATGCCGCCCGAGCCCATGCCTTCGGGCTCTTCAACGGCGCCATCAACCGGTTCCACGTAGAAGAAGATGATCTCCGCCCGCTTGTCCTCAGTGACGGCGCGCACATAACGCGTGATGATGCAAGCTTGGCGCGGGGTCCCGCCGCGAGCGGCGAGCATTGCCCGGACTTCGGCGGAAAACAGCGGGCATGTTGGCGCAGAAAAGGATTGGTGCAAATAAGATTGGGCGCCCAGCGTCTCCATTCGGAACGTTGGATATTCGAACGTGAAGTCGGAACCTTCGTTCATGTGCTCGAAGTGCACAATCACCGCGCGTTCAAGTTGACCGCCTTCGATCTCAACGAACCAGTATTGGTGCATGGTGGCGTGGCCGTTCATCACCACGGCGTCAGTCTCACCAAGGAATTGCAGTTGTCGATCGACGCTGACGCGGATGGCAGGGTCGGCGCGCGACACGATCGTTTGGCCTTGACGGAAGTGCGGCTTGTCGGTCGCCGCCCCTGTGCTGGCGCAGGCGGGAGCGAAGGCGAGAAAGGCTATTGCGGTGAGTGATTTGGTCATATCTACCGCCCGAGTTGACGCGCTAGCGCGAGCCCGATGTTTTCGGGAATTGGCTCTTGCACATTGCTGGTGACGATCACGGTCCAGCGTCCGTCGGACTCAAGGATGTTGCTGGTTCCCGCCCCGCCCCCGGCAATCGCGAGCACACCGGAATTGCGTCCGGCGCTCGGGGACCCGCCAAGCACCCACGCCGTCATCTCTGAGTTGAGAAGCCGCCCGTCGCGCAGCGCGTTGTCGAACGCCAACAGGTCGCGGGCGGTGGAATAGACGCCTCCCGCTCCGCTGCCTGTTGCGCCATGATGGTTCAGCGAGTCGACATAAGGGCTGCCGGGTCCAGCCGAACGAACATACGGATGGGCAGTATTGTGCGGCAAGCTTGCCGCGTTGAAATAGCCGGTTCGCGGCATTCCGGCGGGCGTGAATACATGGCGTTGGACGTAGTCCTCGAAACGCACGCCGGACAGCCGCTCAACGATCTCGCCCAACACTACATAACATCCGTTGCAGTATTCGTTGCGAGTTCCGGGAGCGAAGCGCTGCGGCAACCGCGACACGTATTCATAATAGGCATGGTTCGAGTTGAAGCGCGACTTTGGTTGGCGCTCGAAGTCGTCGCCAAAGAAATCCGAGATGCCGCCGCGCATTCCGATGAGTTGCGTGATCGTCGCTGTGCGCGCCTCCGGATTGGGATAGTCCGGCAACACCTCGCCGAGCGTGGTTGACAGCGTGAGACGACCTTCCTGAATCAGACGACCAATCGCCGTCTGCGTGAATTTCTTGCCGATGGATGCGACGTTGTAGGCGGTCTCCTCGTTGGCCGGGAGATTCGTCGTCCTATCGGCCGCCCCATAGACACGCGTAACAAAGGGTTGGCCGTCGCGTGCGATGAGTACAATTCCTGCAAAGTCATCGTGCTGAAGGAACGGATCGATCCACCCATCTATCGCCGCGCCCATTTCGGCGGCAGATTGGGAGCGACTGATCGGCGGCGGCGGAAACCTTGGCCCTTGCTCTGGTTCGCCGCCCCCCGCTTCGGCCTGGATCTCGATGCGAGCGATCTTGCGCGCGGGCGCGTCCTCAAAACTAAATGTCAGGGAGCCAGCTATCGTCCCGCCGCCGCCTGTGACGCGAGCGACCAGTGCGTCGCCCTCCTCGGTCACGCCAACAATCTGCATCGGGCTAAAATCTGACGCCATCTGCCTCACGAACTCAGCGCGTTCGGCAGCGGTGCGCCGAGCATAGAGCGCCTCGGAATAATGCTCGCGCGCGGCGACCTCGTAGGCGTCGGCATCCCCAGTCGCTAACGCGGCTACGATCGCGCTCGCGCGCGCTTCGCGGACATCCGCCACCGGCGCGGGCGCATGTTCGGAGAATTCGCTCGCGGGGGGCGTCGCACACGCCGCCAAAACCAAGCTCGCCAAAATCGCTCTAAAGTGTGTCATCCACGCTCCCCGCAATTGCAATCGAACGGGTGCAGCCGAAATATTTCACCTCTGTTTCAAGTGTTGAGATATTGAGCGCCGGTCGCCGCTTAGGCGACAAATTGCCGTTCTCAAACGACCATCAGCAGCGGCGCGGAGCGCTTGCCGCACTCGCTCTTCCCCGCTAAGCACCCTCGATCCCCCAACAGGATCGATTCCCAGCCGCGAGCCGCGGGCGGAGAGCCATGCCAAAACGTACCGACATCAAATCAATCCTGATCATCGGCGCGGGGCCGATCATTATCGGGCAGGCTTGCGAGTTCGATTATTCAGGCGTGCAGGCGGTGAAGGCGCTGAAGGCCGAGGGCTACCGGGTGATCCTGGTCAACTCGAACCCGGCCACGATCATGACCGATCCGGAATTGGCCGACGCCACTTACATCGAGCCGATCAATCCAGAGATGGTCGAGAAGATCATTGCGCTGGAGAAACCCGATGCTCTGCTGCCGACCATGGGCGGGCAGACCGCGCTCAATTGCGCGCTGACTTTGGATCGCACCGGCGTGCTCAAGAAATACGGAGTTGAGATGATCGGCGCAAAGGCCGACGTGATCGAGAAGGCCGAGCACCGGCTCAAATTCCGTGACGCCATGGATAAGATCGGCCTGGAGAGCCCGCGCTCGCGCATGGCCAATACTTTGGATGAAGCGCTTGAAGCGCTCGATTATGTACAACTTCCGTCGATCATCCGGCCTTCGCTCACGCTCGGCGGCTTGGGAGGCGGCGTTGCTTACAATGTCGAAGAGTTCAAGGAGATCGTTGCGCGCGGACTCTCCGCGTCGCCGATTTCCGAAGTGCTGGTTGAGGAAAGCATCATCGGCTGGAAAGAGTACGAGATGGAAGTGGTCCGCGACAAAGCGGATAATTGCATCATCATCTGCTCGATCGAGAACATCGATGCGATGGGTGTGCACACGGGAGATAGCATTACGGTCGCCCCGGCGCTGACGCTGACCGACCGCGAATATCAGATCATGCGCAATGCCAGCATCGCCGTGCTGCGCGAGATCGGCGTGGAGACCGGCGGCTCCAACGTGCAATTCGCGGTGAACCCGAAAGATGGCCGGATGGTCGTCATCGAGATGAACCCGCGCGTGTCGCGGAGTTCCGCTCTCGCGTCCAAGGCCACCGGCTTTCCCATCGCCAAGGTCGCAGCGAAACTCGCCATCGGCTACACGCTCGACGAGATCGCCAACGACATCACCGGCGGCGCGATGCCCACGAGCTTCGAGCCGACCATCGACTACGTAGTGACGAAGATTCCACGCTTCGCGTTCGAGCGCTTCCGCGGCGCCGACACAACGCTGACCACATCGATGAAATCGGTAGGCGAAGCGATGGCGATCGGACGCACGTTTCAGGAAAGCCTGCAAAAAGCGCTGCGTTCACTCGATACGGGCCTGTTCGGCCTCGACGAAATCCCCATTGAAGGCGCCGCCGACGAAGATTCTGGTCGCGCCGCCGTGCGCGCGCGCCTGGTGACGCCAAAGGCGGATCGTTTGCTGGTTGCGGCGGAGGCTTTGCGGCGCGGCTTGAGCGTCGAAGAAATCTGCTCGGCCTCGCACTACGATCCCTGGTTTGTTCGCCAACTCGCCGAAATTGTCGCTACTGAGGCGCAGGTGCGCGCCGAAGGTTTGCCGAAGGATGCGCGCTCGTTCCGCGCACTCAAGGCGCAAGGCTTCGCCGATGCGCGGCTGGCGAAACTCACGGGTCAGAGTGAACGCAACGTGCGCGCCGCCCGCCACAAACTTGGCGTGCGTCCGCAATTCAAGCGGATCGATTCATGTGCGGCGGAGTTCCGCGCGAGCACGCCATACATGTATTCGACGTATGAGTTTCCTTCTTGGACCACATCGCCGACGGGGACGCTGGCGGTGCAAGAGCCCGAGTGCGAATCCGATCCTACGTCCCGCGAAAAAATCGTCATTCTCGGCGGCGGGCCCAACCGCATCGGCCAGGGCATCGAGTTCGATTATTGCTGCTGCCACGCCGCCTTCGCCTGCGCTGACCTCGGCGTTGAATCGATCATGGTCAATTGCAACCCGGAAACCGTATCGACTGATTATGACACCTCGGACCGACTTTATTTCGAGCCGCTCACCACCGAGGACGTGCTCGAAATTCTCGCGGTCGAACAAAAGAGCGGGAATGTCAAAGGCCTGATCGTTCAGTTTGGCGGGCAGACGCCGCTGAAGTTGGCCCAGCCCCTGGCCGACGAAGGCGCGCCGATCCTCGGCACCAGCGTCGATGCGATCGATCTGGCCGAAGATCGCAACCGCTTCCAAGCCTTGCTGCACAAGATTGGCCTGAAGCAGCCCGACAACACCACGGCGCCATCGCTTGACGCCGCACGTGCGGCGGCGGCGCGCATCGGTTATCCGGTGATGTTGCGGCCTTCCTATGTGCTGGGCGGACTAGCCATGCAGATAGCGCACGGCGAGGAAGATCTTGCCGAATACGTACAACGTCTGACGCTAGCGCTGGGAGGCCCCAGCGAACTCGCGATCTCGGAAAAGAAGCCGTTGCTCATCGACCGCTATTTGCGCGACGCCATCGAGGTTGACGTCGACGCTATTTGCGATGGCAAGGATGTCTTTGTCGCCGGCGTCATGGAGCACATCGAGGAAGCGGGCGTGCACTCCGGCGACAGCGCCTGCGCGCTGCCGCCCTACTCGCTGCCGGCGCAGATCGTCTCCGAGATCGAAGCGCAAACCAGAAAGCTCGCACTCGAGCTCGGCGTGCGTGGGCTGATCAACATTCAGTTTGCGGTGAAGGGCGCCGACATCTTCATTCTCGAGGCCAACCCGCGCGCGTCCCGCACAGCGCCATTTGTCGCCAAGGCGATCAATCGCCCCATCGCGGCGGCGGCCGCCAAGGTCATGGCAGGCGGGACATTGGCGGAGCTGAAGCTGGATCGTCCCTCCAAGGATCATGTCGCGGTCAAGGAAGCCGTGTTTCCGTTCGCGCGCTTCCCGGGCGTCGACCCGGTGCTGGGGCCGGAAATGCGATCGACCGGCGAAGTGATGGGGCTCGACCAGAATTTCGAGGCAGCCTTCGCGAAAAGCCAGATCGCGTCTGGGACCATTCTCCCGACTGAAGGCAGTGTGTTCATGTCGGTCAAGGCGGCCGACAAGGAGGCGGTTGTTCCCGTGGCGCGCGATCTGATTTCGTTAGGATTCCGCGTTTTGGCCACGGGGGGTACCGCCGCCCTGCTCCTGGAGCGCGGTGTGGCGGTGGAGCGGGTCAACAAGGTGGCCGAAGGCCGACCCCATATCGTCGATTCCATGAAGAACGGCGAAGTGCACCTAGTGTTCAACACTACCGAGGGAGCGCAGAGCTACCGGGACTCGTTCTCGATCCGCAGCACCGCCTTGACCCAGAATATCCCCTATTACACGACGATTTCTGGCGCCAAAGCGGCCGTTCAGGCGATAAGACGCTTGAAAGGCGGCGCCCCGCTTGGCGTTCGCGCGCTTCAGGCCTATGCTTGACGCCGAGCCGGGCCGGGTACAACCTGACCCTTCCTAGACGGACAAAACAACACCCCCATGGAAAAAATACCAATGACCGCCGAGGGTTATCAGGCCCTCGACGCAGAACTGAAACGTCTCAAGACGGTGGAGCGGCCTTCGGTCATCGCCGCCATCTCGGAGGCGCGCGCCCACGGTGACCTCTCGGAGAACGCCGAATATCACGCCGCGAAGGAGCGCCAGAGCTTCATCGAAGGGCGCCTGCTTGAGCTTGAGGACAAGATCGCGCGTGCGCAGATCATCGATGTCTCCAAGCTCTCGGGCAAACAGGTGAAGTTCGGCGCGACCGTGAACCTGGTTGACGAAGATTCCGGTGATAAATCAAAGTACAAGATCGTCGGCGAGGACGAAAGCGACGTCAAAGCGGGCAAGATTTCGATCACGTCTCCAATCGCCCGCGCCCTAATCGGCAAGCAGGAAGGCGACATCGTAGAAGTGATGGCGCCTGGCGGCCCGAAATCCTACGAGATCGTCAAGGTGAAGTTCCTGTAGAACCACGCTGCTCAACCCTCTCCCCTTGAGGGGAGAGGGTGTCGCGAAGCGACGGGTGAGGGGAATAGAGAGCCTTGCACCACCGCAAACCCCTCATCCGGCCCTTCGGGCCACCTTCTCCCCTCAAGGGGAGAAGGTCTTTCCACCGTGCCCCATGAAAACCGTTGGCTTCCAGGCGGCCGAGCCGCTCCAGGTCTGGACCCTGACTGATGGCCGCACCGGCATCGAGAACCAGGCCATGGGACTTGCGGAGGCCATGGCGCGCCGCACGCCGATCCGGCTCACGACCAAGCGGGTGCAGCTGCGTACGCCTTGGATTTGGCTCCCGGCAGGCCTTATCCCCGCGCCGCGGCAAACATTAGCCATCGGCGCGGATCCGATCGAGCCACCTTGGCCCGACATCGCCATTGGCTGCGGGCGGGCATCAATTCCCTTCACGATGGCGATGCGCGGCTGGTCTCGGGGACGGACCCTGGTCGTGCAATTGCAGGACCCGCGCGAGAACCCGCGCGAGTTCGATATCGTCGTCCCGCCCATTCACGACGGGCTCGAAGGACCAAACGTGGTAGCAACCGTGGGCGCATGCCACCGCGTGTCGCCCGACAAACTCGACCAAGCCGCACTCGAGCACCCTGCTGCACTGGAAGACATGCAGCGGCCGCGATTGGCCGTATTGATCGGGGGAAAATCCAAGCGCCAAGACATCTCCGCCAAGCGCGCGCGCGAAATTTCAGATCAGCTCGCCAAAGTGCAGCGTGAAACTAGCGGAACGCTGTTGGTGACGCTGTCGCGCCGCACCAGTGAGGCGGCGAAGCTGCAGTTCCGCACATGGCTCGCGCCGCATTGCGCGGTATTCTACGATGGCGAAGGCGCGAACCCCTATTTCGCCATGCTTGGCGCCGCTGACCACATCTTCGTCACCGCCGACAGCGTCAACATGGCCACCGAAGCTGCGGCAACCGGCAAGCCCATCCATGTGCTCGCCGTCGATGGCCAAGGCGGCAAACTCGATCGCTTTCACCAGAGTTTGCAACGCCGCGGCTGCGCGCGGCCTTTCCAAGGCCGGCTAGAGAATTGGGCCTACCCGCCCCTGCTGGAGACCGACCGCGTCGCGGCGGCGGTGCTTTCGGCTTGGGCCTCGCGCGCCGGGTCACGATAGAGCCAGCTACAGGCCGCCAGCGCAATCAGCGCACCGGCGAATTGCGCCACGATGAAGCCCGGCGCATCGGCGGGACGGATGCCAGCGAACGTGTCCGACAGCGCCCGCGCGAGCGTGATGGCGGGGTTGGCGAAGGAAGTTGAGGCTGTCCACCAATAGCCCGCCGCGATGGTGAGCGCGACGGCGGCGGCGGTCGCATCGGGGCGAGCCCGCGAGACCAAAAGAGTGCACGCGACAAGCGCGAAGGTGGCGGCGCCCTCCGAAAGCAATTGCCCACCGCCTGCGCGCTCATGAGCGCTAAGCTGAAGCAGCGGGAGTTCAAACATCGCGTGCGCCAGCACCGCACCGGCGACGCATCCAGCAATTTGTGCGGCCCAATACGCAAACGCGTCTGCCAGAGCCAACTCGCGGCGCAACGCCGCCACCAGGCTTACGGCTGGGTTGAAGTGCGCTCCGGAAATCGGGGCCAGAGCGGTGATGAGTACGAACAGAATGGCGGCGGTGGCGAGCGTATTGCCCAGGAGCGCCAGTGCGACGTTTCCTCCCGCGAGACGGTCCGCCATTATCCCTGAGCCAATGACGACGGCGGTCAGCACCATCGAGCCAGCGAACTCCGCGCCCAAGCGCCGCGACAAATCCATCCTTCAAGCCTTGCGCGCAGTGTCGGCGGTGCGGCCGATTTCGTCCAAGCGCTTTTGCAGCGAAAGGCGATCCAGGCCTTCGAACGGCAAATTGACGAAGATCGAAAGGCGATTGCTCAAGCGTCCGTACGCGTCGGCGAACGCGAGCGCGATCTCGGCGTCCGCGCCTTCGGCCGCCGCCGGGTCGGGGATGCCCCAATGTGCTGTCATCGGTTGCCCGGGCCATGCCGGGCAAACCTCGCCCGCAGCGTTGTCGCAGACCGTGAACACAAAATTGAGTTCCGGCGCGTCGGGTTTGGCGAATTCGTCCCAGGACTTGGAACGAAACCCCTCGACTTTATGGTTCATGCGCCGCAAGAGCGCGAGCGCGTATGGGTTTACCTCTCCCTTCGGCTGCGAGCCTGCAGAGAACGCATTGAACTTGCCGGCGCCGACGCGGGAGAGAATGGCTTCTCCTATGATGGAACGCGCGGAATTGCCGGTGCACAAAAACAAAACATTGTAGGGCCGGCGGGTGTTTGCGGTTGTGCTCATGACGCCTTCCTTCTGTTTGGGATTTGCGCCGCGACCGGAGCGCATAAAGCGCCGCCGCAGCAATTCTCGGTTAGGAACCCGACCAACCCGTTCATCGCATCGAAATTGGCGGAATAGATGAGCGAGCGGCTCTCGCGGCGCTGGCTGATTAGCCCCGCGCGGCGCAGGTGCGCGAGATGAAACGAAAGCGACGAGCCGGGTACGCGCAGTTTTTCCGCGATTTGCCCTGCGGGAACGCCCGCGGGCCCCGCCTGCACAAGGAGGCGAAACACGCCGAGCCGATGCTCATGAGCAAGCGCGCCGAGCGCGGTGAGGGCTGCGTCTTTTTTCATTTCTATTATTCCAGTATTCTCGAAACGATAGCCTGACAAGCCCCCTCTGCCAGGCGAAATGGACAAGGCCGACCAGATCGCTTTTTATGCGCGCATGTTTGCACGTAGCCTGCTGACCCTTGTCGTCGCGACGTTTATTGCGTTCTCGCTCGGCGGCGGCGCCTGCGCCCAGCCGGTTCTCGCACTCTACAGCTACCGCGTGGTCCACACCTATCCCCATGATCGCGACGCTTTTACTCAAGGCCTCTTTTTCAGGGACGGATTTCTTTACGAGAGCACCGGCCTGAACGGCCATTCCTCAATCCGCAAGGTCGCGCTCGAGACCGGGCGTGTGCTGCGACGGCGCGACATCGATGCTCAGTATTTCGGCGAGGGCATCGTCGATTGGGGCGACCGCATCGTCTCCATCACTTGGCAGTCGCAACGCGGCTTTGTGTTCGACCTCGATGATTTCGATCAGCGTTCGAGCTTCAGCTACGAGGGCGAAGGCTGGGGCCTGACCCGCGACGCCAATCGCATCATCATGAGCGACGGCACCGAGCGGCTCCGCTTCCTCAACCCAAACACTCTGCAACAGACCGGCGACGTTGCGGTGACGCTGCAAGGACGCCCATTGCACAATCTAAACGAACTCGAATGGGTGGAAGGCGCGGTGCTCGCCAATGTCTGGCAGACCAATTGGATCGCGCGCATCGACCCAGCAAGCGGCGCCGTGACCGGGCTCATCGATCTCCGCGGGCTCCTACCCCAATCCGACTTTGAACCCGGCCACACCGATGTGCTCAACGGCATCGCCTACGACCCTGCGACGCGGCGTTTGTTCGTCACCGGCAAGAATTGGCCGAAGTTATTTGAGATAGAATTGATCGAGCGGCCTGCGAACCAATAGCTCCGCACAACCTAGCGGCTTGCCCGTCGAGCCGCATAACGGCCCTCGCCGGCCGAAGCGAGTTCGTCAGCCAAAGCAGCCAGGCGCTCCAGAAGTACGGTGCGCGCTGCGGGATAATCCGCGTTCATTGACGGCGTGTCGCTCCAATCGCGCGTGGGCCAAACGCCGAAGCTGGCGGGCAATGGGTTAAACAACACAATGATGTCGGCCGCAGCCAAATCCGCGACCGCGAGTTGTTGCAGCGGCTCGCTGCCGACATCGACTCCATCGGCTGCGAGTGCTGCCGCCAGCCGCGGCGTCACAGCATCCTCCGGCGCAATCCCGCGAGACTGAATGTTGGCCCGCAATCCCTGTTCAGCGACCATGCGCCGCATATGTTCGCGCGCGATCGGGCTCTTTACCGTCCCGTGCAAACACACGAACAAGACATGTGCCGCTTCCCGCCGCGGCGCGCTCACGCAAGCCCCCGCAAGCAAACATACCATGACACGTCGTGTAAAAAATGGTCTCGCCAGCATGCGCGCCTCCCAAGCGGAAGTGCGCGGCACTTGGGCGAACGCCTGATCGGGGAGCCGCCTCACCCGAATGGGCGACCTTCTGCCAGCGGATACCGCTCCCCGCAACTGGAATTCGATGCGATGCGCATGCGGCGGGCTTTCCCAAGCGCCGCGCTTCACCATATCCTTTGCTTCGATTCCCGCTTTTCCCGAGACCTCATGACCGACCCCCGTCATTCTCCCATCATTATCATAGGCTCCGGTCCCGCTGGCTACACCGCCGCCATCTACGCCGCGCGCGCTATGCGCAAGCCGATGTTGATCGCCGGCCTGCAACCGGGCGGGCAGCTCACCATCACCACCGACGTGGAAAATTACCCGGGCTTCGCCGACACCATTCAAGGGCCCTGGCTGATGGAGCAAATGCGCGCGCAAGCGCTGCACGTGGGAACCGAACTCGTTGAAGACGTCATCGTGAGCGCGGAGCTTGGTGGGCGCCCGTTCCGGCTCGCCGGCGACAGCGGACAAATATACACGGCAGACAGCGTCATCATCGCCACCGGCGCCCAAGCGAAGTGGCTAGGCATCCTGAGCGAACAGAAATTCTCCGGCCAAGGCGTATCGGCATGCGCCACCTGCGACGGCTTCTTCTTCCGCGGCAAGGAAGTCGCTGTCATCGGCGGCGGCAACAGCGCGGTGGAGGAAGCGCTCTACCTCGCGAATATCGCCAGCAAAGTGACGCTAGTGCATCGCCGCGATTCGTTCCGAGCAGAGCGTGTGCTGCAGGAGCGCGTGTTCGCCAATCCCAAGATCGAAGTGGTGTGGGACCATGCCGTCGATGAAATCTTGGGCGACGAGCGCGGCGTCAACGGCTTGCGCATCAAACACGTGAAAACCGGCGCCGCGCAGGAACGCAAACTCGATGGGGTCTTTGTCGCCATCGGCCACGCGCCATCGACTGAATTGTTCAAAGGCCAAGTGGCGATGAAGGACAACGGCTACATCGTCGTCAAACCGGGCACGACCGAGACCAACATACCCGGCGTGTTCGCGGCGGGCGATGTCGCCGACGACACCTACCGCCAAGCCGTCACCGCCGCCGGCCTCGGCTGCATGGCCGCGCTGGAGGCGGAGAAGTACCTGTCTGCGCAAGAGCACGCGGCCACTGCGGCAACCTAGGTTGAGACAATTCTTGACATACATCGGCAATCGAGGTAGATCGTCTCCCAAGAGGAGATGAACGTGGACGAGACGGTCCGGGATTGGGAGCGGCGCTGGCGCAAAAGCGTGTTGCCGTTCGCGGCGCTTGCGGCGCTGCGGCAGGGCCCCAAGCACGGCTACGCGCTCGCAACTGCGTTGCGCGACCTACTTGGCGCGGCGGCCCCCGAAGGTACGCTCTATCCCCTGCTCAACGGCTTCGAGCGCGAAGGTCTGACCATCGCCGAATGGGCGATCCAGGAAGCCGGCCCAGCGCGCAAAACCTACGCGCTGACCCCCAAGGGCGAAGCGGTTTTTGACGCAGCGGTCAAGAGCTGGAACGGGTTCAGCGAAAGTCTGGGGGGGTTGACCCAATGACCCGATGGACGGACCTGGTCGATGCTGGCGCCCGCGCCACCTTCGCCGCTTACTTCGCCAAGGTCGATCGCGCGCTCGCGGCGCTGCCGCGCTCCGAAGCAGAGGAAATCAAAGCCGAACTGGAAGCGCACGCTCTGGACGCTTTCGCCGCGAGTGGTGAAGCAACAAGCGCGCTGTCGCAACTGGGCGATACGGACGACTTCCTGCCGGCTCTGGTGGCGGATCGGCTACGCGCCCGGGCCGGGCGCACCTTCAACCCAGGCGACATCGCCGCCGCCTTGATGCGCAGCGCGGGCGCTGGGATTGCGGGACTCGCCACCACTGTCGCGGCGGGACTTGGCTACGCGGTCGCCGTCATCTGCGTCGCGCTCGGCATCGTGAAATTTTTCGCGCCGCACGGAACCGGCGTTTACCGCCTGGATGCTGGCGGCATCTTCATCGGCTCCGACGCCAACGTGCAAGGCGTCGATCTTGTGGGAATGTGGTTCTCACCGCTCGCGATCGCGGTGGGCGTGTGCCTTTACGTCGTGCTGACCTGGACGTTCGGGCGCGCAACGGTGCGCAAACGCGCGCCGCTCGGATGTAGACCTATGGAAGACTAAGCAAGGAGAAAGACATGAAGAAGTTCTGGCTCGCCGCATGCGCGGCGGGAGCGCTGACGGCTGCGCCTGCGCAAGCCTTGGAAATTCGCGTCGACCCGGCGCCGCTCTACGTATTCGATCTCGCGCCCGACCGCGGCGGCGTCGATCTGGTGTTGCACAATATTCTCGTCGTCAATGACGAGGCGCGCACGCAGGAACTCACAGGGTTGCGCGTCGATTTGCTTAAGGAAGGCGAGATCGTCGCCACGGCGCGTGTGGGGGCAGCCGCGCTCCTACGCCGCGCCCAACGCGTTACAACCTACGAGCAAGCCGGTCTGCTCCGAGCGATGGATTTCCAGTTCCATCTTTCGCGCAATTTGCACGAAGGCGAAAAGCTGAGCAGCGATGCGACGCTCGAACCCGGCGAGGTTCTTCTCAATACCGGCTTCTACATCTCCGCATCGATTTTGCCGGATACAGCGCGCGTGGTAGCCGAAAGCGCGGGCGGCGACATCGGCGTCGCGTCCATTCCAGTTTCGCGCTACCAGTCACCGAACCACTATCGCGCGCCTGTGGACGGCCGGTGGTTAGTGTTTGCGTCCGGCGACGCCGAACATCATCACCGCTGGGTCGTCTCTTCGGAGTACGCGCTCGATCTCGCCACGCTTGGTCCGGAATTGCGCTCGCACACCGGCGACGGAACCCGGCTTGCGCAATATCGCACATTCGGCCTACCCATCCGCGCCGCCGCCGATGGCGTGGTCGTGGCCGTGCGCAATGATGTCATCGACAATGAAGGCATGCTGCGTCGTCCAGACGAAAGCTACGAGTCCTACGAAGAGCGCGTCGCCGAGGGCCAGCAAGCTATCCTGCTCTCCGGCAGCGGCTTCGAAGCAGCAGCCGGAAACTACGTGCTGATCGAACATGCAGGCGGCGAACATTCGCTCTATGCCCACATGCGCCGCGGCAGCGCCCGCGTGCGCGTCGGCCAGCGCGTGAGTACGGGCGACCAAGTCGGCGAGGCCGGTTCGTCAGGCAATTCCACCGAGCCGCACCTTCATTTTCAGGTTATAGACGGCCCCGACCTCAACCGCGCGCGCGGCCTGCCCGTGGTGTTCGAGGGCCTGCGCGACGATTGGATCGCCATGGGCGGGCGCCACCTTCGCGCCGGCGATGTAATGGAGCGGGAGTGATCTGCGACGGACGCGTCAGGCGAAGTCCGCCTGGCGCGTCCGCGCATTCATGCTCGGGTCCACTCCATGATCCAGTTCTGATCCCAGGTGGCGCCGCCGTCGTGGGAGGCCCCTTGGCGCCAGCGGCACGAGCGCGGTGTGATGTTGTCCCAGATGCCAGCGTATTTTACAGGCTGGCCGTTATCGACATCGTCGGTGACGAAGATGCCGGCGCCGTTCTCGAAGCTCCCGATCTGACCAGGAACGCCCACGACGCCACTGCGCGCATTCACCCAATGATCGGACCAAACGCGGTTCTGCACGTCGAGCAATCGAAGGCCCATGCCGCTGAAATTGCGCGAGGGAATGCGCAATTCCTCCACACTGCAGATCCCCGCCAGGAGCGCGTGCACGGTCGCTTCGCCCTCGTATTCGAGCCATTCCCCGTTCACGATCGAGCGATGATGAATTCGCCATTCGCCGGTTAGAAAGTCGAAATCCCCAGGCCGCCCGGGCGTCGGCGTGGTCGGCAACGGAGGAAAGGGATCGAACTGCATGGGCGCCCCTTCCTGAGATGTGGCGCAAGCGGGCAGAAGCGCGGCGGCGCCTGCGGCAGCGCTGACCACCAGAAGATCGCGCCTTGGTTTGTTCAGCTTCATACAATCACCTCCGCGGGCGTGAAGTTCATCACCCAATTGGTTTCCCAGCTCACGCCATCATCCACAGAGAACGCCTGCTCCCAGCGCGGCGAAGCAGTTCGGGTTTGCGTCCACAGGAACCGCACCCGGATGTCGCGTCCCTCCCAACGATCGGCGGCATAGAACGCGCCGACGCCGTCCTCGAAACCACCCATCATGGGAACGTCGAGTCGGTGCGGCGTGCGTCCATCGAGCCACCAAATGGCCCAGCGATTTGTGTTCGGGTCGTACGATCGCAACGTCACCGCCCGATACGCACCTGCGGACAGGTCGAGGATGTTGTCATCGACATTGCCAAAGCCGCCCAAAACTTTTCTGGTCACGCAGCGGCCGCCGAACTCTTCCCACTCGGCAGAGTCGCGCAGCCGCGTCTTCAATCGGCGGTGCTCTACTCGCCAGCCACCAAGGAAAAAGTCGAAATCGCCAGCGCCCCCGGACATGTTGGTCTCTAGCGATCGCGGTGTTGGCGTGGATTGCACGGCTTCTCCCTCTAGTCTCCGCGCGCTTCTAACTTGATATATATGCCACCTAGTGTCATGTTTTACGCAAGGTTGTAGAAATGCGCGCCAGCCGCCTTCTTTCGATCCTGATCCTGCTCCAGGTGCGCGGGCGCTTGACCGCGGAGGCGCTAGCGCGCGAGTTCGAAGTCTCGGTGCGCACGATCTATCGCGACGTTGACCAACTCAGTGCAGCGGGCGTGCCAATCTACGCGGAACGCGGACGCAGCGGGGGCTTTGCTTTGTTGGACGGCTACCGCACCAAGCTTACCGGTTTCACGAGCGCCGAAGCCAATGCGCTGCTTCTTGCCGGCGTGGGAGAGGCGGCTGCCGACCTTGGCCTCGGCGCGGAACTTGCCGCAGCGCAACTGAAGTTGCTCGCGAGCCTACCCCCGGAATCTGGCGCCAGCGCTGAACGCGTAGCGGCGCGTTTTCACCTCGATCCGGCCGCCTGGTACTCGCGTCCGGAGACGCCAGAACTCCTGCCTACTTTGGCGACGGCAGTATGGGGCGAGCGACGCATTAAGCTGCGCTATGAGAGTTGGAAGGGCGAAGTGGTGCGCACGCTCGATCCGCTCGGCTTGGTGTTGAAGGGCGGCGCTTGGTACCTTGTGGCGATGGCGCAGCAACAGCCCAGAACCTACCGCGTCTCGAATATCCGCTCGCTCGCCATCACCGAGACGCCCTTCAAGCGCCCGCGCAATTTTGAACTCGCGCGCTTCTGGGCACGGTGGGCGCGAGAGTTCGAAGACCGGCTTATGGCCGCTCGCGCAACGATTGAGATTTCGCCCGCAGGCCGCAAATTGTTGCGCGATGTGAACCCCATCGCCGCCCACGCGGTCGAGACCGCCCACCGGCCATGCAGACGCGCCGATTGGGTGCGCGCGGAAATACCGGTCGAAGGTGCGGACTATGCCGCGCGTCAATTGCTCCGGCTTGGCGCTGAACTTGAAGTCATCGCGCCGCCTTCTTTACGGGCGGCAATTGCCGTGGAAGCCCAGCGCGTGGCTTCGCTCTACCGAAAGAGAGCACGCAAGGCGTGACGACCTCATTTTGCTCCGGCTTCCGTTGCCACCGCAGCTATGCAATATTGCAGACCAAGGGGCCAGCGCCGATCCGCGCGCCCTCTGGAAACGCGCATGGACTGGGACAAGCTCAAGACTTTCCACTTCGCCGCCGAGACCGGCAGCCTGACCGCGGCCGCCGAGCGCCTCGGCGTGTCGCAATCCTCGGTCAGCCGCCAGATCGCGGCGCTGGAGAACGACATCGGCGTGCCGCTGTTTCAGCGCCATGCGCGCGGGCTGCTGCTGACCGGGCCGGGCATGGCGCTCAGGGAGTTCACCCGCGAAATGGCGGGCGCGGCCGTGATCGCGGAATCGACGCTGAAGGATGCGCGCGAGAAGGTCATCGGCGATTTGAAGGTCACCGCGCCGATCGCTTTCGGCGCCACGTGGCTTGCGCCGCGCCTCGGCGCCTTCGCCGACACCTATCCCGAGACGCGTCTGCAAATTTTGCTCGACGATCGCGAGTACGATCTCCTGAAACTCGAGGCCGAGTGCGCGATCCGGCTTTGGGCGGCCACGCACGCCGATCTCATCCAGCGCAAATTGTTTGAAGTCCGCGTGAGCCTCTATGCATCGCCCGATTATCTCAAAAAACACGGCACGCCCAAGCAAGTCGAAGACCTCGATCACCACCGCATCATTGCCTATCAACAAGGCGTGCCGACGCCGATGCGCGAGCTCGACTGGGCCCAGCGCGCCGGCCGCGAAGACGCTAAACCGCGCCCGCCGCTGTTGGAGATCAACAATGTCTACGGCATGCTGCGCGCGGTTGAGAGCGGCTTCGGCATCGCCAGCGTACCCGACTATATGGCCCGTGAGAGCACGCAACTCGTGAAAGTCCTGCCAGAGCTGCCGGGGCCGAGCTTCGAAGTGTACTTCATCTATCCAAGCGACCTGAAACGATCAAAACGCATCGCCGCGTTCCGGCAATTCCTGATCGATCAGGCGGCGGACTGGGTCGCTTGAGGCGGTGTTCGGAATAGAGAATATGCCGAATCAGAGGAGCTCAAACGCCACGCGGAAGGTGTCGCACTCGCGCGCATCTCCGGAATCAAAACCGCGCTGCAGCCAGCGCATGCGTTGTTCGCTTGTACCATGCGTATATTCAAACGTCTCGATCTGGCCCTGAGTCAGCGTGTCGTCGCCCAATGCGAACGCTGCATTCAAGCCTTCGCGCAGATCGGATTCATCTATGGATAGCTGGACGCGTTTTTGGTTTGCCCAAACGCCCGCAAAACAATCCGCCTGCAATTCCCGACGCATCGTGAGCTGGTTGGCGGTTTCGGCAGCGATGTTGACTGAACGAACCTCCAACAAGGTCTGGACATGGTGCCCAACTTCATGGGCGATGATATAGGCTTGCGCAAAATCGCCCGGCGCGTTCAATCCTCGTTCAAGCACTTGGTAGAAGTTTGGATCGATGTAAATGCGGCGGTCGAGCGGACAATAGAATGGCCCGGCATCGGAATCCTGCGACCCGCAACCGGTGTCGACGGCCCCGTAAAACACCGCAAGCACGGGAAATTCATACGTGCCTTGGGTGGCAAAATAGTGCGGCAGCCTCCCCTGCTGAAATTGGGCGCTCCAGACCTCCTCGGTTGAGCCAAGTATCGCCCTGATGAAGTCGCACGCTTGCGGATCTGCCTCGCACACGCTCCCGCGCCCGACATCAGTTTGGACAGGTTCGACACCAAGCGCGCCGCCCGCTCGGGCGGAATCTTTGCGATCCGTCTCGGCCCTGGGCGCGCCGAGTATCGAGAAAACTGCGTCTCGGAGTCCAAGCGGGTTGAAGAGATAAATTCCCACCCCCAGGCAAGCCGCGCCGGCCAGGCAAATCAAGCCGACGCGGATTGCCGGCGACATCAAAGCTGCCCAGCCGGAACCGCAAACGTATCGCAGCGGCGCGGATCGCCGGAATTGAAGCCCTGATTGAACCAGCGCATGCGCTGGGGGCCGGTGCCGTGGGTGTACTGACGTGGGTCTGCGCGACCCTGACTGAGCGTATCGTCACCAATTTGGTGGGCCGCATTCAGTGCTTCGCGCCGATCCGCTTCGCTGATATCCAGCGCCGCTTGGTCATTGTGACCCCAGACACCCGCGAGACAATCGGCCTGCAACTCGATGCGCACCGAAGTCAGGTTGCGATCCTCACCCGGCAAAGTCTTGTTGGTGGCGCCGATCAGATTCTGCACGTGGTGGCCGACTTCGTGGGCGATCACGTACGCTTGCGCAAAATCGCCCGGGGCATTTAAACGCTGTTCCATCACCTGGTAAAAGGTCGGGTCGATGTAGAGCTGCTTATCGCCGGGGCAATAGAACGGTCCCATCTCCGAGGAAGCCTGTCCGCAGCCGCTGGAAACGCCGCCGCTGAAGAAGTTGAGCACCGGGTCCTCGTAGGCCTGAGTGCGTGAGCCATAATTCGGCAATCGACCCTGCTGAAATTGATCTCGCCAGACGATTTCAGTGGAGCGCAGAATGCGGGACGAGAAATCGCACGCGGGCTTTTGCGCATCGCACGCACTGCCTTCGCCCTGCGAGGATTGCGTCACCCCCGGCGTGCCGCCGAACAGCAGCCCGAACACGGTGTCGCGAATGCCGAGCGGGTTGAAGAAGTAGATCCCCGCGAGCGCCACAACCGCGATCAGGGTTCCGCGCACGCCAATGCGCCGCACGATCGCGAACAGAGCGCCCGCGCCGAGGCCTGCGCCAACGGCGCCGCCTCCCGAACCACGGTCGCGCACATTGCCCGAGGGGTCCCGTCCGTCTGTTCTCATGGCGTCCTCCTGCCCTAGTCGAGGCTTCTTAGCGCGCGACGCCGTCGCAAGCCAATGGGGCGACGCTCAATCGTTGGCCGCGAACAAGTCCTGCTGGCCGCCGGCTTCAATCGGACGAGCGAACTGGGTGTGGTCGAGCGGCAGGCGCGGCTTGTCGAGGCCGAGGCTGCGGCAGGCCCGGGCGAAGCGGTCGGCGATGAGGCGCGCATACGGCCCCTCGCCGCGCTGGCGCTTGCCCCATTCGGGATCGTAATCGGCGCCGTTGCGCATGGAGCGCACCAGCGTCATCACGCGCCCGGCGCGGTCCGGGAAAAACCGCGCCAGCCATTCCTGGAACAAATCCTTGATCTCGCGCGGCAGCCGCAACACCACATAGCCCGCCGCGGAAGCGCCCGCCTTGGCGCACTCTTCCAGGATCGCTTCGATTTCGCTGTCATTGATGGCTGGCACAATTGGCGCGACCATGACGGTGGTCGGCACGCCAGCGCTGGCGAGCGCGCGGATTGTTTCGATGCGCCGGTGCGGCGCCGCCGCGCGCGGCTCCATCACGCGGGAAATGCGCCGATCCAAGGTGGTGACCGAAATCGCCGCTTTCACCAAGCCGCGCTCGGCAAGGCGCGACAGCACATCGATGTCGCGGATCACCAGCTGCGATTTGGTGATTAGCGCCACCGGATGGCGCCAGCGTTCCATCACTTCGAGGATCGAGCGCGTGATCCCATAGCCGCGCTCGATCGGTTGATAGATGTCGGTGACGCCGCCCAGCATGATCGTGCGTGGGCGATAGCGCGGTTTGGCGAATTCCTGCTCCAGCAGCGCGGCGGCGTTAGCTTTCACAAACAGCTTGGTCTCGAAATCAAGCCCCGGCGACAGGCCGACATAGGCGTGGTTGGGGCGCGCGTAACAATAGATGCAGCCGTGCTCGCAGCCGCGATAGGGATTGATGGATTGGTCGAACGAGATGTCGGGGCTTTGGTTGGTGGAGATGATCGACTTCGCCAGTTCGGGCGTGACGATGGTTTCCAGCGGCGCGATCTCCTCCCCCGCCCAGCCATCGTCGAACGCCTCGCGCGCGAAGCGCTCAAAGCGGCCGCTGGAATTGGTCCGAGCGCCACGGCCATGCAGGGGATCGCGAGTCATGCATAGGACTTTAGTCCTAATTGTGCACTTCACAAAAGGACCCCTTTCCCTATGATGCTAGCACCCTGGCCCTCGGGCACAAGAACAAATACAGAACATCATGCTTCGTTTCGCTGCCCAGCATTTCGAGAGCCTGCGTCCCTACCGCTGGCGGCTGATCAAAATGAGGGACGCGTGCAAGCCCGCGTTCAGCTTCGAGTTCAAGCGGATCGCGGCGGCGATAGACGCGCTAGATCGCGCCGCGAGCGATCACCTGACACCAGAGCAGTACGCCGAGTTCACGGCACCTTGGGTGCCGATCGATCACGAGTAGGCGGTGCGTCGTGAGCGCCGCGCGAGATCGAGCAATCGACGAACTTGCGCGCCTGTTGTTTGAAACAATGGAACGCCTAGACCCGACTTCCGGCGACGTATCCTGGGAAGCCACGCCAGACATCGAGCGCAGCTTTTACCGGCATTGCGTCGACGCACTCGGCGCGAGGCCTGAACTCTTGCGGGTCATTGCCGAGTGACATCGCGCACGCCAGCAACGGCGTAGTAACTCGGCGCCTGCATTGGCGCAAACAATCGCACGCGGACAACTAAGTACTCCTTGTCACCCATCGGCACGATCATCGGTTCGATGACGTTCAAGAATTCCTCGGGCGGCGCGTCTTCTTCTTCGTCGCCGCCGATGAAGGGCAACCAGTCTAGCTGCTTTCCGGTGATGATATCTGGAAGCAGCATTGTGAACGTCGCGCGCAAGTCTTGATCGATACCGCCCCACACAGCGCCGTGAGCTATTTTCGCGATAACTCTGACGAAATAATCCATGAGAAAATTCTGGATGAATGCGTGACCGCCTTGACCATGCGTTCTCGCGAAGATGGCGAGATCATCCGGGTCTTGCGTAGTCCACCAACTAAAGTTGCGCGAAGGCTCTACACCGGGATCTAGCAACAGCGGTGGCGGCGGCAGGAACGGAAGCGTCATCAGACGCGGTAGCTCAGAGAGCGGCACCTCAACTCTAGCCTGTCCGCCATCGTCCTTCTTTATCACCATCGGGTGCGTTGCGGGTCGCGGCCGCTTCTTGCGTGGAGGAAGCTCAAGCCGATAGCGAACGTGGCCGAGTAGCTTCGTTTGCAGCCACGTCTCCATCGGATGAATAATATCCTGGCAGACACTGCAACTGGCCTCGGGCAATTCTAGCCGACCGAGCAAGCCATAAGGGATGATGTGCTCAAGCGTGAGTTTGCCTTCGCGCTCACCGCAATAGATGCAATGCCCAACCGGTTTGTACCGGCCGCGCTGAATACTAACGACCTGCTGCTTGGGTTGCGTCATGGCAAACCCCTCGCTTTCGTTCGGGAATAGTAGTTTATTGGGCATCATGTCCGACGACGAACAGCGATCCGAAAAAGAGATCGCGCGCAGGCGCGACGAAACGGTGAAGCGCATGATCGCCACACCGCCCAAAACGCTGAAAGGGGTTCCGAAGCGACCTCAACGCGCGCGCCCCAAAGGCGGAAAATCCGGCGGCAAGTGATCCGCCAACGGCGCGAGCGAATAACGCTTGCCCGTATTGATCTCGCTCACACGGCCTTGGTTGTCGCCAAAATAGGCAGCGATATCGTGCTGCATGTAGCCCTTGCGAAGCGCGAGCTTCACGACTGAAGCGTCATCAAAGGTGATCCCGACAGCGGCCATCTCCGCCTCCCGTTTTCTCGCGTCGCATGGCGCAACGCTGCGTTTCGCTATGTTATGCGCGGCAATAATGAAGAGGGAGTTAACTGAAAAAACTCGTGCGCGGCGCACCGGAATCGGGCTCGGATGGTAAATGGCGTTAAGAGATTCGTAACGATTCGTGGCGCAGCGTAACGACTCGTTAGGCAAAGGAGCTACCTATGGCCGATATCCGCGTTCCGATCACCGTCCGCCTCAAAGAGGAGGACAAGGCGCTCTTTGCCAAGGGTGCTGAGGAATGTGGATTGGAGCCGGGAACGGCGGCGCGTCAGCTCATTGAGCTTGTGATTCAGCGGATGCGCGCCGAAGGCGATTACGTTGACGCGTTGCAGATCGTGAAGAACGCACTCCGCGTTCAGCGAGCCGCATGACGCAACACCTCATTCCGCCAGTGCCGCAAGGCTTCCAGCTTCCAAAGGGATTCTGGAGTCACGCAATCACCGGCGTTGCGGCGTTGGCCGCGGTGGTTAGCGCGGTGTTTGCCGGCGCGGCGAGCAGTGACACTCGCCGCGCTCTCCGGCAGCAACAGGAATCACTTCTACTTTCAGAGCGCATCGATGCATGCGTGATTGCGCGAAACGCGGCGGGCGACGTCGATCAAGCGTACCGTCACGTATTGGCCTATCGCGAACTCACACCCCCTGGTCTTAGCGCAAGCGAGATTGCACTACGGCGATCATCGGCAGCCAGCGGGCTATCCGATTCACTTACTCGTTTCCGAGATGCGGAGAAGCTTGAACTTCTTGGACCGCACGCGCTTGCCCAGGCCGAAGCCAATTTGGAGCACGCACTGAGCGAGCTTGTGGCGGCGACATGGGATGAAGAGAAAACGTTTCGCGATCTCTACGCCTTTGAAACCGCAGTGATGGAGGCACAAGTGGCGCTGCACCACGCGTGCGTGAGGTCGGTTGGCGCCTATCGCGTTGGTCCGCAGGAGGCGGTTCCTCCGATGATCGATCGTCCGTGGCTGTTCAAGCAGGAGTGAGCCGTGTCCTGCGGACCTTCTTCTTCATCGTCAAACGGCAACCGCGGCTCGTAAGGGTTCCACCAAGGCCGAAACGGCGGCGGGCCTTCGCGCACGCGCCTACGCGGGTGCTTGGTAGCCTTTAGGCTGTCGCAGCGTGAGACGCTTGCCAACGGTGCCTTTCACCGCGCGCGCCGCACGCTCCTTGTCGTCAACGCCAAGCTTCGCCCGGTTGTTGTGGCGGAACTCGTATTCCTTCAGATAGCGCGCGAGATAGCGCTCGTCGCAATGGCCGTAAACGCCGACCATGCCGCGCTTAAATTGGCTGAAGAAGCCCTCAACAGAATTTGTCGTCACGTCGCCGCGCGCATACTCGCCAGCGCTGTGCTTGACGTGCTCGTGTTGTGCAACGTGAGCGTCGGCGCCCTTGTAGAGACGGCTCTCGTCGGTGTGCAGACGTGAGTCAGGGTGCACGTTCTCTTGGATGATCTTGGCGACGGTTTCTTTGTCAGCGTTGGCGACGTGAAAGACGCGAGCCTTGCCGCCACGCTCCACAAGCGCCACCACGGCGCGCTTGTTCGACGGGCCAGAGCGGCCGCCCTTGGTGAACTCGCGACCGCTCGTGCTCTTGGTGCGCGGCGCCTTCACCTTGCCCTCGTAGGTCTCATCCGCCTCGATAATTTTGCCAGCGCCACCCAACGGTTCGCCGTACTTATCGACGCCCATGCCTTCGCGGATTCTGTGCGCCATGAACCACGCAGTCCGGTAAGAACCGAGGCCGAGTTGGCGTTGCAGTTCGAGCGCAGACACGCCGCGCTTGCACGAGTTCATCAAGTGCGTTGCGAGCATCCACTTGTTCAGCGGAATGTGGCTGTCCTCGTAAACCGTACCCATTGTTGCGGTGAAAGTGCCCTTGCACGAACGGCAGTAGTAGAGGCCGTCACGAGCGATCTTCCGCTTGGCCTTGTCAGCGTGCTTCATCTTCGCAGCGGCGCGCTTCTCGTCGCGCGCGACCGGCGCGGCGTCCCCAACAACGCCACAGTGAAAGCAGACAGGAACGCCGCCCTCCCAGCGAAGGCCCTCAAAATGGGCGCGCGCGGCGGCTTCGTCGGAAAAGATCGGATCGGTGAGGTTCGCTGACATATCCACATACTACAGGATGATCAGCTATTGTAAAGTGCATAATTGGGACTTTAGTCCTATAAAACGAACATATCAAGAACTTTGGGGCAGCAAAAAGGGCGCTGGCCCATCGGCTTAGCGCCCTTTGTCTATCCCTCTAAGCATGATTTTCCTTTTGGTTTCAAACCATCTGCGCGGCTTGGTTGAGCATGGTCAGCGCGAAGGTGGCGTAGATTGCGCAGGCGGCGAACAGGGCGGCGAACTTTGACATTTGGCTAATCCTTCGGGGTTTCTGGGTTTTCTGGGAGCGTGGGCGGTTCGATCAGACCATTTGCGCGGCTTGGTTCAACAACGTCGCGGCGAAGGGGACGTACAGCGCGCAGGCGGCGATCAGGGCGTAAACTTTGAACATTTCCGGGCTCCATCTCTTGTCTCGAACCGTCCATCGATCCGATGAGATGAAGGTAGTAGGTCGTTAGGACTATGGATGTGACGCTGGTCACGACGCGTGACGGGCCAAACCTCAAAGGGGTGCGCTTTGCGAACAATTCTCTTCGTTGCTGGAATTTTGCTTTCAGCATGCGCCTCGTCGTCCGAGCCTTCGCGCACAGCTGGCGATGTGTTCCGCGACTGTGCGGAGTGCCCCGAGATGGTGGCGATCTCCGGCGGCCAGTTCATGATGGGGGACTTCTACAGCGAGAGCGGACGCCCCATACATCGCGAGAGTGTGGCGGATTTCGCAATCGGCCAACATGAAGTGACCTTCGACGAGTGGGAAGCGTGCGTGCGCGGTGGCGGCTGCCGCTCCAATCCCAATCCGAACGATCAAGGCTGGGGGCGTGGGCGCCGACCCGTGATCAACGTGTCCTGGAACGACGCTCAGGAATATGTGCTTTGGCTCTCGGCGCACACCGGCCAGAGTTACCGCCTGCCGAATGACGCGGAGTGGGAATACGCCGACCAAGCGCCGCGCGATTCTCCTTTCAGCCATCACCAACCGGGACGCGTTACCGCGTCCTCCCAAGATCGAGATTCGCCCGATTCTCAGGGGACGGTTCCGGTCGGTTCATATCAGCCGAACTATTTCGGCATCCACGACAAGCCAGGCAATGTCGACGAGTGGGTGCAAGATGAATGGGAGCCAGATTACCGAGTTCGGCGCGGGTTGAATTGGCGTCACATTAGTGGAGAAATTGTTTATCAGCGCACTTCCGGGCAATCGGACGAGCACAGCGAAGTGACCGGCTTCCGTGTCGCGCGCGCGCTCACCGGCGTGCGCAACCCAAATCCACTTCCAACACCGCTTTCTGGTCCGCTCGAACCGCCCCTGGAGGGCGGCTATTATGTTTACGACGGTTTCCGCGCCGGCGGTTGCGGAGAGAACCAGAGCCCCGTGGCGCTCACCAGCGATGTGGCCCTTCACGCCTCGCGCAACCCGGCCACACCAATTGTTGCAATCGCGCGAAGCGGCGAGACCGTCACCATTGTCGATTGCCGCGTTCACTTTCGGCCAATTCGCGGTGAAGTGCTGCGGACCGATTACGGTTTCGAGGCGGGCCGCCCTGTCTACTTGCTCTACGACAACAAAAGTGAATGGGACACGGAGGACTTCGAACATACCGACGTGATCGATTTCGTATGGCATCAGGGCGACATCATCAGCGTCAATTTCGAGTATCCCGAGGATCTGTTCAGCTGGGCGCCGGTTGGGCCTGGGATGTCGGGGCCATTGCTGCAAGACGGCGCCGGCGGAGGCTGCTGGTATCAGCTGGAAACGCGCGGCGTTCGCGCCTGGGGGCAAAGCGCGGACCTCGATTGTTTCTGGACCCGTCGTCGCTATGGGGCGGCCGAAGAATGAGGCGCGAAGCGCTGTGCTGTAGCGGTTGCCGAACTCCCACGCGCCGTTTGCGAACAGCGACCCTACCGCCCCCTGCCCGCCTTCACGCGTTTCTTCTGCGAGCCGCAGAGGTTTGACACCGCGCCAGTGACGCCGGCTTTGCGCATGGCTTCTTCGGCTTTGTCCATATCCCATTGCGGCACGTAGAGGATGCGGTCCTCGGCCTTAACGTGCTTTAACCGTTTGGCCGCGCGTTCGAGGTGCTTGACCGACCCAGTGCGGTCGACCGTCTCGGCCTTCTTGCTGTCCTTGGCCTCGCGCGCCAAGCGGCGCCGCTTCGCCAAAGCCGGTTCGAAGAAACACAAATTGTCGGGGAGCACTTCACCTCGGTCGATGAAGTTCTTACTCCAGCGTACGCGCGCCATGACGCCCCCGTCATGTGGAAAGAACCACTCTGATTCGGGTACATGTGTTCGCGCGGCTCGCCAAGCGTTAGGGCTGTAACGCTTCGCAAGCGCAACGATCTTCCGCTGAGAGAGAGCAACTCTGCGCGCTCACGCCGTCGCCCTCAGTTAGCCTAACTGAACAAGGCGCCGACGGAGCGCCGGCATCTTACCGGCTCTTTTCCCAACCGACCAAAAAAAAAGCCGGCTGGAGGCCGGCGGTTCCGTCAAAGCGCTAGTTGGGTCGAGTTGACACTGATGCACTGATATAATATACAGTGTAACAATGGCCAATGTGACCATCACCCTGGATGACGCGCTGCTCGCCCGCACCCGCCGCGAGGCGGATCAGGCGGGCAAGAGCCTTTCGCGTTACCTCGCCGATCTGATCGCGGCCGAGGAAGAGCGCCTGCAGACGGCGCGGATGAGCGCCATGGATAATTTCCTGGCCCTTGCCGAGCACGTCCCCCTGGACCGCCCCGATTGGAAATTTGACCGCGATGAAATCTATGACCGCCCTTATCCTGGTGGATGCGAACGTCATTCTCTACAGCCTGGATCGGGTGCAAGCGGCCAAGCAGGCGCGGTGCGCGGCGTGGCTGAGCGCGCTGACGGCGGCGAATTCGATCACGGTCAGCCCGCAAGTGTGCAACGAAACACGAAGCGCGGCCGAAAGAAAACTTAAGCTGCCGCGTGCGCAGGCGCAGGCGGCGGCGCTTGCGCTGCTGCCCTGGTGCAATGCGCCGCTCGGGCCGAACGAAGTGCGCGCGGCGATCAACATCGAAGCGCGATGGAACACCTCGTGGTGGGATGCGGTGCTGCTGGCCTCCGCAATCGCTGCGGGCTGCACACATTTTCTCACCGAGGATAAGCAATCGGCGCCGGTGATCGAGGGGGTGAAGATCGTCGATCCGTTTGTGGTGACGCCGGAGGCGGTGCTGGGGTGAGGTGAGGCTGGGTCCTGGCAGAGGGCTTTGGCTAACCGGGACGTTGCCGCTCTTGTGATTTGGTCTGTCCCGAAGAGGCGCTAAAGTGTCTTTGCAATCGCGGGTAAAGCAGTGAACAATCATCGACGGTTGGCATCCCTGAGCGTTGTTGCCCTCGCGCTAGGCATGTCGCTCTTCGCGTCCAACGCCGGTCTCGCGCAAAGTTCGTCGCAAACTTTGAACGGCCCGACCTACAGTTCGCGGACCATTCGGCGCGCGGAAATCGCTGGCATTCATCTTGGCATGTCGCCGCAGAGCGTCGCGGATGCGATGAACGAGCGTCGCTTCCGATTTCGCAATCCTTCTGGAATTGAAGGAGCGGGATTCTACGAGTCCGACGATCAACGCATCTGGCTATCAGTGAGCTATTCAGAAAATGACGATCAGCCCTTCGTCCAATCGTTTATCTATCATGTCGTCAACTACAGCGCAGAACAGGCGGCGGCCATAGCTGAACGTAGGTCGGAACTGCTTTCGCTCTTGGGAGAGCCAACGCTGTGGACCAGATGGGTCAATGAACGGGGGGAAATCGGCGACCAGTTCGTCTACGCGCCTAGACGACAACTGATCGAACAGCTGGCCGAGGCGCAAAGCTGCTACGCCAACTGGGAATGTGTCTCTATGCTTCGGGATGTGGACTGCCGCCCGCTTGTTCGCCGAGTTCGTGTCCCTGTTATGCAGGGTAGCTTTGGCCACCGCTCGCTATCCGTGACCGTGACCGACTATGCTGATGAGGCACGAGCGCTGCTTGGGGAAGAGAGGTTCCGACGACGCGACTTATCGCGAACCGCCTGTGCTGTGCCGTCTATCCATTAGGACCGAATGACTGATCGCGACCGCCCCGGTCGCGCCGGGCCGCTCCGCGCTTATGAGTTATGGCGCAGGCAAAACCGCACCCCGGTCAGCCTTATCGCATGGCAAATCCGAGCCCAGCGCGCTAAAGAGCCGCCCTTCTCCGCCGAAGCGGCGAGAACCCGAGCTTTGAGGAACACATGGGTTTCAAATGCGGCATTGTCGGCTTGCCTAACGTTGGCAAGTCCACGCTCTTCAATGCGCTGACGCGGACGGCGGCGGCGCAGGCGGCGAACTATCCGTTTTGCACCATCGAGCCGAATGTCGGCGAGGTGGCGATGCCGGAGCCGCGGCTGGAGGCGCTGGCGAAAATCGCCGGCTCCAAGGAGATCATCCCGACGCGGATGAACTTCGTCGATATCGCGGGACTTGTTCGGGGCGCTTCCAAGGGCGAGGGCCTGGGCAATCAATTCCTCGCCACCATCCGCGAATGCGACGCTATCGCCTACGTGCTGCGCTGTTTTGAGAATGACGACATCACCCATGTCGAAGGCCGCATTGATCCGATTAGCGATGCGGAAACCGTCGAAACCGAATTGATGCTCGCCGATCTCGAAAGCCTGGAAAAGCGCGTTGCCGCGCTGGAGAAGAAAGCCAAGGGCGGCGACAAGGAAGCAAAGCTCACGCTCGACCTGGTGCTGCGCGCCAAGGCGCTGCTGGAAGAAGGCAAGCCGGCGCGCCATACCAAGCGCGCGGCGGAGGAAGAGAAAGCCTTCGCCATGCTGCAGCTGCTGACGGCGCTGCCGGTGTTGTACGTTTGTAACGTCAACGAAGACGACGCGGCCAAGGGCAACGAGCAGTCACGCGCCGTCGAAGCACGCGCCAAGCAGGAGCACGCTGCCTGCGTGACCATCTGCGCGCAGATGGAGGCCGAGTTCGCCGCGCTCAACGACGAGGAGCAAGCCGAATTCCTAGCCGCGGCGGGCCTCGAAGAATCCGGTCTCAACCGTCTGATCCACGCCGGCTACGATCTGCTCGGCCTGCAAACCTATTTCACCGTCGGCCCCAAGGAAGCCCGGGCTTGGACCATCCACAAGGGCGACACCGCCCCGCAAGCCGCCGGCGTCATCCACACCGATTTCGAAAAAGGCTTCATCCGCGCCGAAACCATCGCCTTCGCCGATTTCGTCGCCTGCAAGGGCGAACAAGGCGCCAAGGAAGCAGGCAAGATGCGGCTTGAAGGCAAGGATTACATCGTCCGCGAAGGCGACGTGATGCATTTCAGGTTCAGTTCGTAGGCCCCCCGGCCTCGCAGTTCGCGGATTCAGGGCTCAATCCGAGATCGTTGCCCGCAACCCGGTCTGAGAACCTGGAATACGAGAGCCAGTTCGGAGGCGATCGCGAATGTCGAGATAGACAACGCTCCGCTCGTAGTCGATCGCGAGGCCGCGCGTCTGAGAAAGCACGTCCATGCCGATGAGCAAGGTGGGTTCGTCGCGGAGTTGCCAAAGGTCGAAAATGTGGAAGTCTCCGACAAATGCCGCAATCCCTCGGACCTCAAGTCTACCCATCGACATGCGCGGGATAAATATTCCATCCGAAAGCAAGATCGGCGGTCCGGCGCTGACCGAAACCACGTCGTCGATGCGCGTAGGATTGCGGCGAGTGTGCGCACTGATCGCATTTCGCAGCGCGAGATTGGCGAGGGAAGAATCGGAGCCGGTGTCCAGCAAAACATTCACCCTCACGCCCTCGATGCGTCCAGGCGCCACCACAAGGTGCCCAAATCGAAGCTGACCGCGGATCGTCTCCCATCCGCGCAAGCGCGGTGCGTTCTGAGACGGAATAATCTCGATGCAATCGCGCTCGAAATCCAAGCGCAACCGGCGACCGCGCATTCCGTCCACGCCGAGAAGGCCATGCTCACCCGCCAGTACGGCGCCCTGCAACAGAGGCATCGCGCCGCCGCCCAATTGGAGCCGCCCGTACTCAAGCGACGCAACATTGGCCAACGGAGCGGGGGCGGCGCCGTAGACTGAATGCACCTCCCCGGTGCTGGTTGCGATCACCCCAAGCCGCTCCGCCAAATTTTGCGAAAGCACCGACCGGTTAGCGCCGGTATCGACAATAAAGCGAAACGGGCCTTGACCGTTGACCGTGACCGGAGCGACGACCCGACCCATTCTATCAGACCGTGTCGGACCAGCGGCAAAATCCGCTGGAGACGGCTGCTGAAAGGCGGGAGCGGAAATGCATTCAGCATCGGCGAGCGACGCCCACCCTAGGCAGAATGCCACAGTCAAAAATAGGAACCACCGCATGGCGACACAATGATCCGATCCGCTGCCCCCCGCCAGTAACATTCAGATCAACTTCCCGCGAGTGCCGCGCTCGACGAACAGCGTGCGGCGTGCGACGGATGGCAGATGAGTGGCGCAAAGATCCTCAAAAGCGGAATCGATGGCTTTTCCCTCCCTGCACTTTCCTTCGAGGCTGGCCCGGCGTGCATCGGCGGCGTAGTCGTCATCCAGGAGATTTTCGGCCTTACCGCCCACATCGCCGAGATGTGCGCCGCTTTCGTCAAAGCTGGCTACGATGTGCTAGCGCCGGGCTTGTTCGAGCGCGTCGAGGCCAGCTTTCACACCGAGATGTCGCCCGAGGGCATGCAGAAGGGCCTTGCTGCGGTGCGCGCCTGTTCGTGGGATCAAGTCGCCAGCGATGTGCAAGCTGCAATCGATGCTTTGCCGAAGCCGGTTTACGTGACGGGGTTCTGCTACGGCGGCGCGATCTCTTGGCTCGCGGCTGGGCGCTGCACCGGCGTCAGCGCCGTTTCGTGCTTCTATGGGCGCCTGATCGCCGGCATGCTGGACGAAGAACCCAAGGCGCCGGTGATGCTGCACTATGGCGCCCGCGATCACAGCATCCCCATGGAGAGCGTCGAATGCGTGCGCGCCGCTGCGCCGAATTCGCCGCTCTATCTCTACGACGCGGGCCACGGTTTTTGCCGCGATGGGAGCAGCGATTTCGATGCTGCTGCACGCGATCTAGCAATGGCGCGTACGATCGATTGGTTCGCGCGCTGGCGTTAGAGCGAGTCAGCGCAGCTTCTTGCGGACCACCAGCTTGAGGCCAGACCAGGTCGCATCCACCGCGCACACCTTGACATCGACGAATCCCAAAGGCAGCGCGATGGTCCGGATCGTATCCTCGGTGATGTCGGTGTCCATCTTGGCGGCCTTCTTGGGCCACGAGACCCAGACCATGCCGTCGCTGGCGAGCAGGCTGCGGAGCTTCTTCAGGTCGGCTTCGAGCTTGGCGGCGCTGGTGTGGAACACATGGGCCGCCACCAGATCCTTGCCGGGCCGCGCCAGATAGCGCGGGCACGCATGTTCCTCGATTTCGGCGCGCACGCTCTCGGGCATGCCCCTCGCCCAGAGCGCCCCGCCCTCCTTCAGCCCCAGCTTCTTCGCCAGAGGCGTGCCTGAATAGCCGACTGGCATGGGTCTCCCGCGCTTGCTGTTTCAGCGCCTTTCGGCTATCAGCCCCGCTTCCCGATTTCCAGGACCCCTTTTCTTAGAATTTGGCGCGCCATGAAGACCGAAGGCCACCCCGACTATCATTTCATCACTGTCCAGATGACGGACGGGACCACGTTCAAGACCCGCTCGACCTATGGCGAGGAAGGCGCGACCCTGGCGCTCGAAATCGACCCGAAAGTCCACCCGGCCTGGACCGGCGGCAACCAAACGCTGCTCGACCGCGGCGGCCGCGTCTCCCGCTTCAACGACAAGTTCGGCGGGTTCATGAAGAAGAAGGAAGGCTGAGGACCCCCTGCGTTAGGCGCCTGCGCTTGCTTCAGCGCCCGAATGCGGCGTTGAGCTTCGCCATCTGGTCCGAGACCGGATTTCCAGCCGGCGCTTCCCCGCTTTCACTGTACATGGTCTCGTCGAGACGGCGCACGCGTTCGTAGATGGCGGCGCCGCGCGCGATCAGCGTCTTCAGCGCTTCTGGCAATTCGTCCGACCCGGCAAAGCTTGGCGTGGGTGCCGGTTCGCGTGAGATCAGACGATATTTGTCGGAAGCCGCGTCGTTCAGCGGAATTTCTCCGTCGCGCACCGCCCGCTGCACCAGGAGCCAAGACGCCACCTGCATCAGCCGCGTGGTGAGGCGCATGCTCTCCCCGGCGTATGCCAAGGCCGCCGCGCGCGAGAGCCGCTTGGAGGCCGCGCGGCCGGGTCCGTCGAGATAGGCCGCACTTTCCTCAACCAGCGCCATGCCCTCCTTGAAAGTGCGCTCGAACACTTCCGATTTGGCGAAATCCATGGCGCGGCGCGCGTCGAAACCGCCGCTGGTTGGAGAAGGCTGGGTCTTATCGGTCATGGCCGCCAAAGCTCGCAAGAGGCGGGCCGAGACCGCCGGTCTGGTTAAGACGGCCGCGCCGAGAACACGGAATCCGCCGCCGCGCGCTGCGCCCGCTTGGCTGCGATCGCCTTTTCGCAGAGCGCGATCTCGGATTGCAGACGTTCAATGCGATCCTCCAAATCCCCGATCGAGGCCGTCTCCAATTGCAGCTCAAGCGAAACCGCCTTCTTGACCGGGGGAGCAAAGGGATCGTCGTCGAACATGGACCTAA
>CADEDG010000022.1:0-25525 GCA_902826035.1 uncultured Alphaproteobacteria bacterium
CATTTGATCGGCGCTGCCGATCGAAGTCATGGTGGCGACGCCGGCGCGGGCGAGGGTCTTCTGCTCGAAGCGCAGATCGGCGGTCGTTTGCGATCCAGGCGCGGCGACGCGCTCGGCCCACATCAGTTCAGGCGTTTCCGCTTGGAAGGTCGCGGGCGCGGCGAAGCCCTCGAACACGCGACTTTGCGAGGCGCGCGCGGTGCGCACGTCGGCTTCGAAATTGGCGTCGGCCAAACCGCTGGCGGTTTCGCTCGGCACATAACCGATGGCCTCGTAGCTCACGATCGTCGCCCAGGTTCCAGGCGCGCGCACGTTCGCGTTCGCCGGGGCCACGAGACCAAGGACATTGCCACTCGGTTGCGCGGAATTGTTGCGGCGGATGTAGGAATAGGCTTCCTCGGCCGGGTAGAAGCGATAGCCTCGCGGCACGTTGAGCGTGAGATCGCCGTCGGCGAGCGGGATTGCGCCGGTGCGGCCTTCGGGTGCGGCCTCAACTGGAGCCACGCGCACGGGCGCTGCCCGGACCGGGGGTGCGGCCACGTCTGGACCGGCCTGACCGGGCCCGTCAGCGAGCGCCGGCACGGCTAAGGCGAAGGCGAACGCGGCCAGAATTGCGTGCGTCAAATTTATGCGCATGGACTGTCTCCCTCGCTGCCGCCCACCCGAGCAGCGTCCCACCCAAGGAATTAACCGCTTTCAAGCGCGGGTGGGAAGCAATTTTCGAGCAATCAAGCGGCGCAAGCTGCCTTCAGTTCCATCTTTGCCGCGATTAGCGCATCGACGATCAAATCGCGCCAATCCACCAGTGTTTTGGCGCTCTCGGCGCCTGCAGGATAGCTTACGGCGCGCGAGGAATTCACGACGCCTCCCTCGCGACCATACCGAGTTGTAACAAAGCCGGCGACCGCGTCGCTCGCACTCGCGCCTTGAGCGCCATATCCCGGCACCAGAAACAAGGAGTTGGGCATCGCCTCACGCAATGCGCGCGCTTCCTCGGGGTAGGTCGCGCCTGCGACTGCCATAAGGCCCGACCAGCCGCTCCCCCCCTTTAGCCGTTCGCTCAGGGGCGAGAGCATTTCCGCAAGCCTGCGCCAGACCGGCGCGCCGCCGACGTCGAGGTCTTGAAGGTCGCGCGCGCCTGGATTGGAGGTGCGCACCAACACCGCAACGCCCTTCGCATCGCGCTCGGCCAAATCCAGGAAAGGCGTCAGCGTGTCGAGGCCCATATAGGCGTTCACGGTGACGCAATCGGCGTTGAAGCCCGGATGAGCGCCGAGGCTCGCGCGCGCATATCCCTCGGCAGTCGTGCCGATGTCACCGCGCTTTGCGTCAAGGATCACCAACATGCCGGCCGCGCGCGCCTGCTCGCACGCCAAGCGTGCGACCGCGTAGCCGTGTTCTCCAAATTGCTCGAACAGGCCGAGCTGGGGTTTGAGCACCGCTGCATGCTTGGCGGCGATCTCGATCAAAGCCGAGCTAAATTTGAGGAGTGCGGCGGGATCGGTGGCAGCGTCGCCGAACAGAGCCGGGATGCGCTCGGGAAACGGGTCGAGGCCGACGCAGAGCGGAGAGCCGTGGCGCCTGATCGCTTCGATCAGCCTATCTGCGAACGCAGCGGTCACGATTCGGGCGCGTCCTCCGGCGCGACGCAAACGACTTGCGCCACCGCCAACGAACGGCGGAGGTCGTCGGCTTCCTGCCCATAATTTTCAGGCGAAAGCCGCGGCGCGGGCGCGCCGACGGCGCGAACTTGTTCGACCCGCAACAGACGCAAGATCGAAGACGGCGCCGCCGTGTAGATGCGGCCGCGGCGCGCCGATTCCGCCACCGTCACACCGATGACTTGTCCGGAGGCGGATAAGGTTGGGCCGCCGCTCATCCCGGCAAGGGTGCCGCGCACGCCGGAGGTTCTGCCGCGTTCGGCCCAGGCCAGCACCGGCTCTTGCACATTGTAGCGCCCGGTCGCCACCAGGGTTTCACGCCCGATCAAGCGAGAATAGGCCTCGCCGCCGCGTCCTTGGGGGAAGCCGATATGGAAGGCGCGCTGGCCAACCTGGAAATGGCGTTCGGACGTGTCGAGCGCGAGCGGGGTTGGCGCGCTGTCGGTTCGCAGCAGGGCAAGATCGGCAGAGAGCGAGCGCTTTACCTCATGCACGGGTGCTGCCGCCCCGCGCGAGACCACCAACCCGACGCGCTTGCACCCGTCCACCACATGGCGCGCCGTCAGCCACCAGCCGTCCTCGGAAATCGCGAAGGCCGAGCCCATACTGGTCGCGACGGGCCCGACTTCCACCAGCACCTGCGGGTCGAAGTCGGACGGCGGCGGCAGGAAGGCACCGGCCTGGTTCTGGCCCGGCAGCGCCTCGGGGGCGTCGGCGCGCTCGTCGAGGCGAAACAGGACGAACACCACCGCCGCGATGACGACGATGTAAAGCAGCCAGTCGGGGATGAGGCGCGTCACGTGATTTTCAAAGCAGGTTGACGTTGTTGTCGGTGATGGCCCCGGAGATGATCAAGGCCAAGCCAATTTTGACGCTCATCAGGAATACCGCCGCCGCCACATCGCCCTCGGCGATGCGCCGGGGCAGGCCGCGTAGAATGATGTCCGCAAAGCGGAAGGCAAGGATTTGCAACAGCAGCGTCACCACCCCCCAGATCACGACATCAAGCAAACTCAAGGCCGCCGACAGGCATGCGCCCATCGGGATTGCGAGCCCTACTACGACGCCGGCGAACGAAAGCGACGCGGAGGGGTTGCCGGCTCGGATCAGCGCAAGTTCCTTGTGCGGCGTTAGCAGCACATACACCACCAAGGACCCCACGAAGAGGCCAAGCGCCGCCGTGAGTTGTATCAAGAACTCAGGAAAACCCGCCACGAACTGGCTGATGGACAAATCCATGGACGGCGTCCCCCTTGCGCCGCTGCGCGCGGCTTTTAAGACGCACTGCGCTAGCGCTTCCGTCGCGCGCGCGCAAGGCAAGCACGGCGCTGGCGCCATCATTGGGGCCAAGCGCCTCTCTAGCGACGAGATGGCAAGCCGGTTTTCTCCGCATGCCCGCGGCGGCCCCGAGAGCGGCGTTTCGCCCAATCTCAGCATTTACATTTCCTTAGCGGCGCTCGCAGAAACTGCGCTCATGCCGATGCACAGGCGCGGATTGGTGTTTGCGGCGCTTGCAGCGCTTGCCGCTCCGGCGGCTGCGTCCGGCGGCGCGTCCCAACAAGCGCCGGCCACGCGTCAAGAACGGCTCACTTCGGCGGAAACCTACGTGCCGATGCCGACGATCTCGGCGGGCGTCTTGCTGCGAAACTCCACAGCCGGCACCATCGTGGTCGATATGGGGCTTGACGTGCCGGACGCGGCCCTGCGCCGCCGTGTGGCGCTCAATGGGCCCCGGCTTAATGACGCTCTACGCACGGCGATCTCGACTTATGCGACAACCCATTATCGCGATCGCACCGCCCCCGATCCCGTGACCCTGACGCGCATCATGCAGCAGGCGGTCGACCGTGTGCTCGGCGCGCCGGGCGCGCGAGCGCTGCTCGCCAACATCATCTACCAGCGTAGAGCGAGTTGACGCTCACCCCCCGCGGCAGGCAATCGGTTGAAGGAGACCCGTGACGCTGCCTTGAGCCGGCAAGCGATAAGCGGGCGTTGGCTCGTCGCTCGCCGCAATCGTTTCGTTCGGCCCCATGATTTGCCGTTCGAGCACGGTGAATTCGCCGCTGGTGCAGTTGAAGCGGTAATGCAGGCGCTCAAGCGTGAAATGAAGCGTGGTGCGGGTTTCGTCGTCCTCGATGCGGTAGGCCTGCGACACGCCGTGGCGCACCTGAATCCAGATATCGGCCATGCCCTCGGCGTTGCGTGAGATGGTGCGCTGGTTGAATTTTACTTCACCGCGGGGGCAACGCTGGCCGACGAAACAATCGCGCTGGTAAGCTACCAGCAGCCAGTCCGGCAAATCGCTTAGATCGCTTAACACGACATTCTCGCCGAAATTGCCTCCGCTGGCCGCAGCAGCCGAACCGTCAGCAGGTGCGCTGTTGCGGGGTGCAAGCAGGGAGAAACCCGCCCACACAAGCGCCAGCAGCGCGATGATGCCGCCGGAAATGAAGAGGGGCCGGAATTGCTGCATATCTATGATCTTGTGCGCCGGGAGGGCTGGCGCAAGTCACATTGCCGAGATGCCGCCATCGATTTTCACCTCGGACCCGGTCACGAACCGGCTTTCGTCTGAGAGGAGATAAAGCGCGGCCATGGCGACGTCCTCCGGTTGGCCGATACGCCCTAGGGGTACTTGCCGGCCCAATTTCGCTTCGGCTTCTCCTTTGCCCAAGAGCGAACGCAGCGGATCGAGGATCGGCGTGTCGATGAATGTCGGGTGGATGGAATTGGAGCGGACATCCCACCCCTTCTTGCCGCAATAGAGCGCGATGTTTTTGGAGAGCAGCCAGACGGCCGCCTTCGACGCATTATAGGCGGGCGTGTTGTGGCTCGCGATCAGGCCTGCGATCGACGATATGTTGACGATCGAAGCCGGCTGGCTTCGGCTTAGATATTTCAGCGCGTGCTTGGCGCCGAGAAAAACAGAATCGACATTGACGCTCATCACGCGGCGGAAATCAGCGAGTGACATTTCTTCGATGCCGCCCTTGCCTCCGGCGATGCCGGCATTGTTGACCAGCCCCGAAAGCCCGCCCATCGCGGACTCGGCGGCTTCGAGCGCTGAAATCCATTGCTGTTCGTCGGTCACGTCGAGTTCGTAGGCCGAGGCTGCGCCATCGCCGTGTCGTGCATTGAGCGCGTTGGCCTGTCGTTGCACGCCGGAGAAATTCATGTCCGCCAGCGCAACGCGCGCACCTTCACCCGCCAAAGCCGCCGCCATGGCGGCGCCCAAGCCTTGGGCCGCGCCAGTGACAAAAACCTTCTTCCCGTGGACGCGGCCCTGCATCTTATACTCCTTGGAATTGCCGCGCGGCGGCGTCGATTGCGCGCGCCAGCGCGATGTCCTTGCTGGTCACCCCGCCGGAATCGTGAGTGGCGAGCGTTATGGACACGCGGTTGTACACGTTGGTCCATTCTGGGTGATGGTCATGCTTCTCGGCATAGAGCGCCACCCGGGTCATGAACGCGAAGGCGCGCTGAAAGTCCTCAAAGCGAAACTCTTTGACGATGGCTTCCCGGCCTTCGGCGACGCGCCAGCCATCCAGTTGAGCGGCGGCGATGTCGGGAGCGATCTTGGTCATGGGTGCTTATGGCGGGGATTTTGCGGGACGCCAACAGCGGAGCGAGAACTCTAGAGCAAATTCCGTTCCACGATGCGAGACACCACCCAACCCGGAATGAATGCGCAGCATTCATTCCGGGGCCTAAGATCACCAACAGATCGTGGTCTTGGGTCCCGGACTTCGCCTTCGGCCAAATCCGGGAATGGGTGTTGAAGTGATTCAATCTGGAACGAGGTCGATCAGCAACGCCGAATAGCCAGCAAGCGCGCACTGTCCCGCGGCTAATTTCGCATTGCCGACAGCGAACGCCATTTTCCCCGACGACACCTCCCAAGTCAGTGGGGTCGCGCCGAGATTAAACAGGCCGAGCAGCGTCTGCTCCTTGGTGCGTCGCTCAAACACAAGAAGAGGGTCGGGCGCGTCGATCGCCACGAATTCTCCCTCGCGCAGGGCTGGGCTGGCGCGGCGCAGCGCGATCATGGTGCGGGTGAAGGCGAGCATGGAGGCTGGATCGCGCTCCTGGGCATCCACCGCGAGCGCCACATGGCGCGGATCGAGCGGCAGCCACGGCTCTGCCGCCTTGGTGAAGCCGGCCAAAGGCGCCGCGCGACGCCATGGCATCGGCGTACGCGCGCCATCGCGGCCGATGCCGTGCGGCCAGAACGCAATCGCCTCGGGATCGCGAAGCCGGTCGAACGGCACCTGTGCGTGGGGTAGGCCAAGTTCGTCGCCCTGATACAGGAACGCAGTCCCGCGCAGGCACAAGAGCAGCGCCAGCATGAGCTTCACGCGTGCGGGGTCGTCGTCGGCGAGCCGGGTGGGAAAGCGGATCACGTCGTGATTGGAGAGCGACCAGGAGGGCCACCCTCGCGCGCCCTCCCAACCCGCCACGGCGTCGCGCACGATTGCGGGTGTCATTTGCCGCTGCCGCAGCAGATAGAATGAGTAAGCCGTGTGCAGGCGATCGTCGCCGTCTGTGTAGTCGCGCTGCACTTTGAGCGGCTCTTCGTCCTCGATCTCGCCAACAGACACCGCACCATATTCATCGAGCAGCGCACGCAGGCGGGCGATGAAGGCGAGCGTTTCGGGCTGCGTGCGGTTGAAGAGCTGACGCTGAAACTGATGCGGGCGCGGCGGCGGTTTCGATAGGTGGAGCGGGGGGTTGTCGCGAAGCGCGGAATCCTGGATCAGGAAATTCACGACATCGAGGCGAAAGCCATCGACGCCGCGCTCGAGCCAGAAGCGTCCGATCTGCAGCAGCGCCTCCTGCACCGCCGGATTGCGGACGTTGAGATCAGGCTGCTCCGACAGGAAATTGTGGAAGTAATATTGGCGCCGCCGCGCATCCCAGGTCCAGGCGCCGCCGCCGAACATGGCTTGCCAATTGTTTGGCGGCGAGCCGTCAGGCTTGGCGTCGGCCCACACATACCAATCCGCCTTCGCATTGTCGCGATTGGAGCGGCTTTCCTTGAACCATGGGTGCTGGTCCGAAGAATGCGACCAGACCTGGTCGATGATCACTTTCAGCCCAAGCTCATGAGCGCGCGCGATCAGCGCGTTGGCGTCCGATAGTTCTCCGAACAGCGGATCGACGTCGCAATAATCGCTGACATCGTAGCCGTAATCCTTCATCGGCGAGCGCACGAACGGGGAGAGCCAAATGGCGTCCGCACCAAGAGAAGCGACATGATCGAGCTTCTCGATCACGCCCTTGAGGTCGCCGACGCCGTTGCCATCCGTGTCGCGGAACGAGCGCGGATAGATCTGGTAGATCACCGCTCCGCGCAGCCAATTGCTCATAGAGCGGGCATGGCGAGCGTCGGCGTGGAAATCAAGCGCCGCCCGGCTAGAGCGCCCACGTGCCCGGACCAGCGCTGGCGCTTGCGGCTGCACTCAGTCGGGTCACGCTGGGTGCGCTGGGCGTGGGGGAGCGCACGTCGGCGAACGCGAGCCATTCGGCCTCGCAGGCGCCGCGCGTGAGCTTGAATACGCCGTAGCCGCGATGGCTGAGGTCGCACCAGGCGAGTTCGGGGTTCGCACTTCGCATCATGGCTTCACGCTCGCCGGCTTGGGCCGCCGACAGGGTGCGCTCGAAACCGGGGGAGGAAACACTGCCGCCGGCGAACTCTAGCGCCGCTAAACGCTGCCCGTTCGCGGCGGCGAGATTGTTCACCCAGCAATTGTGGCTGTCGCCGCCAAGCACCAGTGCATTGTTTGCGCGCTCAGCGCAGGCCGCGAGCAGGCGTGCGCGCGCGGCGGGGTAGCCGCCCCAGGAATCGAGGTTCCACGGCATGCCTTGTGCACCGAGCTGTTCGGCGCCGGCGATCCATTGCCGCGTGCCGGACGGGGTGTCCTGCGGCAGCAAACGCGAGAAGTTCTGCGGCGCGACTTGCTCGCCCATGACCAATTGCTGCGCCACGATCTGCCAAGTGTGGCCGCGCGCCTTGGATTGGCTGAGCCTATCTGCGAACCACGCCTCCTGCTCGGCGCCCAACATGGTGCGGTTGGGATTGTTGAGCATGGTCCCGCGGAATTCAGCGAGCGCCGCGGCGGCTTCCGCGCCGCCTTGCGCGAGGCGCGGGAACAATTGCGTGCGATAATCGAGCTGGCGATCGCGGCCGATATGGCGGGTGTCGAGCAGCAAGATGCGCGCAAGGTCGCCCCAGTCCAGGCTGCGATAGATTCGCGCGCCGCGGCGCTCCGGCCGTCGGATAGGCATCCAGTCGAAATAGGCTTTGGAGGCGGCCGCAATTCGGTCGGCGAACGAGCCTTCGGTTTCCACCTGGTGATTTTGCGCGCCCGTGCGCGAGGTGTCGTTGGCGAGTTCATGATCGTCCCACACCACGCTCAGCGGCTTGGCCGCGCGCAGCGCCATGAGGTCGGCGTCGCGGTGATAGGTCGCGTAGCGCTGATAATAATCCTGAAGCCGGACAATCTCTGTCGCCGGTTCCAGCACACGGCCGCCGATGGCCTCGGCTTCGCTCGGATAGGTTCCGCGCCCATATTCGTAGATGTAGTCGCCGCAATGGATGGCGAGCTCTACATCTTCGCGCGCGGCGGCGTGTCCGTAGGCGTGAAAATATCCGAATGGAAAATTGGAGCACGAAAACAGCGCCAGCGTCAGGCTTGAGACACCTGCGGCTGGCGCTGTACACGTGCGGCCGATCTCGCTGGGGCCGGAGGCTGCGAGGAAGCGGTAGAAATAGCGCCGCCCTGGTTCGAGTCCGCGCACGTCAACCTTGGCGCAGAAATCGTTTGCCAACGAGGCGCGAGTCGCGCCGTGGCGAATGACGTGTGCAAACGCTTCGTCGCTCGCCACTTCCCAGCCGATGCGGCCGCCGCCGTTATGGGCGAAGCGCGTCCAGATCATTACGCCATCGGCGAGCGGATCTCCCGACGCGACGCCGTGCGTGAAAGTCCCGGCGGAAAACCGCTGCGCCCAGGCGGAGCGTGGTGCGAACGCTGGCGTGGCGGCCGCGGCAACAAGCAATGAACGACGGGCGATTTTCATTGGGTTTTTCCTTTTCGTGGTGTCCACCTAATTGAACCATCACCCATCCCCGGATGAATGCGCAGCCTTCAGCCCGGGGCCCAGCAACGCGAACCGTCCGCGACCTTGGGTCCCGGACTTCGCCTTCGGCGAATCCGCGAATGGGTGTTGAAGCGATTCAACTTGGATCGAACCTAAGACAATCTGACGACGTTACTCCGCGCCCTGAACTCTTTGCACAAATGCACGCACAAGCGCCGCCGATTGTTCGGGAACTTCTTCCTGAGGCGCGTGTCCAATGCCGTCCAACGCGCGAAACTCGCTGCCAGCGATGGCGGAATGGTACTGTTCTCCGAACGAGAGCGGCGTCAGGCGATCCAGTTCGCCGTGCAGGATAAGCGTCGGCATCGTGAGTGCGGCGAGCCGTTCCGGGGTCGCGAGCGGCCGGTTGGCGCGCATCAATCCAAAGATAATGTCGCGATGGCCCGGCGCGCGCGACAATTCCGCATAGCGCGCGACCATCGCATCGTCGACAAGTTCTGGCTTGGCGGGGAAGGCGGTCTCCAGGCCCTGGCGGATCAGCGCCGAATTGTCGAGATCGCGCAGGATGTTCGCGGCGATCGGGTTGCGTAGCAATTGGAAGATGATCGCGCTCTGGCCTTCGGTTGCGTTCGGCGGGTCGGGCCAGCCGGCGGAATCGATCAGCATCAGCGCATCGACCTGTTCGGGATGCGCCAGCGCGTATTCCAGCGCGACATGGCCGCCCATGGAATTGCCGCCAATGATGAAGTGTTGCAAATCCTTGGCGTCAGCGAATGTCGCCACTGCATCGCGAAACGCGTGGATCGACCCCTGGTATCCGGCCGGCGCGCGCGTCAGGCCGTGGCCGGGCAGGTCGAGCGTGACGATGCGATACGCGCCGCCGAGTTGTTGGACCCAGGGTTCCCAGGTGTGCAGCGATGCCGAGAAGCCGTGCAGCAACAATAGCGTGGGGCCGTCGGGATTGCCCTCGTCGCGATAATGCAGGCGCACGCCGTCGGCGAACAATTCGTAGCGCGAGGCGCCGCTCTCGTATTTCGCGGCCAAGGTCTCATACGGAATGTCGGGGCGCTTGAGGATGAAATAGCCAGCGACCGCCGCCAACGCCAGGATTCCGACAAGCCCTAGAATTGCGCCAAAGATCCATCGAAGCATGCCGTGTCCTCCCGGGAGCTAGAGAGGGCTTGCGGGGCGTCCGGTCAAGTCCGGGAGCCCGGTGGCGTGGTTGGGAGCGCGCGGCCTCCGGCCGCGCAAGCGTCGCCGGAGGCGACGCGCTCCACCTTCCAAGCGCCGCCGCTCGCCGACTGGAAACTAGTGTTCAATCCCCGCACACTACGCACCCCGGATCGCGCTTCAGAGCTATCGTGCGGCTTTGCGCGGCGAGGCCATCGTACAACATCAGCCGCCCCGCCAGGCTCTCGCCGGCTTGCGCGATTTCCTTGATCGCTTCCAGCGCCATCATGCTTCCGATCACGCCCGTCAGCGCGCCGACGATGCCGACTTCCGCGCAGGTCTCTGCGTTGGGCGGCGCTTCCGGCACCAGGCAGCGGTAGCAAGGCAGGCGCTCGGCTGGGGGGAGGTGTTTGGTGAGCCCTGACTTGAACGTCGCCACTTGCCCCTCCCAGCGCCCGACTGCGCCTGAGATGAGCGTGACGCCAAGTTCGTGGCACGCGGCGTTGATTGCGAAGCGCGAGGCGAAGCTGTCGGTTCCATCGAGCACGATGTCTGCGCCGGAGAGGAGAGAGAAGGCGTTGCTTGGACCGCCCGCGTCCTCGCCGGCCGGCGTCGCCGACGGGGACGTCGGCGGTCCAAGAAGACACACCTCATGCGTCTCGATCTCCACATGCGGGTTCAGCGCCAACAGCGCCACCGCCGCGCGCGCTACTTTCGGCGCCCCAATTTCATCGCTATTGTACAACACCTGCCGCTGCAGGTTCGACAGCGCGACAGCGTCATCGTCAATCAAACGCAAGCGCCCAATGCCTGCCGCAGCCAAATAAAGTGCGGCCGGCGCGCCGAGCCCGCCCATGCCGACGATTGCGACACACGCTGCCTTCAAGCGCTGCTGACCCGGCCCGCCGATCTCCTTGAGCAGAATGTGGCGGGCGTAGCGCTCGCGTTCGTCGGCGGAGAGCGAACTCAATTCTCGGTCGGCGCCGTCGAGGCGGGAACGCCGCTGGCCGCGGCCGCCGCGGGTTCGCAGCGATCGAAGCGGAACATGGCCGGTGCAAGATCGATTTGGCGTGCATAAAGCGCGCGCACCAAGTCGGGGAGGAAAATGAAGGCGGGCGCCTGCGAATCGTGGCGCGGCAGCGAACTGATCGAACGCATCTCGGTATCGAACAGGCTCACCGACGCTTTGTCGCCACTGGCTTCCGGGCGCACGAACAATGCCGCCTGTTCGTATTGCGGGCCTTCGAGCGCCAAGATGTTCTCAGGCAGATAGACAGTCTCGCCATCGAGACCTTCGACCCTCACCGCAAAATTCAGATTACCCACTTGTCGCCCTTCGAGGCGCAGCGGACTTTCCTGCTCAGCGGGGATGCGGTCGAAGCGCAGCGTCAGCCGCGCGTCGCCAACAAAAATGTAACGCGCATCTGCCGCAGCACAGGCCTCCGCGGTGCGAGCGCGCTGTGGTAGTGGGCGCGGGGCTGGGTCCTCGGCGACTGCCTCTGGCGCGAACGCCTCGGGATGCTCGCGCCAGTAATAATAACCGCCCCCGGCAATGGCGGCGATCAGCACCAGCGCGATAAAAAACGCCCGCATTCAGTTTGTCCCTCGGTGTCGGCGAGGGGAAGTCTCTACAATCCCTCGAACAGCGCCGTCGAGAGGTAGCGCTCAGCAAATGACGGAACCACTACAACGATGCGCTTGCCGTTGTTTTCGGGCCGCGCGCCAACCTTGAGCGCCGCCGTCAGCGCAGCGCCGGTGGAGATGCCGCCGGGCAAGCCCTCCAACTTCGCGGTTTCGCGGGCGCGCGCGAAGGATTCTTCGTTCGAGACCGTGACGACTTCGTCATAAATCTTGGTGTCCAAAATTTCAGGAATGAAGCCGGCGCCGATGCCCTGAATCTTGTGCGGGCCCGGCTGGCCGCCGGAGAGAATGGGCGACGCCTCGGGCTCGACCGCCACGATCTTCAGGTTGGGCAGACGCGGCTTTAGCACTTGGCCGACGCCAGTGATGGTTCCGCCGGTGCCGATGCCGGCGACGAAGAAATCGAGCGCCCCGCCGGTGTCGTTCCAGATTTCCTCGGCCGTGGTGCGGCGGTGGATTTCGGGATTGGCGGGATTGGCGAATTGCTGGGGCATCACCGCGCCGGGCGTGGTCTCCACCAGTTCCTTGGCCTTGGCGATGGCGCCGCGCATGCCCTCGGGGCCGGGCGTAAGCACCAGTTCCGCGCCGAGATAAGCCAGCATCTTGCGCCGTTCGATCGACATGGTCTCCGGCATCACCAGGATCAGCCGATAGCCCCGCTGCGCAGCGACAAATGCGAGCGCGATGCCGGTATTGCCTGACGTCGGCTCGATCAGCACCGAATTGGCATTGAGTTTGCCCGACGCCTCCAGCGCCTCGATCATGGCGACGCCGATGCGATCTTTCACCGAGGCGATCGGATTGAAGAATTCGAGCTTGGCGAGGATCTCGGCCTTCACCCCGTGCGCGGCCGCCAGCTTGGAGAGCCGCACCAGGGGCGTGTCGCCGATGGTCTGGGTGATATTGTCATAGATGCGGCCGCGACCGGGCTTTGCGTTGGACATGGGGGAGGCTCCTTGCGCTCGATCGCATCGATATGGGCGCGGTATGGCGCGGCGCCTAGGAGGCGCTTTGCGCCCACCGCGTCGCCCGAGGCTTGACCCTACGCCGCCGCCGGCTCGCGCCAAACATCTACCTCAAGCAGCCCGCGTGCGAGCCCGGTTTCGCTATCCGTCGTATTGATCGCTTCGAGCAGACGCGCACTCGGCGCCAGGAACGGATCGAAATCGTCGTTGACATCACCGACGAAAACCAGATCCTCCGTTTCGAGATAGCCCAGGATCGGCGAGAAGTGCCCGCCGCCATCGCCCCAAAGCGGCTGACGATGGAAATTCGCGATGAAGCGGAACCCAGGGTGGTTCGTTCGCCGCATGTGTTGGCGAAAGTGTTCGAGTTCGAGATCGCGATAGATGCTGACCAGCCTGCCGGTGGTTCGGCGCAACACATCCGCCTCCTCATCGAGCGTGAGGCCGCCCGCGAGGAAACCGAAGAAGGTCCGCGCGCCGGCCATCCGCGCGACTTCCTTCTGGTCGAGATCGAGTCCTATCGACTGCAGCAAATTGGCCGCGCTGGTCGGCCCGCAATTGGTCCAATTCTCCTGCGTCTCGTAGCCGTCGTCGCGGTACAGAAGCGCAACCGGCAGCGCCCAGGCGCGCTCCACCAAGTCAGGGTCTTGATCAATCGGGCTTTGAAAACGCGGCATGCGCGCGCGTTAGCATAGCGCAAACGCGCGCGCTACCGTATGCGTCGCGCTCAAGCGATCAGACGCTCGGCCAACAGCGCGCGAAAGCGACGGCTGCCGGTGACGGTTCGGCCATGGCTTAGCGTGATCTCCACATCACCCGACGGCGTGGGTTTGAGCGCGGTTATCTGCGTTCGGTTCACCAACCGCGAGCGATGCACGCGGACAAAGCCGCGCGCCGTCAGCCTAGCCTCCCAGACAGCGAGGGTGCCGCGTACCAGATGGGTTCTCGCTGCGGTGTGAAACTCAACGTAATTGCCCGCCGCCTCGACATGGCTGATGTCGCCCGGGGCCAGGAACACGGCTGCGCCGCCGTCGCGGACCTCGATGCGCTCGTCAACCGGCGGCGCAGAAGCGGCCTGGCGGCGTTCTTCTATGTACTGGAAGACCCAATAAACGGCGGCGATAGCGGCGTAGACCAGCACGTCTTTGCGCCATTCATAGAGTAGGGTGATCGCCACGCCGTCGTCGAAAAATCCGTAACGTGCGCCCACGGCCCAGTAGGCGGATTCGCGCAGAATCCAGATCGCTGCGATGTGCGCCGCCCCGAACGGAATTGTCAGCCCGAAATGGATCAGGGCGGGCGCAAGCATATTGTCTGCACGCGGCGTCCAGCGCCGGACCGCACGGCCAATCAGCGGCGCCAGCGAAATGATCACCAGGGCGCTGGTGCTCTCCCAGAGCACCGGTTCGATCCAGTGGTCCCCAGCGCCTTCAATGATGCCGGAGGTCGCGGTGACGAAGACCACGACAACAACGGCAATCACCACAGCAAGCCAAGGCCCAATGCGGAGGCCCGGCTCGCCGCTCGTCCCTTTTTCATTGCCGGTGGTCACCGGTGGTCCCCGTTGGTCCCGGCCAGCCGCCGGATGTGGCGCCAGCGTAGCGCGGCGGCGGGAACCACGAAAGAAGCGGGCGCTGAAGGAGCGCCCAATGACTGAACGCCGCTACGACCTCGACTGGCTCCGCATCGTCGCGTTCGGCCTTCTCATCCTATACCATTGCGGCATGTTTTACGTGACCTGGGGCTGGCACGTGAAATCGAGCCACGCCAGCGACGCCATTGAGCCCCTGATGATGCTCACCAATCCCTGGCGGCTCACTCTGCTTTTCCTGATTTCGGGGGCGGCCACCCGCTTCATGGCCGATAAGCTGAGCGCCTGGAAACTCACCAGCTCCCGTATGGGCCGGCTCTGGCCGCCGTTGCTGCTGGCCGTATTCTTGATCGTTCCGCCGCAGAGCTATTACGAGGTCGTGGAGGCGATCCAGGCCATGCCGCCCGCCCAAGTGGCGCAATATCCGCTCGGGCTGGACAATTTCTACGTGAAATACGTCACCGCCTCCGGCAATTGGTGCGATGCCGAAGGGTGCCTCACGACGCCGACCTACAACCATTTGTGGTTCGTCGCGTACCTCATCCTTTACACCCTCGCGCTCGCGCCCTTGCTGCCACTGCTGCGCCGCGTCCCGAAAGCCGCAAGCGTGTTGATCGCGGGACCTTTCTTTATCCTCACGCCATGGCTCGTGATGGCCGCGCTGCGCCTGACGCTCTTCCCGATCTTCGGCGAAAGCCACGATTTCCGTGAAGACTGGTATCTCCACGCGCTCTATTTCCTTGTCTTTCTGTTCGGCTTTGGGATCGCAAAGCACCAGGCCTTCTTTGATCGGTGCGTGCGCCTTCGCTGGACCGCGCTGGCCATTGCACTGATCTCATGGGCGGCGCTCCTGCTTTATTTAGACACCTACCCGGAAGGCGTCGATCCGCCCGAATGGTTGCGCTCGATCATGCGCTGCGTGCGCGAACTCGACGCTTGGTGCGCCATCGTCGCCGCCATCGGCTTTGCGCATCGGCATTTGAAGCTGGCGGACGGGCCCGTGCGCCAAATGCTCACCCAGGCCATCTTCCCGTTCTACCTCATCCACCAAACCATCATCGTCGTGGCGGGACACCATCTGGATGAAATGCAGCTTCCGCTTTGGATCGAAGCGCCGGCGCTGATGGGCGTGACCGCTCTCGGCTGCTGGCTTTTCTTCGAATTAGGGCGGCGAATAGCTCCGCTGCGCGTGTGGATCGGCTTGCCCTCGGCAGAAGCTGCGAAGCGGAGGCGGTAAGGTGCAGCGACGGGTCGGAACATTCGCAATCGGCGCGACGCTTCAGCGCAGCCAGTTTTCGAGCTTAAGGCCCGTGACGCGGCGAAACTCGCGCGTGTTGTCGGAGACGAGCGTCAGATCGAGGGACAGTGCCTGCGCCGCGATCAGGAGATCGTTCGGCCCGATCAGGGTTCCTGTTTTTTGCAGCGCGGCGCGGATGTTGCCATAAGTCGTGTCCGATGGGGACTCAAAACTCGACCGGCTCGAGCGGCAATTCCTCGATTACAGGGAAGTCCTCGTCGAACTGCTCAAGCGTCGCAATCAGCGCCAACAACGTTGCGGCGCGGCCAGCTCGATCACCGGCCGAGCGTCCTCTTTGCGCATCCTCGCCCGGCGCACCAGGAGGTGCGCGCTCCAACCTACAAACGCCAGTGCGTGGACACACGCTTTACCTACCCCCGCCCCGTACTCCCAAATCCCCCCGCGCCCCGCGCGGTTTCGCTCAGCGTCTCCACCACGGCCCACTCGCCTTGCGTCACTGGCGCGATCACGATTTGCGCGATCCGTTCGCCACGTTTGATGACAAACGGCTCTTGCCCCAGATTCACCAGGATCACTTTGAGTTCGCCGCGATAGTCGGCGTCGATGGTGCCGGGGGAGTTGAGGCAGGTGATGCCGTGCTTCAGCGCTAATCCCGAGCGCGGGCGCATCTGCGCTTCGAAGCCCGGAGGCAGGGCGATGGCGATGCCGGTCGGGGTGAGGCAGCGCTGGCCGGGGGCGAGCGTCACCGGTTCGTTCTCGGGCAGGGCGGCGCGGATATCCATGCCGGCGGAAAGCGCGGTCTCGTAGGCTGGCAGCGCCAGGCCCTCGAAATGCGGCAGGGTGGTAACCTCGATGGCGATCTTGCGCGTATCCATGGGGGAGGGCTTATGCCGGATTCGGGGCCCGGCGGGAGAGGGAATGCATGGCGCACGGGTTCGCGGCACAGAATACCGGGGCGAAGTTCGCCGATCCGCGCGTCACCGCCAAGGGCGAGGCGCGCGCCAGCGTGGCGCTGCATGCCCTGGAAACGCTCTGGTTCAATACCGGCACGCTCTGCAACATCACCTGCGCGCATTGCTATATCGAAAGCTCGCCCGCGAACGACCGGCTAGCCTATTTGAGCCTGGAGGATGTGCGGTCTTATCTGGACGAGATAGAACGCGAGCGCTTGCCCACCAACCTGATCGGCTTCACCGGCGGCGAACCGTTTATGAACAAGGCGATGATCGCGATGCTGCGCGAGACGCTGTCGCGCGGCTTCGAAACGCTGGTGCTGACCAACGCGATGCGCCCGATGCTGCGCTCGAAAGCGCAGCTCTTGGAGCTGAAAGCGGAATACGGGGCGCGGCTGCGGTTGCGCGTTTCCCTGGACGATCCGCGCGCGGAAATTCACGATTCCGAGCGCGGCGCTGGAAGCTTTGAGAAAACGCTCGCTGGGCTTCGCTGGCTCGGTGCGAACGGGTTCAATGTGGAAGTCGCCGGCCGTGGCTTCGCCCATGAGCCTGAACCGGAATTGCGCGCACGCTTCCAGGTGTTATGCGATGAGATCGGCTTGAAGCTCGACGCGTCCGATCCTGCCGCACTGGTGATTTTCCCGGAAATGGACCCGATTGCCGATCCCCCCGAGATCACCAATGCGTGCTGGGGCATTCTCAACAAGGATCCGCGCGAGGTGATGTGCGCGAGCGCGCGCATGGTGGTGAAGCGGAAAGGCGCGGCGGCGCCGGCAGTGCTCGCCTGCACGCTGCTGCCGTACGATCCGCAATTCGAGTTGGGCGCCACGTTGGCCGACGCCGCGCGTCCGGTTGCGCTGAACCACAAATACTGCGCCAGCTTCTGCGTGCTGGGCGGCGCGAGCTGCGGGGCGGCGAAGGGGTAGCAACAATTATGGACCGCGGGCATTCTTGCGGCCTTCGACGAGCTCAGGCTGACGCGGATGGGGGCTCATGCTGACGCAAATTAGCGTCACGCTGAGCTTGTCGAAGCGCGACGCGGGCACACGCCGGCGAGGGGCGCTGGCGGTCCAAATTCTTACTTCCGCCGCGCCTTGAGCGCTGCTGTCGCCAAATCGCGCTTGGCCTGTTCCTCGTAGGCCTTGATCTCCGCAGCTTCCTTCTCGGCGCGGCGGCGCTGGGCGGCGGCGATCAATTCATCGCGGTGGCGGGCGGCGTCGGCCTCGGCCTTGGCCTTGGCCTCGGCGATGCGCTGGGCCTTCTCGGCGGCGATGCGGGCCTTGCGCTTCTCTTCGGCAGTGGCGCGCTTCTGCTCGCGCTCCTTGGCGAGGTCCTCGCGCATGGCGACGATTTCAGGATCGGCCTTGGGCGCTTCTTGCGCCTTGGCGCGGAACTTCTCGAGCATGGCTTGGCGCGCCTTGTCGGCGGCTTCTTTACGTTCGTTGAGATTCGGCACGCTCATGCGTCTGGGCTCGCTGCTGCTTTGAGGGAAGGGGCGGCTCATAGCGAGATTTGGTGCGGAAATGAAGTCCCCCGATGCCGGAAAAACGTCGGTTCGGCGTTGCTGAGGGCCGTGCTAGAGCGAACGTCGTATGTTTCCGCTTAAGCTTCTGGTGGTTGGCGCCTGGTTTGCGCTGTTGGCGGCGGGTGAACGCCTGGTGCCGGCGGCGAAGCGCCCGCGCGGGAGCGAAAAGTCGCGGCTCACCCGCAATCTGGGGCTGTGGGCTGCGAACACGCTGATGAACCCGTTCATCACGGTTCCGATCGGGGCCGCGGCCGCGGCGTTTCCACTCTGGACCCGACCTGACCTGCCGCTTTGGGCGGCGCTGGCGCTGGATTTGCTGCTGCTCGATCTGTGGACCTATTGCTGGCACCGCGCCAACCACGAGTGGCGTCCGCTATGGCGCTTCCACCGCGTGCATCATCTGGACGAGTTTCTCGATACGACATCCGCCGTACGCCTCCATCCGGGCGAAGTGCTGATCTCGGCGCTGGCGCGCACGCCGCTGATCGTGGCGGGGGATGTGTCGCTTGCTTCGATTGCGGTGTTCGACACGCTGGTTCTGCTCGGGGCGCTGTTCCATCACTCGAACCTGCGCTTGCCGGCGTTGCTTGAGCGAGTGGCGCGGCTCGTCGTGGTAACGCCCTCGCACCACTGGGTACACCACCACGCCGTGCGAGCGGACACCAATTCGAACTATGGAACGCTGCTGACGCTTTGGGATCGAACGTTCCGCTCCTGGAGCCCGACTGTTCGCACGCCGGCGATGCGCATCGGTGTTGAGGGCGAGGGCGACAAACCTTCACCCATGCTAGCGATCGCGCCGTTTCTGCGAAGTCGTTCAAGTTGACAGACTTGCTGCAAACAACGGCAGATCAAGACGCGTCGCGCGTCATTTCCATGGTAATAACTTGGCCGGTGTTCGTCGACACACCACGAAGGATTCCATCCGTAATAGAGCATTCGAAGATCAGCGTCCTTACGTCGCCCTCAGATTGGTGAAGCTCAATGTATAGCTTCCCGTTCGACATTATCGTCCAATATCCCCATGTCTCACGGACGGCTCCAATAGGGTTCACCGTGCCATCTTCATTTAAGCCAATAGCGCCAGAAGGAGTGGCTTCGCCTCGATAGGTTCCTGGACCCCGCCACACGCCAACAATATCTGCTGCCGTCAGCTCCGCTGGGGCAGGTGTAACTTCGGCCGGAGGCACGGATTGTTGTGGGCCAAGACCTCTTGCAGCGGCGTTGGGTTCAGACGCGCCAATTGTGCTTCCGGGTTGGCATGCGGGGCCATCGGAAAACACAACGCATGCGGCTCGCTCAAATATTCCCCGGCCTGTGTAGGCGACCAGATAGTATTGGCCGATGGTTAGGCCAACCGTGGCAACAGCAGCCACCCACAACATCGTTCTGTTGCGGGATCTAAAAGTTGGGACAAGGGCAGTGGCCACTGTAACGACTGCTATCACGAGCATCCAGATTTCGGACCACCCACCACGCATCAACTCTACTCCCCGTGAGGATAGAGGATATCTCTTCTGGGCAGGAAGTCGATTGACCCATAGGTCCACGCCGCTCACCGCTACGCCCTGGCCTCAAGCGCCGATATGCCGCCTCAACCTAGCCCGTTCCAGTGCTCGCCCAGGCCGTGGGCGCGGCGCTGGAGAGACTTCCAGCGAAGTAAAGCTACTTCCGCGCGCGCGACTTCCCGCCCAGCGCCTTCGCCACCTCCGCCGCCAGCCGCTTCGCTACCGCGTCCTTCGCCATGCGCGGCCAGCTTTCGCTGCGATCCTTCGTGATCAGCAACACTTCGTTCTCATCTCCGCCCATGACATCGCCCGACACATCATTTGCGACGATCCAGTCGCAGCCTTTCTTGGCGATTTTCGCGCGCGCGTGCGCTTCAACCTCTTCGGTCTCGGCGGCGAAGCCGATGACGAGCGTGGGACGTTTCTTTCCGGGTTTCGAGAGTGTGGCGAGGATGTCCGGATTCTCCACCAGCGCTATGTTGGGAATTCCGCCCTTGTCTTTTTTGATTTTCTCATCGGCCATTGCGGTCGGACGCCAGTCCGCGACGGCGGCGACGCAAATCGCTACATCGGCCGGCAATGCCTTCTCGCACGCCGCCAGCATTTCGCCCGCGCTCTCAACGTTCACGCGCTTGACGCTTGACGGCGTAGCGAGACTTGTGGGGCCTGACACCAATGTCACTTCCGCTCCGAGTTCGGCGAGCGCCGCGGCGATAGCGTAGCCTTGTTTGCCGCTGGAACGGTTCGAGAGGAACCGCACTGGATCGATGGCTTCGATAGTGGGGCCGGCGGTGACCAGCGCGTGTTTGCCGCGAAGCGGTTTCTCGCCTGGCCCGTCGCTCAACAGCGCGAGGATCGCGTCGCGGATCGCCTCCGGTTCGGCCATGCGTCCAAAGCCGTATTCGCCGCACGCCATGTCGCCTTCGTCGGGGCCGAAGATTTGCACGCCGTCCTGCTTGAGCCGCGCCATATTGCGCTGCGTCGCGGCGTGCTCCCACATGCGCACATTCATCGCCGGCGCCATCAGCACTTTTTTGTCGGTGGCGAGCAGGGTGGTGGAGGCGAGATCGTTGGCGAGCCCGTTGGCGGCTTTCGCCATAAGGTCGGCTGTGGCGGGCGCCACGACCACAAGGTCGGCCGAGCGTGATAGCTCGATGTGTCCCATCTCGGCTTCGTCGGTGAGGTCGAACAGGTCTTGATAGACTTTGTCTTGCGTCAGCGACCCCACGGAGAGCGGAGTAACGAACTCCGCGCCAGCCTTGGTGAGAATCGCGCGCGTCGCGACGCCCGCCTTCGCCAGCAGTCGGATCAGCTCCAGGCTCTTATAGGCGGAGATGCCGCCGCCAATGATGAGGAGGACGCGTTTTTCGCTCATGGCGGCGGTGCGGTTTCTGCCTCGGGTTCAGGTTCGGCGGCGGGTGTGACTTCAGTCGGCGTCGTCGCTTGCGGCGCGGGCGCTTGTTCCTGAATACGCGCCGGCTCGGGCGTCGGTTGCGGCGCGGGCGCTGGCGCGCGCGCGCTCAGCGCCAGCACCGCCCCCGCCAATAGCCCAAGCCAGAAGGCCGGCAATTGATACCAGTGCCGCTCCTGCCGCGGTGCGTCTTCGCTCACCTTGCGCGCCGCCGCCTCAAGCGCGCCCAGAGTTTGCGGCAAACGGCGCAGGGCGGCGAAGCCTTGGCCCAGTTCGCTCGCCGCGCGCGCGGTCACGGCTTCAGCGCCCATCTCGCGCTTGACCCAACGCTCCACAATGGGGCGCGCCGCACCCCACATGTCGTGCTTGGGATCGAGCGCGCGGGCGACGCCCTCAACCTGCACCATGGTTTTCTGCAACAGCACCAGCTCTGGCCGCAAATGCATGCCAAACATATGGGTGACGTCGAACAATTGCAGAAGCAGCCGGCTCATCGAAATGCCGTCGGCGGTTTTGCCGAAAATTGGCTCGCCGATCGCGCGCAGCGCTTGCGCAAACTCCTCCACCGAGAATTTGTCCGGTACGTAACCTGCTTCTTGGTGCACCTCGGCGACGCGTCGGTAGTCGCGCTTGAGGAAACCATAGAGGATTTCGGCGAGGTAGCGCCGCTCCTTGTGGCCGATGCGGCCCATGATGCCGAAATCGACGATCCAGAGTTTGCCGTCCTTGCCATACATGAGGTTGCCCTCGTGCATGTCGGCGTGAAAGAAGCCGTAATCGAGCGCGGCGGCAAGGAAGCCGCGGGTAATGGCGATGGCGAGCGCGCCGCGATCGGCGCCAGCTTTGTCGAGGCCTTGCGCGTCGGTGAGCGGCACGCCGTCGATCCAATCGAGCGTCATCACACGCTTGGCCGAGCGCGCCCAATCGATCTGCGGCACGGTAAGAAAGCCGTCCTTCTCCGCAACTTCGCGGAACTCAGCCGCAGCGCCGGCTTCAAGGCGCAAATCCAGCTCGCGCTCGGTGGCGGCGGCGACCGTATCGATGAATTGCACCGGTTCGAGCCGGCGGGAATTGGGGGAGAAGAATTCGATGCCCTGGGCGAGAAACCGCAGCGCGGCCATTTCCTTCGCCAACTTTTTTTCGATCCGCGGGCGCAGCACCTTGATGGCGACCACGCCGTGTCTCGGCACGATCGCTTGGTGCACCTGCGCTATCGAAGCCGCCGCCATGGCTTCGGAAATGCCGGCGAACAATTCCTCGGTGCCGCCTAGCTCGGAATTGATAGTGTCAAGTGCAATCGTGCGCGAGAACGGCGGCAGCCGATCCTTCAATCGTCCAAGCTCCTGGGCGACGGTGACGCCGATCATGTCCGGGCGGGTGGCCAGAAACTGGCCGACCTTCACATAGGCCGGCCCCAATTGCTCCAGCGCTTTCGCCAAGCGTGCGCCGACACTGCGCCCGCGCCGACGTTTGGCGATGGGGCGGAGCAGGGTGTGGGTGGCCTGAAGCGAGACTGGATAACGCTCGTAATACTCAGACGGCAACAGCACGTCGTAACGCGCCAAGGTGGCGGCGACGCGCAGCAAACGCCAGGAATGTCCTACCCAGGCAAACACTAAAGCGACCAACCCCAATGCAGCGCGCAGACGCCGCCAGCCATGTTTCGATAGGCCGCGCGCGCGAAGCCTGCTTCTTGGATCATAGCCAAGAAGCGTTCCTGATCCGGAAACCGCCGGATCGATTCAACCAAGTATCGGTAAGAATCCCGGTCGTTTGCGAGCAATTTCCCCAAGGCCGGTACGGCGTTAAAGGAGTAGAAATCATAAGCTGGCTCGAGCCCGCCGATCGCCAGCCGGGAGAATTCGAGGCAGAAGAAGCGCCCGCCGGGTTTCAGCACGCGTTTGGCTTCGCGCAGAACCGCCGGAATATCGGTGCAATTCCTGATGCCGAAGCTGATGATGTAGGCGTCGGCGGCGTGGTCATCGACGGGCAATTTCTCCGCGTCGCCCTCGTGCCAGTAAAGTCCGTCTTCACCACGTCTGCGGCCGGCCTCGAGCATTTCCGCATTGATGTCGATGACGTGGATTTCAGGCGAATCGAGGCCCCGCCGCTTCGCGGCCGCATCGCTGAGTTTCTTGAGCCTGCGCGCAATGTCGCCGGTGCCGCCCGCCACATCGAGGATAAGCTCGCCCGGTTGGGGATTGAGCTTTGCGGCGGCGGCGTCCTTCCAAAGCCGGTGCATGCCCCCCGACATGGCGTCGTTCATCAGGTCGTATTTGGAGGCGACCGAGGAAAACACCTCGCGCACCCGGGAGGCTTTCTCGGCCTTGGGCACGTCCTGGAAGCCGAAAGAGGCGGTGTCGCTGGGCATGGGGCGGGAGCATAGCCATAGCAAGCAGCCGGGGCTACATCGAGCCACGATGGATTCGCTTTTGATTTCCGGCATTTCGCCGCATGCCTGAACTCCCGGAGGTCGAAACCGTGCGGCGCGGCTTGGCGCCACATCTGGTTGGGAGGCGCATTGCGAAGGCGCAGACCAAGCGCGCGGATTTGCGCTTTCCGTTTCCCACGCGCTTCGCCAAGCGGCTCGAGGGCCGACGCGTGGAAGCGCTGACACGGCGTGCCAAGTATTTGCTGGCTGAACTGGACGACGGCGCCATCTGGGTCACGCATCTGGGCATGACTGGTCGCTGGTCTGTGGTCGGCGCCAAACAACAACCTGGCGACTTCTACTACGCCGAGCCGCCAAATCCCGCGCACACGCATGTCATCGTCGAGATAGAGAAGGGCGCGCGCCTGGAATTCAACGATCCGCGCCGCTTCGGCTATATGGATTTGATTGCGCGCGAGGATTTCGATGAGCACCCGTGGTTCAAGGGGCTGGGCCCCGAACCGCTCGGCAACGCATTTCACGCGCCGTACCTAGCCGAAGCTTTCGCCGGCAAGACGGCCAACGTAAAATCGGCACTGCTCGATCAGCGCGTCGTCGCTGGCTTGGGCAATATCTACGTCGTCGAAGCGCTGCACCGCGCCGGCATCGCGCCAACGCGTGCGGCGGGGAGCGTGTCGAAGCAGCGCCTCGAAACACTCGCGTCCGCGATCCGGTCTGTGTTGGAGGAGGCGATCGCCGCCGGCGGCTCGACGCTGAGCGACTATGCCAGTGTCGATGGTAAACAAGGCGGATTCCAGCAGCGCTTCCGTGTGTATGACCGCGAAGGTGAGAGCTGTGTTTCGCCAAAATGCGGCGGCGTGATTAAGCGTGCGGTCCACGGCGGGCGCTCGACGTTCTGGTGCGCGCGGTGCCAGCGTTTGTAATCGAGAGCGCCGCCGCGTCCGCTACCTAATGTCGGAAGTGCCGCATGCCGGTGAAGGCCATGGCGATGCCCGCTTCGTCGGCAGCGTTGATTACGTCTTCGTCGCGGATCGAGCCGCCGGGCTGGATCACGCTGGTTGCGCCTGCTTCGATGGCTTGCAGCAGCCCGTCGGGGAAGGGGAAGAAGGCGTCGGAGGCGCAGGCCGAACCTTGCGCGAGCGAGTGCGGCCGCTTCGCCATGTCCGCTGCTTCCTTGGCGCGGATCGCCGCGATGCGGGCGCTGTCGCGGCGGTTCATCTGGCCTGCGCCAATGCCGGCGGTCTGGCCGTCTTTGGCATAGACGATCGCGTTCGACTTCACGTGTTTGCACACGGTGAACGCGAACAGCATGTCGCGGACTTGCGCTTCGGTCGGTTGCTTCTTGGTGACGATCTTCAAGTCTGCGCGGGCGATGCGGCCGATGTCGCGATCCTGCATCAAAAAGCCGCCGGCGATGGTTTTGATGGAAATTCCCGGCTTGGCGGGATCGGGGAGGCCGCCGGTGACCAGCAAGCGCAGGTTTTTCTTCTTCGCAAACACCGCGACAGCGTCTTCGTCCGCCTCCGGCGCGATCACAACTTCGGTGAAGATCTCGGCGATGACTTCGGCGGCGGCGCGATCAAGCTTGCGATTGAGCGCGACGATGCCGCCGAAGGCAGACACCGGATCGCACTCGAGCGCGCGTCGGTAAGCTTCAACGAGCGAGCCGCCCAAAGCGACGCCGCAGGGATTGGCGTGCTTAATAATCGCCACGGCGGCGCTTTCGCTTGGGTCAAACTCTGCGACCAGTTCGAACGCCGCGTCGGTGTCGTTGAGATTGTTGTAGCTGAGCTCCTTGCCTTGGAGCTGCTTGGCGGTGGCAACACCATAACGCTGCTCGCCGGTGACATAGAAAGCCGCGCTCTGGTGCGGGTTTTCGCCGTAACGCAGTCCTTGCTTAAGCTTGCCGCCGAGTGTGCGATAGGTTGGCGAGGCATCGCCGAGCTGCGCTGCGTACCAATTCGAAATAGCGGCATCGTAGGCTGCCGTGCGCGCAAACGCTTTGGCTGAGAGGCGTTTGCGCAGCGCCAAAGTCGTACCGCCATGCGCGCGTGCTTCGGTAAGGATCGCTTCCATGTCTTCCGCATCGGTTGCGACGGCGATGAAGCCGGAATTTTTGGCGGCGGCGCGGATCATGGCGGGGCCGCCAATGTCGATGTTCTCAATGCAAGTCTCGAAATCGGCGCCGCGTGCGACAGTGGCCTCGAACGGATAGAGGTTGACGTAAAGCACGTCGAAGCCCTCGATGCCGTGCTCTCGCATCGCCGCGGCGTGCTCTGGGTCGTCGCGCAGCGCCAACAGGCCGCCATGCACCTTCGGGTGCAGCGTCTTCACGCGCCCATCCATCATCTC
>CADEDG010000022.1:25625-33404 GCA_902826035.1 uncultured Alphaproteobacteria bacterium
ACAGGCCGCCATGCACCTTCGGGTGCAGCGTCTTCACGCGCCCATCCATCATCTCGGGAAATCCGGTGACGCTCGACACGTCTTTCACGGACAGGCCTGCTTCAGCGATGGCCTGATGCGTGCCCCCGGTGGAGACGAGCGCGGTGCCGAGGCCTGCCAGTGCCTTGGCGTGGCCGAGGAGGCCGGCTTTATCTGAAACCGAAATGAGTGCGCGGCGGATGGGGAGAATGTCTGTCATCCGCCGCTTCTAGCGGATTCGCCGGCGGCGCGGGTAGGCGGGGTCAGACTTGCCTCAGAGGTCCCGGTTTGCCCAGCAGCACAAGTCCGCTGGCGGCCAACAACGCCGCCGCGCCGCTCCAGCACGCCGGGCAATGGCCAATAAACGCCGACCCGTGGAGGTCGCCGCAGCGCGCCAGATTGAGCGCGCGTTCCAGCGGCGATGCGCCAAGCGCGGACGCAAACTCATAGAGGCTTGGCCACGCAAGCGCGGCGAGCGCCAGGGCAAGCGAAGTCACATATCGGTTCGGCATCGGTAGCTCCGCGACGAAACGTCCCTATACCACATTGGTGTGCGCGAATTTGCGCTGGATCAAAGTTCGGCGCGCCCGCCCTGGTTAGCCCCGGCCTTGCGTTCGATTGACGGCGCGATGGTGCGAGGGCGGAGGGCGGGATGGCGACCGCGGTCGATTCACGGGATGGACATGCGGACGCCTTTGCGATCGCCGCAATCATCGTTCTGGGGGCGTTCTTTGCTCTGTGGGGCGCGGCGAACGCCACCGACCGGGCGTTCGCGATCCAGATGTGGACGGCACTGACGGCGTTCTTGGTCGGGGGTGTGATGCTCACCCACCAATTGGGACGGGGCGCCGTCGCAGCGGTGACGCGCTACCAGGACGGCGTTGTTAAGGCTGGCGTAATTGCGTCGATGTTCTGGGGCGTTGCGGGGTTTGTCGTCGGTCTCGTGATTGCGCTGCAGCTGGCGTTTCCGGACATCTTCTATTTTCCGGATTTCGGCTGGACCAATTTTGGCCGCCTCCGCCCGTTGCACACGTCGGCGGTGATCTTCGCCTTCGGCGGCAATGTGCTGATCGCCACCAGTTTCTACGTCGTGCAACGCACCTGCCGCGCTCGGCTGGCCGGCGGGCTGTGGCCGTGGTTTGTGTTCTGGGGCTACAATTTTTTCATTGTCCTTGCCGGAACGGGCTATTTGCTCGGGATCACTGCCGGGCGCGAGTATGCCGAGCCGCCTTGGTACGCTGATATTTGGCTCACCCTGGTGTGGGTGGTTTATCTTCTCGTTTTCCTCGCCACGATCTGGAGGCGCCAGGAAAAGCACATCTACGTCGCCAACTGGTTCTATCTCGCCTTCATCGTCACTGTGGCGCTGTTGCATATTGTCAACAATATCGCCATCCCGGTGAGCCTCTCAGGCTGGTACAGCTATTCGCTGTTTTCCGGCGTGCAGGATGCGCTGACGCAATGGTGGTACGGGCACAATGCGGTGGGCTTTTTCCTCACCGCCGGCTTCCTCGGGATCATGTACTATTTCATCCCGAAACGTGCAGACCGTCCGGTCTATTCCTACCGATTGAGCATCATCCATTTCTGGGCGTTGATCTTCCTCTATATCTGGGCGGGCCCGCACCATCTGCACTACACGGCGCTGCCGCAATGGGCGCAGACCTTGGGCGCGACCTTCTCGATCATGCTGTGGATGCCCTCCTGGGGCGGCATGATCAACGGCCTGATGACGCTTTCAGGCGCGTGGGACAAGCTGCGTACCGACCCGGTGTTGCGCATGCTGGTGGTGTCGGTCGCGTTCTACGGCATGAGCACTTTCGAAGGCCCGGTGATGAGCATCCGCGCCGTCAACTCGCTTTCGCACTATACCGACTGGACCATTGGCCACGTGCATTCAGGCGCGTTGGGTTGGGTTGGGTTTGTCAGCTTCGGCGCGCTCTATTGCCTCGTGCCGTGGTTGTGGAAGCGCGAGCGGCTTCACTCGAATGCGCTGGTGGAATGGCACTTCTGGCTCTCCACCATCGGCATCGTGCTTTACATCACCTCGATGTGGATATCGGGCGTGATGGAAGGCCTGATGCTGCGCGCCTATAACGAGTTCGGCTTCCTGCAATACGCCTTCATCGAAACCGTAGACGCGAAAGTTCTGCTGAACATCATCCGCGCGCTCGGAGGTGGGTTGTTCGCGGTGGGCGCTTTGGTGATGGCGTACAATTTGTGGCGCACCGCAACCGGCAGCGCGCCCGCGCATGAGCGTGCCTCCGATGTGCCGGCGCAACCAGCCGCTGTTGCGGCGGAATAGGGGCGACGACGATGTGGTCCTTCCATAGATGGTTCGAGCGGCACTCCTTGATCCTGCTCATCGGCATCCTGGTTGTGGTGTCGATCGGCGGCCTAGTGCAGATCACGCCGTTGTTTTTCATTGAAAGCACGATCGAGCGTGTGGAAGGCGTGCGACCCTACACGCCGCTCGAACTCGCCGGCCGGCAGATTTATATCCGAGAGGGCTGCTACACCTGTCACTCGCAGATGATCCGTCCGTTGCGCGACGAAGTGGAGCGCTACGGCCATTACTCGCTCGCGGCCGAGAGCATGTACGATCACCCATTCCAATGGGGCTCGAAGCGCACCGGGCCGGATTTGGCGCGGGTCGGCGGGCGCTACTCGGACGAGTGGCATCGCGCGCACCTGGATGATCCGCGCTCGATGGTGCCGGGATCGATAATGCCGCCCTATCGGTTCTTGGCGCGCGCCGAACTCGACGCTTCGCGCATGCAGGATCATTTGCGAGTGAACCGCATACTGCGGGTGCCCTATACGGATGTGCAACAGGCAAATGCTGTCATCGATGCGCGCGCGCAAGCTGAACCCAACGGCGATGCCGCCTACGATTTCGAGCAGCGTTATCCGGGCGCGGTTGTTCGCGATTTCGATGGCGACCCTGCGCGCGTCACCGAAATGGACGCCTTGATCGCCTATTTGCAAATGCTGGGCGCCGGCGTCGATTTCAGCACCTACCAGGCCGAAGCGCCTGAAAACCAAAGGTGAGGCGATGAGCTACGAGCAATCGGCGCACTTTGCCGAAACCTGGGGTCTGGGCTTGCTGGCTTTATGTTTCGCCGGCGCGGTGCTCTACGCACTTTGGCCGGGAAATGGCGAGAAGTTCAAACATGCTGCGCGCGCGGCGCTCGATGACGGAGGCGAAGATGGCCAATAGCGAGCGCGACGAAGCCACCGGCATGCAAACGACCGGGCACGAATGGGATGGGTTGCGTGAACTCGACACGCCGTTGCCGCGCTGGTGGCTCATCGTGTTCTACACCAGCATCGTCGCCGCCGTTATCTACTGGGTGCTAATGCCGGCCTGGCCGCTGATGAATGGCTACACGCGGGGGGTGCTGAACTGGTCCGATCGGCGCAATGTCGCCGCCGAAGTGCAAGCGCTGCAGAGCGCGCGTGCGCCAATGTTCGCGCGTCTCGCGGAGGCGAGCGCCGAGGGTATCGCCGCCGATCCGGAGTTGCAGCAATTCGCTATCGCAGCAGGGCAGTCAGCGTTCGGCGACAATTGCGCGACCTGCCACGGCGCTGGCGGCGGCGGCGCTCCTGGCTTTCCCGTATTGGCCGACAACGTGTGGATATGGGGCGGCACATTGGCCGACATCGAGCAGACCATCCGCGTTGGCGTTCGTTCCAGCCATCCCGAGGCGCGGTTTTCGCAAATGCCGGCGTTCGGGCGCGACGGCTTGTTGTCGCCGCGGCAGATCGGCGACACGACGGAGTACGTGATTTCGATCTCGATGGCGCGCGCGCGTCTGACGCCAGACAGGGCGGCGGCGGCCCGTGGCGGCGTGATCTATCAGGAACAATGCGCGTCCTGTCATGGCGGCGAAGGCGCGGGCGACCGTCTGATTGGCGCGCCCAGCCTCAATGACGATTTGTGGCTGTATGGCGGTTCGCGCGCGGAAATCCGCAGGCAGGTCGAACAGGGCCGCGGTGGCGTCATGCCGTCCTGGGAAGCGCGCTTTGACGCGGGCACGTTGCGCTCGCTTGCGTATTATGTGCACGAAATGGGCGGTGGCGAACCGGACGCGGCGCCCGCTCCGCTCACACCTCCACAATGAGGCGCCAGGTCAACGCGTCATGAGCAAGACCACGCTCATCGACACAACGCGCCGAGACGATCTCTCCATTGATGCGAGTGCGGTCAATTCCAAAGAGGCGCGCGCGCTCTACAAGAAGCGCTCCCCGATCCACCCGAAGCTCGCGCACGGAACATTTCGGAATCTGAAATGGGCGGCCATGGTGGTGCTGCTCGCCATCTACTACGTCACGCCGTGGTTGCGCTGGGATCGCGGCGACGGCCGCCCAGATCAGGCCGTGCTGATCGATTTCGAGGGGCGGCGCTTCTATTTCTTCTTCATAGAATTGTGGCCGCAGGAAGTGTATTTCTTCGCGGGACTTATGATCCTCGCTGCGTTCGGCATCTTCTTGTCCTCGGCATTGTTCGGGCGCGTGTGGTGCGGTTACGCCTGCCCCCAGACTGTCTGGACCGACCTCTACATCCATGTCGAGCGCTGGATCGAGGGCGATCGCAACGAGCGCATGCGGCTCGAAAAAACGCCAATGAGCGCCTCCAAGGCGGGCAAGAAGTTAGCGAAGCACACGCTCTGGCTATTGATCGCCGCAGCGACTGGCGGAGCATGGGTGTTTTACTTCGGCGATGCTCCTACGCTCTTCAGCAATATTTTCACCGGCCAAGCCGGCACACCTGTCTATCTGTTCGTCGGACTACTGACGTTCACAACCTACATTCTCGCGGGAAGTATGCGCGAGCAGGTGTGCACCTATATGTGCCCGTGGCCGCGTATCCAGGCCGCGATGATCGACAAAGACGCTCTCTCCGTGACCTACCGGGTCGATCGCGGCGAGCCGCGCGGGCCGCACAAGAGGGGCGAAAGCTGGGAGGGGCGTGGCGACTGCATCGATTGCCGACAGTGCGTAGCGGTTTGCCCGCAAGGGATCGATATTCGCGACGGCGATCAACTCGAGTGCATCAATTGCGCATTGTGTGTCGATGCGTGCGACGAGGTGATGCACAAGGTGGGGCGCCCAATGGGCCTTATCGCCTATGACAGCTACGCCAATCTTGAGCGGCGCAAGCTGGGTAGAGGAACGAGCTATCGATTGCTGCGTCCACGGACGATCCTTTACGGAACGCTCATGGCGGCGATCGCTGTGCTCTTAGCCTACGGCCTGGCCACGCGCTCGAGTTTTGAACTTAACGTCATTCGTGACCGCAGTCCGCCCTATGTGCGCCTCGCTGACGGGTCGGTGCGCAATGATTATGTTTTCAAGGTGATCAACATGAGCGCACTAGAGCGTCGTGTGTCGATTGAAGTCTCAGGCCTTCAGGGCGCGCGTCTGCACGCGACCGGAATTGCAGGTAGCGGGCCAGTCGTGACCGAGGCGCGCGCCGATGGCGTCACTACGCTGCGGCTGCACGTCACCGTGCCGCCCGGAATCGAAGCAGGCACGCATGCCTTGCGCTTCACGGCCCGAGACCTGAGTCTCGGCGACGAGACGGGTAGCGCCTCGGCGTTTCTCGCGGGAGCAAATCCATGAGCAGTCGAACAGCGAACTTCGAAATTCGCGGCTGGCATGTGTTCGCGGCGCTCGCATTTTTCTTTGGCGCCGTGATCGCCGTGAACGTAGCGTTCGCGGTGGTCGCCGTTGGCTCGTTCCCGGGAGAGGTCGTTCGCCGCTCCTATGTGCAGGGCTTGCACTACAACGAGACATTGGCTGAGCGCCGTGCGGAGGCTCAATTGGGCTGGCGGGCGCGCGCCGGGTTCTTGGCCCCTTCCGAGGGGGCGGCGATTGAAGTTTCGCTCGTGGATGCCGCAGGCGCGCCGATCGATGCTAGCATTGCCGCGACGTTGGAGCGTCCGGCCGATTCACGGTTTGACCGCGCGCTGAATTTCGAGCGTCGCGGGCCCGGAATCTATGTTGCGAGTGTCGGTGCATTGGCGGCGGGCGTGTGGCGTTTGCGCGCGCGCGCGGAAGACGCTCACGCGGATGCGATGAGTTTTGAGGCTGAGTTGCTATGGCACATGCAACGCTAGCGGGTGAGATCGGGTGTCCGTCGGGACTCTCGCCGGCGAGCGACGACGCGAACAGCGCCGACCCTTCCGCATTCGTGCGCCGAGATGCGCAGGGGCGCGACACGTTGGAATTGATGGTGCGGGGCGCTAAGTGCTCGGCTTGCATCCGCAAGATCGAAGGTGGATTGCTGGCGCTGCCGGGGGTGAGCGATGCCCGGCTCAATCTATCGACGGGACGCTTGCGCGTGGCGTGGAGGCCTGGGGTCCTGGCGGCACGCGATGTCGCCACGGCGTTGGCGCAGCTCGGTTACGGCACTTCCGCATTCGATCCGGCCGAAGCGGTGCGCAGAATCGACGAGGAGGGCCGCGCTCTGCTGCGCCAGCTTGCCGTCGCGGGCTTCGCGGCGATGAACATCATGATGTTTTCGGTGCCGGTCTGGTCGGGCGACGGCGAGATGGGGCCGGCCACTCGCACCTTGTTGCATTGGATTTCGGCGCTGGTGGCGATCCCTGCGTCGCTTTACGCTGCGCAGCCCTTCTTCCGTTCGGCGTGGCGGACCTTGCGCGTGCGCCGCGCCAACATGGATGTGCCGATTTCTCTGGCTGTCGTTTTGACGCTTGCTGTCAGCATCGCCGAAACCGCGCGTCAGGGCGACCATGCCTATTTCGACGGCATCACGATGTTGCTCTTTTTTCTGCTGATCGGGCGTTATCTCGATCATCGTTTGCGGGAGCAGGCGCGCACCGCCGCACGGGACCTCTTGGCGTTGCAAACGGTGACCGCCTCACGCATCGAGGCCGATGGGCGGGTGAACGCCGTGGCGTCGCGCGACATCAAGGTGGGGGACCGTTTGTTGCTCGCCGCAGGTGACCGCGCCCCGGTGGATGGCGTTGTCGAAGAAGGCGAAAGCGAGTTCGATTGCTCGATGCTGACTGGCGAAACGTTGCCCCAACATGCCGGAGTTGGAACTGTCGTGCGCGCCGGAGTCGTCAATGTGACGCAACGCATAGTGCTGCACGTGACCGCCGCTGCGCGGGATTCCGCTATCGCCGAGCTGGCGCGTCTGATCGAGATAGGCGAGCAGGGGCGCGCGCGCTTTGTGCGCCTGGCCGACAAGGCGGCCTCGCTCTATGTGCCGGTCGTGCACTCGCTGGCGGCGCTGACGTTCGCGGGCTGGCTGTGGGGCCCGATGGCGCTGCGCGCCCTTGGCTTCGAGGCGATGGATGTGGACGCGCGCGTGGCGCTGCTGAACGCAGTGGCGGTTCTGATCATCACTTGCCCATGTGCGCTGGGCTTGGCGGCGCCGGCAGTGCAGGTGGTGGCGACGGGGCGCCTGTTCAAACGCGGCGTGCTGGTGAAGTCCGGTGATGCGCTGGAGCGGCTCGCACAAGTCAATGTCGCCGTGTTCGACAAAACCGGCACGCTGACCCGCGGCAAGCCGCGCCTTGTCAGCATCGTCGATGCCGACACATTGCTTGCCGCTGCAGCGTTGGCGCGCGTGTCTCGCCATCCGCTGTCGCGAGCGCTGGTGGAGGCGGCAGGGCCGGGCGCTGCGGCGAAGGATGCGCGCGAGGTGCACGGCGAGGGTGTCGAGGCCGGGCCGATGCGCTTGGGCCGACGCAGCTTTGCTGCACCTCAGGCGGCGGATTCCGATGACGG
>CADEDG010000023.1:0-30905 GCA_902826035.1 uncultured Alphaproteobacteria bacterium
GCCGCCGCGAGTGCCGCCGCGTGGGCCGCCGCGTGGGACGCCGCGTGGGCCGCCGCGGGGGACGCCGGGAACAAGCAGCTTACGACGATGATTTGCGACGCGGCTGGAAACGAGTGACCGCGATGACCAACGTCTCCCACCAGGATCCCACTCCGTTTTGGGTCCACTGCCGCGATTGCAGCCATGAGTGGGCACCGTTCTATATCCCGCTGGCGATGGACGAGCGCGGCATGGCGCTCATGAAGTCCGCCGGAAAAGCGTGCCCTCGTTACGTCGGCTCGAATGTTTACGTGGGACGTTTGCCAGAGGTGAAGCCGTGAGCGTGAGCAGCTTCCGTCCCGCCGTGCGCCAAGGCGTTGGCCTGCTGGTCGGCATTTCCGGCTGCTCGGGCTCGGGCAAAACACTATCGGCAATGCGCTTAGCGCGCGGCCTCGCCGCCGACCCTGGCGACGATCTAGACGACGGCAAGACGCGCGCTGCCGTTGACGCCCGCATCGCCTTTATTGACACCGAAGCGGGCCGCGCTCTGCATTACGCGCCCAGCGAGGGCGAGGCGCCGGGCGCCTTTACCTTCGGCTTTGCTCACGCCGAACTGGTCGCGCCGTTTGAGCCCGAAGCCTATCTCGGCAAGATAGCCGAAGCCGAGGCGGCGGGCTTCCGCGTCGTCGTGATAGATTCATTCTCTCACGTCTGGGCCGGCGACGGCGGCCTGCAAGACATTCACGACGATGAGCTGGACAGGGCGGTAGAGCGCGCCCGCAAGCGCGCGACCGAAAACGGCTGGAAATTCGATGCCGATCGCGAGCGAGAGAAAGCCAGCGTCGGCGCCTGGCGCGCGCCGAAGACCCGCCACAAGCGGATGGTGTCGCGATTGCTGCAAAGCCGCGCCCATCTCGTGATCTGCATGCGCGCCGAAGACAAGATGCGCATGGAGACAAAAGAGGAAACCGGACGCGGTGGCAAAACCTATTCGCGCACAGAGATCACGCCCGCCGAGAAGCTTCCGCCGGCCGAGCGCTGGCAGCCGATCTGCGAGAAGCGCTTTCCATATGAGCTAATTACGTCTCTGCTACTTACGCCAGATAAACCCGGCGTGGTGTTGCCGCTGAAGCTGCAAGAGCAACACCGCGATGACGTGCTGACTAACCGCCCCCTCGATGAGAGCGTCGGCCGCAAGCTCGGCGCCTGGGCGCGCGGCCAAAAACCCGCGCAAGCCCGCCCCGTTCGCGCCGCAGACTTCCCCCCTGCGGCCGATAGCGTCGTCGCCGCCGATCTCCCCGGCGGCGGCGGCGCAGATGATTTTCCAGGCGACCGCCCCGCGCCCGATCCGTACAGCGACGCGGCGCCAGATTCCGAGCGCCCGCGTGCGCTCGAGCTGCAAGAGCCCATGACCAAGCAAGCGTGGCAGCTTTGGGCGAAATCATTCCGCGAGCTGACGGAAAGCGCCCCGCGCCCGCGCGCATGGCGGGCGGCGAACGACGACGCATTGCAACAGCTCGCCGCCGTATCCCCAGCCGCCCACGCCTGGGCGCTGGAATTCTGCCCACCCGACCCACCAAGCAATGGAGAGCATACGCATGGCCAAGAAACCTAACGGCAAGCCGGCCGAGCCGAACGCCGCCGAAATCATCGCCGCCGCCAAATTCGACCCCGACAATATTATCGGTCAATGCGCCGATGAAATGCTCGCCGACATGAAGGCGGCGCGCAATCTGGAGCCGTGGGAGAAGCTCAACGAGGAGCAACAGCGCGCGATGATTGAAGCGGCGCGCCACCGCGCCACCGCATTGGTCGCCGGCGTCGTCGATGCCGCCGCGACGCGCGGGTTCCCACATTACGTCGCCACCGTCGGCGCCTATTCCGGCAAGATGGGCGCGCGCACGGTCTCGCTTAAGGTTGAGGTACCCGCCGAAAACTTCGATCCCGAGCGCTTGCACGGCGCCGCCGTGCTCGTGTTCGCCAGCGCCGCCGACTACGGAATGGAAATGGCGGCAGCCGCACAAAGCGATCAGCCCCCGCTTATCGACGACGAACCATTCGACCCGGAAACCGGCGAACTAACTCGGGGAATGTGAGCCATGCCATCGCCATCAAATATCGACCAGCGGATCGGGCGCAATTTGCGCGCAGCACGCCACGCCGCCGGCTTGAGCCAGACCGCGCTCGCTCAGGAACTTGGGGTCACTTTCCAGCAGGTGCAAAAATACGAAAACGGGGTCAACCGTATCTCGGCCGCCACGCTTTTCGCAGCGGCGCGCGCGCTGGGCCTGGGGGTCGATGCGTTTTTCGCGGGCCTTCCGCAGGGAGCGAAACGATGACCCCGATTGAAGCAGCCGGCGAATGCGTTCGCAAAATGATCCCGGAATGGTCGGTGTGGTTCCCGTCTATCGAACAAGGCGATGCAATCGCCCGCGCCGCGGTGCTCGCGTTTTTGGACGCGGCGAAGCGGGAGTCTGCCGACCCGGGCGATGGACGGGGCGCCGCAATTACAACGATTGTGGCGCTCACGCGCATGGCGGAGGCGTCGCGAGATGACTGAGTTCTGCAACGCCTGCCGCACATGGCATCTCAACGGCAGTGGGCATTATCCCCTATTCGACGTGCGGATGGCCGACCGTGACGACTGGGTTCCGATCCGAGCGCTTGACGTAGAACAGGCGGCAGAGCGGTACATGGAGCACGCATGGACGCATTTCGATGGCTGGGAGTGGATCATCCCGAGCAGTGGCGAGGGTGAACACACAGTCAGCGTCAAGCGCGCCGGGGGTGAAGTCACAAGCGTGCACGTCAACGCCAAGATGCGCCCGCACTACTCATGCATGGAGATGAAGCCGTGACCGTTTTCCCCAAGGTGTTTGGCGGCGTGTTCCGCGTTATTCCCAATGCGATCCTGGAAAGGGTCGACGCCCTGCTTGATGCGCAACTAGCCCGCGTCCCGGACGCCGCGAAAGATCGCGAATTTCTCAAGCAGCAAATCCTCGACCACATCGACGCGACGGGGAACATCCCAGAGTTTTCAATCGTGCCACGCGATCCGGCTGACATCGCGGCCGATCTCGCAGCGGAGCAATTGTGACCCTGCCCGCGCGCTGCGTTTGCGGCCACACGCCTGGCGCGCCGCCGCAGAACACCGGCGTAATCCCTGACGAATGGGCGCTCGCCTATATCGAGGAGATGGCTGAAATCGAGGCACAATCCCAAAGCGCCCCCGCAGACGGAGAACAGCCATGAGCGGGATCAGCAGGCGCGACGCTTTCAAGGCGGTAGCTATCGCCGCAACAATCACGCAAGCGCCGGATGCGCTGGCGTCATATCCGGATGCGCTGGCGTCATATCCCATACCGCCACCATCGCCGATCCCGATGGACCCGCTCCTGCCTGACGCGCTCATAAAGCTAGGCCTGAGCGCCAAGGACAAACTTCAAGGTGTTACGCCGATTATTGTGCGGCGCGCGCTGGAGGGAGAAACGCCGCAATTCTATGTCGGATTCGGCGAGGAGGAATGGAACAATGGCGTTGTGTTCTCGGACGAACGCGGCGCGCGGTGGGCGGCTGCTGAGAACTGGACCTGCTTCCGCGACCTCACGCGCGAGACGCGCGAACTCAGGCGATTGCTTAGCGCAGAGCATATTCCGGCAAGCGCCTATGACGACGACTTTGTTATGCTTTCCGATGATGAGGTTTGCGATGCGAGCGACGCCGAGGACTATTTGCGCGACGATGATCGCTGTTGGGCGTGGGCGGCAGAGGAAGAACCGTTCCACTGGGACCCCGAGGAAGCGCTTTCGGACCACCTAGCCGATTGGTGGGATGAAGCCGACGCGGTCATTCCAGAAACCGACCTACTCCCTCTCCGCCAAGCGTGGGCCGGCATCGTCGCCAAACACGGCCCCAGCCTCTCCCGCTATGGTGAGGATCGCAAGCGCATGGTGGTGTACGACGAGGCGGCGTTCGCGCGTGAGCTGGTGGAGTGGGCTGAGCGGTTGGCCCTTTGCGAGGCCGCCATCGTCCGCATCCGCACAGAGGGAGCGCCGGCCACGCACCTACTGCACGTCATCACGCTCGTTCGGCGCATCGCGCGAGCGACCATTGGGGGCGCGTCATGACAATTCTTGAACGCGAGGCGAGAAACCGCAGCTTGGTAAGCGTATCCCATAGAGCTAACGGGCGGCGCGGCCTGCGAGGCGGTGGATGATCCGCGTGCACAAGGTGCGGGTCGCCGTCATCAAAGATCGGCAGCGGCGGATAGGCCGGGGCGGGGGAATGAGTGACGGGGCGCAACAAAAGCTGGCCCCCTCCTCGGGCCTTTAGTCGCCAAAACCTATCGGCTGACCGCCCGGCCAGGCCTTGTCGATTTGATGGCGCGAACAGCCTAGATAGGCGGCCAAGCCGCGCACGGAAACAATCGCCCCCCGATTGCGCAGCTCATAGCGGGCGCGGTCGATATCGTCATAGCTGGGCATCGGGTTGGCGGGGCGCTCGGCGCCCGAGATCGCCGCCGGGGCCGCCGCCGCCTGCATTGGAGCGCCAGCGGCGCCCGCCGCCGCCGCCATAACGCCGGCCGCTACGCGACGAGCCACATGGCTTGGCTTTTTGGCCGCCGCCTTGGGCCGCGCGCGGCCCGCCAGCGTTGCGATATTAGACGCGGGCGCAGGAGGCGCAGCGGAAGGCGTAGGCGCGAGCCGGGCAAGCCGCTCGGCAGCCGCCAAGGCGTCGCGCTCTTGGGCGCGCTTGAGCGCTTCCGCCTCCTCGGCCTCGGCCTTGGCGTGAGCCGCCCGCAGAACCTCGCGGCCCTCGCTGATGTGTTCAGCCAACAGAAACAGACCGGGCTCAAGCGCGGCCATGAACAGCACCATCAGCTCGCCGTTTCGCTCGGCGTCTTCATACCAGGCCAGGGCCAGGCCGTGACTTGACCACCATGCGCAACCGCAAGCCAAGGCGAACGCCGCCGCCGCTGCGAGCGGCATTTGCGCGGTGATGGCTCGACGCGCCAGAATCGCCAGCGCGATAGCCAGCGCTTGCGACACGATGCACACCATCGCATGGTCGGCTTGGCCTTGCTGGTCGTAGGCGTTCCAGCTCATCACCGCGATCACCAGCGAGAGCACGATGGCGATGGCGTTAATCCATAGATAGCCTTCTTTGGTGGCGAGGCCGGCGCGGGAGAGCGACGAGAGCGTGGTCATGGCGCCCCCAATCTCACAACCGCTGTTAGGAACCAGTTAATCCGGGGCCTGGCCTTAACTGGCCGGCCCACAAGTGGCCCACTCTTAGGCCCAGCACAATGTCCCAATTCTCTACATCATTTGATGCATGAATTTGGGACATACTAATGCAGCCCCGCGCGCTGGGCGTCGGCCGCCGCCTTCTCCATCGCCGCGGCCAGCCAGCCCGGTTCTTGCCCCATGGCCTCCTCGATTGCGTCCGGCTCCCAGCCCAGGTCGATTAAGTCCATCGCCATCAGCTCAGCCGGCTCAAGCGCGATCAAATTAGCGTCGGCGTGCATTGGCGTAAGCCTCCCATTCCTTGTCCGCCCGGTCAGCGATTCCAACCAGAGCCAGATAGCCCTCGCGCCAACACGCGGCGCGCGCCTCGGCCTCGACCCAAAGCGAAAGCCCCTCGCCCACCGCCAGTTCCTCCGCCGGCGGCAGACGGCCCCTGAGCCCTTCGCACAGCGCGCCCGAGCGCTGGGCGTCACTCAGCCCTATGCGCGGCGTCGTCGGCGCAGGCGGGGCCTTCAGCCACCCCGCGCAGCCGCTCAACGCGACACAACACAGGCCGAGCAAGAGCCGGGTCGACCAGCGCGGAAGCCCCCACCCGGCCCGGCGCGGGCGGCGCGGCGTGGCGTTCGATTTCTCGGCGTGCATCGCTGGCCTCCCTGGCGAAAGCGGCGGCGGCGACGGCGCTATTGCCGCCCGCCCGGTTCACAGCTTCGGCCACGACCGCGTTGGCGGCGGCGGCGCTTGAATTGTCGGCGGCGGCGACCTTGGCGTGGTTGGCTTCGGCAGCGGCGCGGCCCAGCCAATACGCGGCGCCGTGGCTCAGCAGCAAAGCGCCAGCCACAATTGCGATCAGGGTGAGCCGCGCGCTAATCATGACGCCGCCAGTTCGGCCGCCGCGCCCGGCCCCATCGCGCCCGGCGGCGGGATGCGGTCAGGGGCGCCGTCGACGCTAAACGGCTTGAGCACAGCGCTGACCACGACCACGCCGAGCACGATGCCGATAAAGGCGCGGGGATCGCGTTGCATCATGGTCATGGGGTCGGACGCAAAAAACGCGGCGGCGACCGAGGCGGACCAAGCGTAGAGCTGGGGGTTGGAAACGCGCGGCCCCAACCAGGCCCAGACGCGGCGCGACCAATTGCCGAAGCGGTCGAGCCCGAGCGTGTCGCTGATATCGAGCAAGCCGCGCTGCAATTGGTGCGCAAACGTCACGCGCCCCGGCTTGCGGGGGCCGAGCACGGGCTCATCGTCGGCGCAATACCAGGCGACGACGTTTGCAAAAAACCAGCCGGCGATCAGGCCGGCGGCGACAAGGGAGGAAAGCGTTGCAAGGTTCATCATGATTCGAATCATGACCCCGACGCTCGGCGCCGGGAATTAGCGGAGCGCGGCCATGCGCTCCTCGTGCTCGACGGCGCGCTCGGTGTCGCAACAAACCTTAACCCGCGCCGCCTCCAGCGCTTTGTCGAGATCCACGGGCGTGTCGTTGTGGATAGTGAGCGTATGCGCCGGTGCGATCTGGAAGCCATCGCGTCCGTCGGCGAGCGGCTTGGCTTTGCCGGCATCGTCGCAATGTGAGCCCGACGCAGAAAAGTAGAACACACCAAAATTGGGAGCGCCCGGCGGCGGATCGAGCCGCTTAATCCGCGTCTTCACCAGCCGCTTGCTTGCCACGTTTCGATAGACCTTGTCGCCGGCGTTGATCGATGAATCGAGGTCGGCAACGTGGGCGTAAGCGTCGGCGCGAATATGGTCGTAACTCATTTTCGTGGCCTCATGGCTTGCTGGGGTTATGCGTGAACATGCGGCGGCCCGGCTCGTCGCCCGCCGCATAGGTGCGACCGCCGACGTGGATGCGCGCGACATCGATTAGACCGACGCGCACTTTCTCGACAATGGTTTCCCAGCGCAGGCCTAGCTCATCGTCCACGGCGACTTGGGCGCCTAGAGCGTCGCGGGCGCGAATGCAACGCCCCGAAGGCTGAGTGATCGGCGTTGACTCGGAGCAGGTGAGCGTCACCCCGGATGTGGTCACGAGGCGATAGCCCAGCGTCTTGGCGGGCGTCGCGCCATCGACGCGCGCGCGCGCGACCGATGCCATGTCCACCCCGAGCACGTCGATCATGTCACCCCCTTGGATCGCGCCGGCGCAGCGTTCGGCGTCAATCCAAGCCCACGCCGCGACGCAGAATTCGGGCGGCGGCGGGGGTGACCCGCCGCCACCGCCGCCGTCGTCAACGGTGGTGATGTAGCCTACGTAAATATAACCGTTGTTGCCGATGTAGGTTTCCGAACTTGTGGACGAGACATAGGTGACGGCGCCGCCGGCAAAGGTCGGATCATAAGCCCAGATAAAATATGAGGTCGTGAAACTCAGGCCGGTGACCGACCCGGAATTATACGACACGGTTTTTGTGACTTCGTTCGCCTCGCTGGTCTTCAACGTGTGCGACGCAATCGCCACCGTGGCGGTCGATCCCGCGTCCGACGACGACAATGGATTGAGCGGCGTGCGATACGCGGTCGCCCCCGTCAGCACTGGGTTTCCCGAAAACGCCGCGCCATTCAGCCGCCCGCCCGCGTCGAAATTGGACGCCAGCGCCGCCGGCCGCGTCGGCGCTGCGGGCGTTGTCGTGATCTCGTCGCCCGTGCCCCACGCGAACACGTCGCTGTGAATCTCTCGAAGGCCGAGCGCAGCGCGCGCGACCGGCGCGCCGCCGCCCGGCGCCCCGGAAATCGACAGCCCGACCGTCTCTACCTCGAAATATTTCTGCGCGGACTGCCAGCGCACATTGGTCGCCGTCACCCAGTCGCCGGGCGTCAGCTCGAAGGCCCACATTGGCGCTGAGCACGCGAAGTAACCCTCGCGACGATTGCGCCGCAGCTCGATCTCGTCGAGCCGCTGCCCCTGGGTTTTGGAATGCACGAACCGATAGGCGCGGCTGGTGGCGATGCGCTGCCCGTCAGCGGTGATCGCCGCCGTGTCCTTGCGCGGCGGCAGCGCACCTTCCTGGTAGCCAGTCGCCGGATCGACAAACGTCGAGGCGATGGCGTTGAAGCGATCCGCCGCCGAGCGCTTGTCGTCAAACACGATGCCCTCGTCGGCCAGCAGATCGTCTTCGGCGATATCGAGCACGGGCGTGCGCGCGACGCCGGGCAAGAGCGCAATCTGGCCGCCGATGTCTAGGTGCTTGCCGCCCATCGCCAGCGCCAGATCGGCCATAACCTCGCGCGCGTTCGATAAGCTGCTGATGACGCCGCCGGCGCGGTAGCGCACTTCGGTTCCCCCGGCCGCCAACGCCACCGCTTCGTCGCACTCATTGGCGGCGGCAATCAATTCGTCGTCTGGCAAGTCGTCGCTGCTGGCGCCCAGGCCGCAAATCAGCACGCCATTATTGTAGAACCCGCGCACGTATTGGCCCGCGATCAGCGCGACGTTGTCGGTGTAAACCGTGAGCCCGGTGCGCGGGTCATAGCATTTGGCCCCCTCGCCCACGAACACGAACTGAGGCTCGCCGCCGGACCAAGCGTCGGGGTCCCATTCCATGCGTAGAACCGCATAGGCTTGGCCGCGCAGCCGGAAATTTGAGTCGATCTCCGCGAAAGCTGCGTCGAGATCGGAGTCGACCGTTTGGCTATCCGTGCCCTTGTAGATGCGCAGATAAAGCATGTCGCCGCCGGACGCGGATTGAAAGTGCGACGTGCACGCACGCAAGCCGGTGTGAATGTCTCCGGAAAACGTCAGCGCCTCGTCGCCGTTTTGCACCGAGGTGATTTGATTGATTTCGGCGTCGGAAATCTGAATCACGTTCCAAAGATATTTGTTGTTCGTCCCGCTGACGTTTTCGTACAGCTTTGAGCCGCCGAGCGCGAACTTACCGACCGCGATCTCGCGCGGATATGCCGAGTCGAGCTTTGTGGCGATCTGCGCGCCTTGGTCCATCGTCTTGGCTTTAGGCGTCAGCGAACGCATCAAAGCAGCGGCGGCGACCGAAATGCCGATTCGCAGCGCAAACGCGCCAATGCCGCCAGCGGCAAGCGTGGCGCCGACCCAGGTGACCACAGCGCTGACGGCCGAAACAATGGCGGTGACAATAAACGCCATCTAAACCACCCACACGATGAAGGCGGCCGGCAAGCGCGTCCGGGTCAGCCCCGCCTCGCCCTGGACCCATCCGCCGCCGCGGCCATCGCTAATTCCAATCGTGTGCAGTGGGCCGTCGCCGAGCCCCAGCAAATCGCCACAGCGCGGGGGTAGCGCCGACCGCGGCAAGCGCGCGTCGAAATAATCAGCGACCGAAAAGAAGCCAAGCCGCCGCAAACGGCGCAGCAAGCCAAACCCGTTCGAATACCCCTCGCGCATGGGCGCGGCGAGATCGACGTCACACATCGCCGCGATGGCGTCGCACGCGGCTTGCCCGCAATTGGCGTGCGTCCAATCGAACGGCGTCGCGCGCGCGGCGACGACCCAGGCGCAGAGGCGTTCGCGCCAGTCGGGGCGGCGTTGCACTTTTATACCGCCGAAACACGCGGACGCGAAAGCCCGCCGGGAGCGCCGCCGCCGCCGCCTGCTACGCCAACCGGCGCACGCCCCCACGACAGCGTCGAATTGGCCGCTACCGACGCCACGAATTTGCAGCCCGTGTCGCCGGGCCATATCTCCTGTTGATCGTCGTGGCTGCGGGTGCGCGCGGCGCGGTTGGAATAGCGCAGCACGATGGATTCCAAATTGATCGTAAGCCAGCACGCGGCCCGGCCGGTGCTTTCGTCGATCTCCTCGCTTTGGCTCATATGCGAGATGAAGCCCGCGAACCGGCGCTTGACCATGATCAGCGCGCCGGTCTCGGAATTGAAAAACGCAAACCGGATATCGAAGCGGCGCATCTGGTAATTGAGGCCGGTGATGGTGCCGAACAAAGCGGCGGGGTGGCCCGCGTCCGGGTTTAGCTCGCGCAAGCGCGTGCCGTTGACCCGCACCTGCACGCCCTCGGCGCCCAAATCCTGCCCGGCGCTGATCGAGCCTATTGAAATTATATCTTCCGGCGTGGCCCGGTAGGTTACGCCGTCATAGTCGAGGTCGCTATCGCCGTCCCATAGCGATTGGCGCCCGCCGTCGCCGCTATCGAGATGCACATCGATAAGCGTTCGAATGGCGATGGCGCCGCGTTGCAGGGCGGCGCGCTCGTCGGTGGTAAGTGCTACCGCCACGGCTTATTCCGGCGGCGTCTGCTGTTCCGGCGGCGGCGCTTCCGCTTCCGGCACAAGCGCGAACCCCTGCGCCTCCATCGCCGCTTTGTAAGTCAAATCACCGTCCCACATAATGATGTTGTGGGTCGCGCCGTTTTTCACCAGTGCTATGCGCTCAGCCATTTGCTGCATGCTCCTCAGAAATAATTGATGACGCGGACAAGGCCGGCGCCGCCCGCGCCACCCGCGCCGCCATTGGCGCTTTGCGAGCACGCGCCGCCGCCGCCGCCGCCGCCATAAGCCCCGCCGGTCCCGCCGGCGCCGCCATTAGCGCCAACGCTGGCGCCGCCGCCGGCGCCGCCGCCACCAGCGTCATTGTCTACATAGCCAGCGCCGTTCGAGCCGGCGGCGCCGGCGGCGGCGCCGGCCTTGTCGTTGGACACATGCTTGGCGCGGCCGATGCCCCCGGCCGCCGGATTGTTCGAGGCGTCGAAGCCGCCGCCGGCGCCGCCGCCGCAACCGGCGCCGGCTACGGCGACGCCGCTTTCGCCGGCGACCCCGACGCTGGAGCAGCCGCCGCCGCCGGAGCCGCAGCCGATGGCGGTAGACGCCGTGCCGCTAACGCCTGAGCCGCCGGCGCCGCCGCCTACATTTGTGGTGCCGCCGCTGCCGCCTGAGCCAGAATTGCCGGCGCCGCGCGGCGTGCCGCCGCCGCCGCCGCCAGATGCCGCACTAGCCTCGCCACCCTCGCCGCCGCCGCCGCCGCCCGCGCGCAGGAATACCGCCGCGCCCGATGTGCCGAAGCTGCTGTTCCCGCCCGCTGTGCCGTTAGTCCCCGCGCCTAGCGATGTCGCCCCGGCGCCGCCGCCGCCAGCGGCGGCTACGGTTACGACCTCCGTGGCGCCAAGCGAGGCGGCGGGAAAATTGTTCAGCTCCAGACCCGCCCCGGCGCCGCCGCCGCCGCCAGAAGCGCCGGTCGCCGCCGCCACTTTGGCGCCGCCGCCGCCGCCGCCGCCGCCGCCAATCACCAGCGGCGACGCGCTGACCAACCCTGTGCGCTTGGTCCACGTGCCCGATGAGGTGAACTCGTCGATGACGATCGTGCCCGGCGCGTACTGCCAAGCGGCGCCGTTGTAGACCATCACGCGGTCTTCGTCCTTGATCCAGGCGCGCCAGCCCTCAACCGGTGTGATCTGAATCCAGGCGCTGTCGTGATACATGGCGATGTTGCCGACGCTGAAGCCGGTCCAGGCGGCGCCGCTCTTGCCGGTGGGCAGAATGTACAGGTCGGCGGCGGTTGGAGAGCCAGGCTGCGCCGTGGTGACAGCCGAGATGACGCTCAATTGCGCGGCGGAGTCGAGTTTGCGAAACGATGTGCGCAAATTGTCGGCGCCGGAATCGTTGTCGCTCGAGCCGTAATTTAGAATGCTGCCGGTCATGCCGCGCTCCGCTTGATGATTTGAAGGGCCTGCAAGGTGACCGATATGCCGGGCTGGGCCGCGAACGGTGCGTCGGAGGCCATCACCACGAATTCGCCGCAGGCCTTTTCCATTGCGAACGCAGTCGGCAGCGCGCCCGCTGACGCCGTAGTTGGCGGAACCGGCTCAACGCTCACCCAAGCTTCGCCGGCAGCGTCGGCGGTCGCCGCCTCGAGTATGATATGCAGCCGGCGCGCATATCCGTCTTGCCAAGCGCCCATGTCGCCAGGGGAGATTGTCGCCCCGGCCACAAGCCCGGTCAGCCGAACGCGCCCGTTAGTTCGATCCACTTCGACAATTTGCGGCGCGCCCCAGCCGGCGACGCCATCGCCAACGGCGCTCGCTAGGATCACCGCCGAGGAGGCTTTGATCGTGGACGAACTCGCCAGCGGCGCGGCGGTTTTGGCTGTCGAGTGGTACGCAATCGGGCGCGGTCGCGCCGCGTCGAACAGCAGCATGGTGCGCTGGTTGCCGCGCGTGCGCGCCAGCAAGGCTCGCCACGCCCCGCCCTCGTCTCGGGGCAGGTCGGTGGTCTCGAATTCGCAACGCCACAGCGCCTCGCCCAGATCCACGGCCTGATGGTGGCCGCCGCGCATGGGGTTGAACGCCTGCTGGCGGGTCAGGCTAAATCGGCTGGCCTTGATGCGCGGCCGCGTCGGCAGCGCCAGAGGATCGGTCAAAGCTCATCCCATGCGGCCACGGTGCTTGAGGTCGCCAACGACCCCCCGGACCTGTGACGCGAACCTTTGTCTGTCGTTGGCTACCATGCGCTTAACGGCGGCGATCTCCTCGGCCGTGCCGGTGAATTGGTAGCTGGGGGAATAGACGATGGTGGCCGCCCCGCCCCCGCCGCCGCCCGCCATCTGCGCCGCCGAAACGATGCGGCCCGAGGCGTTGGGCACAAACAGCTCCGGCCCCTGCTCGCCGACGCGATAAGCCCCGCCGGCCCAGACCGGGCCGCCGTGCGCGCGCCCGCCGAGAAAGCTCGACACCGCATCAGCCCAGCTACCGCCACCGCCGCCGCCCGAAAACGCGCTCGCCAATGCGCTGACGATGTCGCCGCCGCCGCCCTTCTTTTGCTTGGCCCCGCCTCCGTTCAACATATTGCCGATCCAATCCGCCATCGGCTTGATCACGGTCGCCCGCAGCACTAGCAGGACGATTTCCTTGGCCATGTTGCGCAGCACGTCGATCAGCTTGCCACCTTGGGTGATGGCGCTTTCGAACGCGCCCGCGATGGTCTGGCCGACGTCGCGCATGGTCTGCGCCCAAGCGCTCATACGCTCCTGGGCGCGAGTGGCCTGGTGCGCCGATTCTTCAATTTGCTCGGCCAGCGCGGCGGCCTCTTCCTGGGTGCGGCCGTAGACCGGGTTCAGCAGTTCGAGCTGAATCCGCATGCGCTCATAAGCGCGCTCGCCATCAGCAGCCGCCTCAGCGAGCCTCTGCTGGTCAGCGATGGTGCGCTCGGCCTCTTCGTTTGAAGCGCCGCGGGCTAGCGCTTGGCGAGCCCGCTCGCGCTTGATCTGTTCGGCTTGCGCTTGCTCCTCGGTCAGATCATAGCGCGGCTCGTTGTTCGGCCCAGCCATCGGGCTCATCGATTGTTCGCGGATGGCTCTGGCTTCTTCGAGGGCATCGATCGTGCGCTGTCCCTGCCACGCAAACGGGACCAAATCCTCCAGCATCGTAGTTTCGCGCTGGATGCCTTGCAGCGGCGTGAAGCCCGTGAAGCGCGTGCCCGGCGTCGCTGGCGTGAAAGGTTGGTCGTTGCGCGGCACCGGGCGCGCCATTGCGGCGGCGTGCTGTGGGTTCGCCTCAAGCCACGCCCGTTCGTCGAAGCGTGAGCCAGCCGCCGCCCGCGCAACATTCCGCGCCTCAAAAGCGGCGCGGCGCTCCCCTTCGCGCTGAGCGATAACCTCGGGCGCGCTTTCTCTATAATCTTCCTCGGCCGCCGCGCGCGCCGCTAGCGCCTGTTCCAGCCGATCTTGCGCAGTATCGGCGGCAACACGCGCTTGGCGGGCGCGGTCGTGGGCCGTTTCAACACCGGGAAACGCACCAATGACAGCATCGCCCACCGCACGGAAGCCCTGATCCTCGCCCGCGTAAGACGGGTGACGTGGGTCCATGCGCTCTAACCGCCGCGCCTCCATTTCCTTTGCTATAGCGTGAGCGAACAAGGGCTGTATTTCGACGGCGTTTTGAGCGAGCATCGCCGCTTTTACGTCGCGCGTAGCGGATGCAAAGCCGCGCAGAGATTGCGCCGATTTGTCGAAGGACTCGGCGGTGTCGTCCATCGCCTCTTTGACGCCTCGCGTCACCGATTCCAGCTCTCGAAGCACGCCAGCTAGAGCAACCGCCGCGACCGCAGCAATCGCCATCCCGAGCCCGCTGGTGAGGATCGTCAGAAGCGACCCCAAGGCAAACAGAAGCGGGCCGAGCGCGATCACAAGCAGCCCGATGGCGCCCACCAGGCCCAGCATGGCCGCATCTGCTTGGCTGATTGCTGACACCCATTGCCCCATCGTGCGAGCGAAGTTGGTGGCCTGCCCCAAAAACCCCGAATCGCCGATCCGCACCATCAAAGTCTCGAACGCGCCTTTGAGCGCTTCAATCGCGCCGGTTAGTCCTTTCATGCGCGCTTCGGCTATGCGCGCCGCTTCTCCGGTTTGATTAACGCGCTTGTCCACATCGCGCGCGCGCAACACCGTTGCCGAGTCCGCCGCGCTTTGGCTGGCCGGGAACAGCGCGTTAAACAGGTTGGCGGAGTCGGTTTCCAGAAATGGGGGGCCAAGTAGGTTACGCGGAACCTTGGTCGCCACTTCCTCCATCAAATCGATGATGTCTCGCAATTGACCGTCGGAGTCGCGCAGTTGAATTTTGAACTGCCGGAAAAACTGTGACGCGATTGGCGTCGGCGTGTTGAAATCGCCCACCAAAGACCGAAACGAGGTGCCCGCCATAAAGCCTTCCATGCCGGCGTTGGAGGCAGATTCGAGAATGGCGACGGTGGTTTCGAGGTCGATATTTGCGGCGCGCGCCATGGAGCCGGCGTAACGCAGCGAGCCGGCGAAATCGCTGACCTCGGCAGCAGACTGGTTGGCGCCGCGGACGATGACGTCCATGACGTTTTCCATTTCGCTCGCCTGTAGTCCGAATTGGCGCATAATAGCGCCAGCCGTGTGCGCGGCTTGCTGCATGGGCATGTCGGCGGCGATGGATAAGTTTGTTACTGACGGGGTTAGCTCCAGCACGCGCTGCATGGAGAAGCCCATTTTTGTCAGTTCTAGCTGCGCGCCGGCGATGTCGTTGGCGCTGCGGGCGGTGGCGGCGCCGAGCGCAAGGGCCTGCTCACGCGCCTGAGACATGCCGGAGGCGGCCTCGCCGCTGACCGCCGCCATAATGTTCATTTGCTGCTCAAAACCGCCGGCAGCGGAAATGAACGCCCGCCCGCTCATATATCCGCCAATCGCGCCGAGCGAGCCCGCCATTGCGAACTGGAAGCTGCGAAGGTCACGACCGAGCAAGCGAAAGCGATTGCCGAACCCGGTGAACATGCGGTCGGCGTCGCTCGCGAGCTTGTTAAAGCCGACGCCCATGTTGGCGTTGCGGAACGCCGAGGCGATTTGTTGCGCGGTAGCGCCGGCCGTCGCCTGAGCGCGGCGCATGGCGGCGTTATACTGGGCGTCGTGCGCCTGAATGACGACATCGATGCCGCCGATGTTTTCCGTTCCCACGCGCGCCTCCGGGGCTATAAGCCTGCGCGTGCGAGTGTGGCCCGCAAGGCGGGCGAAGCGGACAACAGGAGCAAAGTGATGCGCTGGAAAGAACGCGGCGGAACCGAACGGATTATGATCCGCGGCATGGCTGGGTTAGCGATCTTGCTCTGGGCCTTGTTGTTCGCGCTGAACAACAATTAGTGCAGCCCGTGGAATTCGCGCTCGGCAGGGCGCATCGCCGCCTTGTGCGCTTCCCATTCCTCGCGCGACGGCGCGTCGGAAAACTTCGCCGTCTCCTCGTCCTCGGGGTATTGCTCGGCGAACGATTCCACCGCCGCCAACAGCGCGCGCAGGCTCATGGCCCAGAAGTTCGCCTCGCTGCCGAGCTTCAGATGGGCGAGGGCAAATCCGGCGTATCGGTCGAAGGGGAAGTCGCCATCGTCATCGGCGGCGGAGCTGCGACGGCGCTTTTTTTTTCGCCCGGCTCGGGGAACGCGGCGACCACCGCGCGCGCCACGGCGGTCATGATTTCCTGAAACTCGCCGATCGCCAGCCCGCGCGCCTCGTCCATGGACACGCTGCGATTGGAAAGTGCTGCGACGATTGCGGGCAGATCGGCCATCGACGGGCCGGAAGCGGCGACGGTCTTCTCGCCGCGCTCGTTGACCATCTCGGTGAATTCGCCCTGCAAGCGGGCGAACAATTGGCCATTGTTGCGGGTGCCGAAAGCGGCGGCGAGATCGGCGAGCGCGCCGAGCGTCAGGCAGAACACTACTTGGCGGCCGTTGATGATGACCGCCGATTCGCCGCGCAGCGCGTTGGGCGGGTGGTCAGTCGTCGGATTCGTCGCTGGCGTCGTCGTCGAAATCATCGGGGGCGGCATCGGCAGCTTTCTTTGGCGCGGGGCGCGGCGGCGCTTCCGGCTCTGGCGCGATTGGGTTAACGGGCGGTTGCAGCAACGCCAGCGTCGCCCATGAATAGCCGCCATCGGCGCTGAGCTTGACTTCAGCCACGCGCCAGGCGCTTCCGTCCGCGTCAGTCAGCGTTTCGTCGCGCTCCAGGGCGGCGGCGCATTCAACGCGCACCCCTTCCCCACTTGGCTTGATCTGCGCGATGATCGCCGACCCATCGGCGCGCGTGAACAGGGCCTCGCCCCACAACGGGGGCGGCTCAATCGGCTCGGGCTCGCCGCTCACCGGCCGCCGCCGTACACATCAAACACCGAGCCCACGACCGCGCCCTGGCGATGACGCGCCGCGCGCGGCTTGCGGGTTTTCTTTGGCGCGGTCATCTTGGCGCGGCGCTTATTCAAGGCGACAGCGCGCTTGCCGGCGGCCTTGTTCATGCCGACGCCGGCGAGGCTGAGCCGCTTACGAATCCCAGCCTGACGCGGCGTGCGCGCCGCCGGATTGTCCGCGCCTGTTGCGACGGAGCGCCGGCCGGCGCGGCTCATGCGTTGCCCGCGAAAGCTCACTGCTTTTTGCTCGTCGTCGCTTTCCAGCGCGCCCTTGACCAGCAGATCACGATACTCTCGGCTCATGGTTTTTTCTCTCAAGCGTCGATTGGCGCGCAGCGGTAGGCGTCGCCGGTCACCGAGGTCGTGCCGGAATGCTCGATGGTGACCGAATTGTCGGCCTGGATGTAGTCCTCGGTGAAAGGGCCGATCAGGCGGCGGGCGCCGGCGGCGACGGCGACGACGATATCCGCCAGCGCAACGACACCAGTACCGCGCACCAGCTTCGAGCTAAGCCCCGTGCGCAGCTTGACGGTGACGTTGATCGAGCCGCCGCCGGCATTGTTGACCATATAGAACACGTCTTGCTTGTTGCCGACCGCTTGAAGCGAGTCCGACGCGGCAGCGGCCGACATGGTGGTTGCGAGCACGCTGGCGGCGGCGAGTGAAGTAACGGTCTTGCTGGCCATCGAGGCGGGCTCCTAGGAAAAATCAGATGCCGGTGAACGTGGGCTTGCCGCTCGATTGCAGCGTGATCGAAAACGCCACCGCGCCGTCGTGCGGGCTATCGATCTCCAAGCTGGAAATGTGCATCAGGCAATCGATCTGCTGCCAGGAGGGAAGCGAAACGCGCCAATCCTCAATCGTGCCGACAATGAACAGCGTCCGCACGCGCTCGATGGCGGCGTCGTCCTCGAACACGCCTGAGCCGGAAATCTCCATTGACTTGACGCCGCCGCCGCTCAGCAGCTCTTGCCAAAGGTCGGTGGATTCCGAGTCGGTGACGTCGATGCTTTGCGCGTTCATGCGCACCGATTTCGCGCGCAGGCCGCCGACTGCGTTGTAAACCGTCGGGGTGGCGCTTTCGACGCTGAGCGCCGTCAGTTTGCCCGCTTGATTGGCCATGCGCCCCTACTCCCCTTCAACCGTGGCCGATGATGACCGAAAGCGTCACCACGCCGTGGAAACCTTCGCCGTCCGCTTCGCATCGCGCGCGCTGGGGCCGGCAATAGACCAGCGTAAAACCGCTGACCGTCCAGGCCGGGTCGAAGCAGAGGTCTTCAATGCGGTTCATCAGGTCCACCGCCTCCTGCCGCGAAGGCTTTTCGGACCAGACATGCACGTCGACCAGCAGCTCGCCGCCCTGGGTGTCGCTCGTGTCCCACGAAATATCTGAGGCTTCGTTAAAGGTCAGGTAGGGTTGGGCCGAGTTCGGCGGCGCGGAATCGCACCAGATCGGCTTGGGGTTGGGCAGCGTGCCGTGGGCGGCCGTAAGCAGCGGGATCACCCCGCCGGCGCCGGTGTCCCCTTCCAGCCCCCCCAGCAGGGCGACAAAGAACGCCTCGGCCTCTTTCATCGCCGGGCACCATGGCGGCGACCGGTTGCCATGGCGTTACCGGGCGAGGCGCCTATAGGCGAGCTGAAACGCCCGCGCTACGGCGCGGCGCGAGACCATGAGCGCGCGGCGCAGGAACGGGCGCGGGGCGATGAAGCGCCCGCCCAATTCGAGCACTTTCGAATACGCGGCCAAGCTGGCGATGCGGATGCGGCCCGAGCTGAGTTCGGCACGGTCGATGATGATATTGGCGGCGAGGTTGCCCTGGTCGTTGGCGGGCGGCTCGCCGGGCGCGCTGGCCTGGTGGTCGCGCCGGGGCACATATTTTTTGTACACCCGCCCGGTTTTGGGGCCGTCGATAATAGAGCGCTGCGCCTCAGCCGAGACAATTTGCGCGGCTTCCTCAAGCGCGACCTGCGCCGCAAGCGAGGAGCGTTGCGCCCGCGCCGCGAACGCCCGCGCCAAAGCATCGGCGCCGAGCACTTGTGCGGTGACCCGCATCAGTCGTCCCCCCACATGGCGCGCTCGACGGCCTCGGCGTTGCCCGGCGTAATGATCTGAAACGCCCCATCGCGAATATGGCCGTGAAAGCCGCAGAGCTTGCAATCGATCGAGGGGGCTACCGTGACCGGCGCCCCTTCCCCGCTCAGCAGCGCCCAGGTTTGGCCTTGCGCGCCGCGCTGGGGGGCGAGCGGAATGCGGCATGTGCGGTCGCCGCCCTGGCATGGAAAGGCCAGCCATTTGCCGCCGGCCTCGACGTGGATCATTGGATTTGCACCGTGCGCTGCGCCCCGAGCGGCGCAAGCTGCACCCTCGGCGCATCCGCTTGCGAAAGCGTAACCGCGGCCCCCGCCGGCGAAAGCGCCAGACCAAGCGCGGAATCGCGCAAGGTCGCGGTTGCGTTGAGCGGCCCGAGGCTGAGCATTACGCTGAAAGAAACCTCGCCGCCCTCATTGGTGATCGTGGGGGCGTAAAAGGTCGCAAGATTGGCCAGCAGCGCGGGCGCGAGATTGATCGTGCTGGATACGCTGGGCGCGTGGAACACATCCGCGTCGCTCAGCAAAGCCGGCGCGAGCGCGTACAGGCTAGCGACGCTCGGCGCATAGAAGCTGTCGGCGTCCGTGAACAGCGATGGGCTTAGCGCGTAGCTCGCCACGACGGTCGGGGTGTGGAAGGCGTCGCCGTCCGCGAATAGAGCCGGCGCAAGCGTTGCCGTCGCGGCGACGCTGGGCGCGTGAAAGGCGTCCGCGTCGCTGAACAGCGCGGGCGCGAGCGTGTTGGTCGCGCTGACCAAGGGCGCGTGGAATGTATCGGCGTCGACGAACAGAGCCGGCGTGAGCGTTTGCGCCCCGCCGCCGGCCAGCGAGATGGTCGGCGCATGAAACGTGTCGGCGCTATCGTCGAGCAATGCGGCGGCGAGCGTGTTGAGTGCGGAAACGGTGGCCGAGAAAATCGTGTCGCCGTCGCTGAGCAATGTCGGACTGAGCGTGGCTAACGCGGTCACGGTCGGCGCAAAGAACGCATCGGCGTCGGCGTAAAGCGCGGGCGCCAAAGTATAGGTCGCCGCGACCGATGGCGCAAAAAAGCTGTCGCCGTCCGTCAGCAGCGCGGGAGCAAGATCCACCGCGCCAGGGGAGACAATTGGCGCATGGAACGTGTCGCCGTCGGTGTAGAGCCCGGCGGTAAGCGCGTAACTAGCGGCCAGCGTCGGCGCATGGAAGGCGTCGGCATCGCTCAACAGCGCCGGCGCAAGCGTGTTTGCGCTGGCTATTGTCGCGGCATGGAACGTATCGTCGTCTGAATAGAGGCCCGGCGCCAGCGCGTTCGTGGCGCTCAGCGTCGGGCCCGGGAAAGTATCGGCGCTGTCGTCAAACAGCGCCGGGGAAAGCAAAGTGAGCTGCGCTACGCTGGGCGCGTGGAACGTGTCGGCGCTGTCGTCGTAAAGGCTTGGCGCAAGCGCCGCCGTGGCGCTGACGGCCGCCGCGAAAAACACGCTGGTGTTGACCAGCAGCGATGGGGAAAGCGTCGCCGCGCCGCTGCTCGCCGCTAGCAATTCCGCCGCGAACCAGCCCTCGGCCTTGGCCTCAGCGTCAAACCAGGCTTCCGGAACTAGCTCGGGATGGAAGGCGCCCGGATTGGCCACATCACCACGTGTACACTATGCAATAGCCGGCCCCGCCCAGCCCGCCACCGCCGCCGAGGCCGGGATTCATCCCCGCGCCGCCGCCGCCGCCGCCCCCACCGCCAATGCCGCCCGCGCCGCCGGCTGCGCCCGAGGTGGACGCTGTTACGGACGTTCCACCACCACCGCCGCCGCCGCCGCCCTTGCCGCTGTTGCAATTGCTGCCCGCGCCGCCCGCCGTTGGCGATGCGCCGTCGCTGCCAACCGCTGCACCGCCGCCGCTTACATAGATGCCCGAGCGCCCGCCGGCACCGCCCGCAACGTTGGCCGGCGTTGCGCTGTGGGATCCGCCGGCCCCGCCGCCGCCGCCGCCGCGCAACGACGAACCGCCCGCCGATCCCGCCACGGGGGTGCCTGCAATGCCGGCCCCGCCGCCGCCGCCAAACTCGGCGTTGTGCGTGGTTGATACCGCGACGCTGCCCGTGGTGCCTTGGCCGCCCGCGCCATTGGTGGCCGCCGTAGGCACGCCGCCGCCGCCGCCTGAAGTCGTCCCCACAGCGCCCGCGCCGCCCGCGCCGCCGCCGCCGCCGCCGCCAGTGACCGCGTTGGAAATCGCCCCGCCGCGCCCGCCGCCGCCGCCGTAACCCGTAACCCAGGCGCCGAACGTGCTGTTGCCGCCCGCGCCCCCGTTGCCGCCCAGCGCTCCCGCCGCGCCCGGCACGCCCGCAGTTCCACCGGCGCTAATGGTCACCGCCTCTGTGGAGGCGAGATCGCTCGCGTTGAATACGCAGCGTTGCCATGCGCCGCCGCCGCCGCCGCCGCCGCCCTTGCAGACCGTGGCCGTCGCAAGCGATCCGCCGGCCCCGCCGCCGCCGCCGCCGCCGATAATTTCAACGATAACCACGCGCGGCGTGAAGCTGGTCGGCTTAGTCCATGTGCCCGACACGCCATTGAATGTCTGTACATCGGGGTATGTCGGCACGGCGACGCCCGTCAGCGACCAGCCATTGCCCTCGCTGTACTGCACGCCCTGTTGCGGCGCGAGATTGTAAGTGACGACATCCACCGCGGTCGTGCCGTCGGTATGCTGCACGGTCACTTGGCAAGCGACGCTGGAATCGTCGTTGAAAATGAGCACGCCCTTGACGTTGCGCGCCGTCGATGACCCTGGCGAACCGACAATCGTGGTTGTGGTCGCCGATGCAATCGCCGTGTTGGTGCGCCCCGGCGTCACCGTCGAGCCGTTCAGATCCACGTAAGAGGCATGGACCTTGAGGGTCGCCGCGCTCGACGTTGTGACGCGCAACAGGTCAGACGTGGAATTGAGCAGGAGCATCTAAGCGATTTCCTCTCGGGCGTTTTTTCAGCCCCGAGCCGTGGTCAGCCGCAAAATCGGCGCGTGCTTGGCGCCGAAGCCGGGAACCATTTGCTCGATCTCGGCCAGCATGGTTTCGCGCGCGCCGACCAGGATCACCAGCGGCTCGGGCTTCCAGTTGATTTGATCCGCCGCCGTGCCGGGCTTGAGCGGGTCGCCGGCGATGATCTTCTCGATCAGATGCAGCAGCTCGCCGTCTTGCTGCTCGTCGATCAGCAACGCGCTCTTGCCGTTGGTGATTTGATTGTTGCGCAGCGCTACGGCCACCATGGTCTTGCCGCTCTTGGGCGGGCCGCTGATCACGAGAATGGTCATTGCGGTGCGTTCCTTAAATCGTGAAAATTCCAGAGCCTGACCAAGTTATACTTATGTCGCCCCCGTTCGGCGTAACCGGCAGGCCGGTGACGGACGTGTCGATATAAGCCACCAGCGGGTCGGTGGAATTGGCGCCGCCGGTATCGATATAGAGGATGATGGCCTCGACGCTGGCCCCGGACACGGCGGTGAACGTGACGTTATCGCCGTCGAACGTGCCGTTGGTGACCGTTTTGGTGCCAATGGTCTGCGGGGTGCCGATCACGCCCGCGACGGCATCGTCCCAAAAATCGTGAGCGGAATTGTATGTGTACGTGCCGGTGTCGATCAGGGCGGCTTTGACCGTGCCGGAAGTGAGCGAGCTGGCGGTCTGCGTGCCGAGCAGGAGTTCCTTGTATTTCGGGTAAATGGCGTTTGCCATGCCGGCGCTCTCCCCCGCCCCGCGTCCGGGGCCATCTGGGCGGTGATGACAGCAGGGCTTTAACTTTGGGTTTCGGCATGCCTGGCGGTGGTGATTTCGCTGAGGTGACGCCAAGCCACGGAATCCTCGAGCTTGCCCAAGGCGCGGCGTAGCAGCCGGATCGCCGTCACGCGATCGCCGTGGCAGCCATCCATGTCGAGCATGACCGAGTCCACATTAAGCTTCATCGGCGCATCGCCGTCGTCCGGGTCGGCTTGGGGGTCGATGTAGATTTGCAGCACCAGGGCGCGGTGCATGAGGGTCGGCTTGGGCGTTAGCATAGGCTTGTTTGCTCCTGTTAGGCCGGCTGCGTTGCAAATCCCTGCACCCGCGCGAATCCGGCCCATAGCACGATAGGCGTTGAGGTCTCGTCGACCAGCGAAAAAGCGGCCTTGCCGTTGACGCCGATGACCTGAACATGGGCGCGGGTCAGCGTCACAATGCGTTGGGAATTGGCGGCCCCGTTGGCGCACGTCACCCGGCACACGCCGTCGATCTCGAACCATAGCGTCAGGGCGGAAACGTCGCGCGCCGCGCCCGCCGCGTCGGTAAAATCAACGGTCAGCACCGCCCCGCCCCGCGCGTGCAGAACCAGGTTGCCGTCACGGTCCACGACCGCCGGGGGGGCGAACGTGGTCATGGCGGCGCTTGTGTCCCCGCCCCGGCCCCGCGCTTGACGCAGAGCAATTCCAGAAACCGGCGCTTCTGCACGTCGCTGGTCTCGCGCGGCTCGGCGATGATCTCATAAGCCTGATTGCGCCAAGTCAGCGTGTCGCGCAGCTTGATGCCCGCACGCCAGCGGATCACCACCCGCAGCTCCGGCCGGGTCTGCATGGCGCCCTCGGCGAAGCGCTCGCCCGCGCCCACATGGCTCACCTTTGCCCAGGCCAGCACGCCGGGCGCGTCAACGCGCACCAGCCCGCCAAGCGCGTCCTTGGTGAAGCTCGGGGCCGCTAGAGCGATCCGCTGGTTGAGAGCGCCGGCGCTGTGCATCACGCTCTGTATTTGCGCCTGAGAAGATAGCCGGCGGCGCGCCGGACGCGGGCGCCGGTGGCGACCCTCGTTCGAAATGCGTCATTACCCGTTGGGCCGCTCGCCAGCTTGCTACGCTTGTTGAGCGAGCGCCGCATTAGCATTCGGCCCATGCTGTTAGGGAGAAGGCCGCGCCCGCCACGCCCGCCGCGCGCCTTCTCTTCCAGCCCCTCGCCATCCGGCGCGCCCTTCACCAGCAGATCGCGATATTCTCGGCTCATCAGTTTAGCTCCCTCATCACTCGTGCAGATTGGATCAAAGCGGCCACCGCTAGCGGGGTCGCGGTCAAGCCGGCCTCGAACGTATGCGTCGCCTCCGGGCTACGGTGCCAATGCGCGGCCAGCATTTGCAGCGCGGTCAGCAATTGCGGATAGCCGCTCGCGTCCGGGCTGGCGGCGAAGGTGATGACGACGCCGTCGGTAATGGTGTCGCCCTCGGGAAAGGCCTCTAAATCCTGGCTGACCACCAGCTCGGCGCCGCGCAGCGTGTAGAGCGTGCTGGCGATGGTGACGCCATCGACGGCGACGCTGGTGATCGAAAGCGGCGGCGGATTGAGCCGGATGCGGATGCGGCCGTCGTTGCGGTCGGGGTCGGGCCAGCGCTCCAGCTTGGCGGTCCACGATTGCGCTGCCAGCACGCGCCCGGTTTGCTTTTCCACCAGGTGGCGCGCCGCCAGAAGCAGCGCGGAAAGCGTGGCGTCGTCGTCGTTATCGTCTATGTGCGCGTAAGCGCGGAAGGTCGCGACGCTGACCGGCTCGCTGGCCGGGGCCGCCGATTGCGCGAACACGATAGCCGGAGGCGGCATCGGCTCGGCGGGCTGGAACGGGTTGAAGAAAAACGCCATCGCGCCCGCGACCCTAGCCGCGCCTCATTGGTAATGCCTTAAGGCCCGGTGTGGCCCTGGGCGTTGAGATAGACTGAGCCGGCGACCGGGTTGGTGAGCAGCGCGATCTCCAGCAATTGTCCCGGCGCCCCGGCCAGCGGGCGGTTGAACGGGATGTTGCGCCCGCCCAGCAAGCCTACCGTGCCGATGATGCAGCGCCAGAGCACGGTTCCGGTCGCGCCGCTGCGGATCACCAATTCGCTCGCCGCCGTCAACGCGGTGGCGTCGATCTGGATTGAGTCGATGTAATTGCGCTGCACCGCATCGGCTGGCGCGGCGGCGATCTGCACGGCGGTGGTGTTGACCAAGCCGGAGCCGGGGGGGGCGTAGGACCAGCTCACGCTCAGCCCTCAGCCGGGGGCGCGTCGGGCGCCGGTTCGTCTTCGGCGGCCTTGCCCTTGGCGGCCTTGCCCTTGGGCTTGGCGGCAGCAGCGACGGCCTCAACCGCGCCGCTGACAGCTTCGGCCACCTTATCGGCGACGCCGGCCAGCCCTACCCTTTCGGCGGTCTTCTGTTCGTCGCAGAAAGCGGCGGCGAGGCTGGATGCAACCTCATAGACGCCATCCTTCGCCGGCCCGCCGTCGGGCTCGAAGTTAAGCACGGTAAAGCCGTCGGCGCTGCCGCGGCATGACTTGGTGACTCGAATGCGCTCGGTCTTCATAGGAAGTGCTCCTCAAAACAAAGGGGGCGCGGGCAATAACCCGGCGCCCCCTCACTCGCTAAGCTAATTCGCCAATCAGGCCACCGGGTTTTCGGTGCGTCCCTTGTAGCGCTCCGCCAGCACGAACAACGGCGTGCCGGTCCCGTGCGTGCCCGTGAAATCGGCCAAGCAGGACAAGTGCGTGATTGCCGGGTCGGTGTTGACGTAATCGTAGACGTAGACCGTCGCCGCCGCATGGGCCGCGACCAAGCTGCGGATAATGCCGCCGGAAGCCCAAGCGTCGCCGGTGACGAATTCAACGTCGGTCGATGCGACCGCCACGTGCCCGCCCACGGTGCCGTCACCAGCGCGCAGCTTGAATTCGATCTTGTTCGAGCCGTCGAAGGTGATGCCGCCGACGCCGACGCCGACGAGGATGCGGACGCCCTCAAAGCCAAGAATGGACACCGCCGCCGGGGTGTTGTCGGCGGCGAGCGTCGCCGGTGCGATCAGATAAGCCGGGCTGACCCCCAGATGAAGTTGGCGCCGCGCGCTCATGCTCTGCTCCTAAAAAACCTGTTGCCCCGCGGATGATCCCGCCAAACCCAAAAGCGGGGCCGGGTTTTGCCCCGGCCCCTTGATTTTACGAAGTGCCGAACTTCAGCAGCTTGATGGCGTCGTAATTGCGAACGCCGCCGCCGGTGCGCTTGCGGAAGTGGAACTTCACATAGCCCGGCTGGGTGATCTCGTCGCGGCGCACCTGAATGCCGACGCGGTCAACGATCTGGTAAGCCCGCTCGAAATCCGCGAACACCACCGAATACGTGTCGGCGGCGATTTCCGGCATGTCCTCGAATTCGTCCACGGCATAACCGAGCAGAACCGGCACCAGGCCGGACTCGGTGATGGCGTCGCGGATGATGTAGTCGCCTTGGCTGTTTTTCAGGGTGCGAACGCTCCCCAGCGTGCGCCGGGTCATCGCCCACGAAGCGTTGCCGCGGAAGCGCGGCTTGATGTCGTAGACCAAGCCGATCAGCGCGTCGGCGCCGGCGGGTGCTGCGGCGAAGCCGCCCGACACGCCGGTGAACTTGTAGGCGATTGAGCCCCAATTGGTGTTGGCGTCGTAGGTCGCCGCCGACACTTTGGTGATCGCGGAATCGAGAAAGCCCTGCGGCTTGCCGTTGCCGTTGCCGGTGACGAATTGCAGGTTTTCCTCGATCATGATCGCTTCGATCACTTCGTCGTGCAGCCAGCCTTCGACGTCGAACTGGGCGTCTTCCAGCATCGAGAGCGTGACCAGCGGGTAAGCATAAATTTCGTGCGCCCGGAACCGCTCCTGGCTGATTTCCGGCGTGCTGGTCGCGGTGCGCGTGCCGGTTTCGCCGACCCACGCCGCGGTCGTGCCCTTGCGGTTGACCGGGATCACCAGCTCGGGCGCACCGATGGAGCGCACGTTGGCGACTTGGCGCATCGGAGAAGTTTCAAGCAGGATTTCGTCCATGTCCTGCTCGTATTCCGGCTGGATCATGTAGCCGCCGTCCTCGGCGACGATAGTGCTCAGATCCTTGATTTCAATGCCCAGCTTTTCGCTGATGGCCTTGGCCGCTTCCTTGTACTCGGGCGAGCCAGCGAGCGCCTGCGCCTCGCGCATATCGCGCTCGCCTTCCTTGGAGCGGATGTAGCGGTCGAACGCCTTCTTTTCGATGTTGCGCAAGCGGGTGGCTTTTTCGTCCAGCTCGTCGTCGCTGTTGTCGTTGGACGCCTTGGCCTTTTGCAGCTCGGCGAATTTCTTGTTGAAGTCCTCGCGGAATTCGTCGCTGGCCTGAATGACCTTGGCGAACTTGTCGTTGGTGACGACGTCGTCGAACTTCTTTTCGATGCCAGCGACGCGGGCGTCGTTGACCTTCTTAAATTCGTCCATGGCGCTGCCGAAATTATCGAGCAGCCCCTTAAGCTCGGGGGCGAGCGCGACTTCTTTGCTCTCCAGCGGCACGGCATTGGCCACTAGGTCTTGGCGGCGAACAGGCTTCATGGATCTCTAGTCCCTTCAGGCGTTGAGGCTGCGAACGATTTGGGCCAAGCGGTCGGCTGCGAGGCTGGTGTGGAAAGCGGCGATTTGCTTGTGCGCCAGCGAGAGTGCTGCGCGGCGCGCGGTATCCTCGGGCGCCTCGGCGGCGACATGCTTGACGCTGGTCACGCGCGCGCCGTCGCAGCACGGGATGGTGACCAGGCTGATTTCGTACAGATCGACCTGCTTCAAGAGCCGCTTGGTGTCGTTGGTCTTGGGGTCGGTCTGGTATTCATGCACCACGGCGCGATAGCCGATGGAGATGCCGATCTCGGCGCCCATCTTGAGCACGCGGTGAAGCTGGCCGCCGTCTTCGGATTGAATGTCGATCTTGCCCTTGACGCGCAGGCCCTTGCGGTCCTCAACCAGCTCGGTCCAGACGCCCACCGGGATGCGTTGGACGTGGCCCACCAACATCGGCAGGCGCGACGCCTTCTTTTCCTTAAGCGACTTGGTGAACGCGCCCGGAAGCACGATGTCGTTGATTCGGTCTTCCTCGTTGAACACCGAGGCGTAGCCCGTGATCTCGCCCGCGCCGTCGCCGTCGGCCTTGTAGTCCAGCTCGGCAACGTCGCCCCAGACCTCGGGGAACACGACTTCGATCTGCTCGCTCGCCAGCTTTTCTTGCAGGGCGGCGGACTTGGTTTCGAGGGCGAGAGGAGCGAGAAAGCGCACTGGCGGTGCTCGTCTCACGCCGCAGTTAAAATTCCGTCAGCGCCCGCTCGCGCCGGCGGCTGCCTCGGCCTCCAGCGCCGAAATGGCTGCTTGCGCCGCCCGCGCGCTCCATCCGGGCTCGCGCCGCGCCTGGCGCAGCACGATCTCGGCTAGCGCTGCGTCCATGTCGGCTGCGTGCCCCACCACCGCCGCCGTGAAGCTCCCGCCCTCCCCCGCTTGCCGGCGGGCGAGATTGATGACGGCGGCAGCGGATCGCTGGCGATCCTGGCCGAGATATGAGCGCGGCAAATGCCGTGCGACGCACCGACACCGCGCCGTGTTGTGAACGCCCCCGCGCGGATCGCCGGGCCGGCTCATGGCGCGCCCGCCGACTTGGAAATCCTCTTTCAGCTCGCGCGTCTGCCCATGCGCGCGGCGATGGTGCGGGCGGGTGCGGTGGTCGCGGGTGGCGGTCCAGACCTTGACCAGATCGGCGCCGCGCTCGGCCAAGCCCAGCGCCTCGCGCTCCTGGGCGTAGGTTGCGGCGTTGTGCAGCTCGGTGCGCGCGATCAGCTCGGCGCGCGTGCGCGGGGCCAGGCCGGGCAAGCCCGGAACCAGCCCTTGCTGCAAGCGCTTGCGCAGCGTGTCGGGCGACCAATTCTCGCGCGTGGCTTGCTCGATAGCGGCGCGGATCCGGGCGCGGGTCTGGGCGTCGAGATTGACCGCCAAAGCCGCCCCATGCTGGCGCGCCCAATCCACACGCGCGGCGCGGAAGGTGTCGACGTCCTTGGCCTGCATGCGGCCCCAGGCGCGGTCTTGGATCATGACGGCGTGGTCGGCGACCTGCACCAGATGCGGCACCAGCAACGCCGCCAACCGCGAAGCGCCCCAATCGGGAACCGCTAACCCCTGCTCGAACGCGGCAAGCTGGCGCGCAAGCTGGGTTTCGAGGCTGCGCTCCATGCGGTCGAGCATAGTCAGCAGCGGTCGCGCCGCAGGGTCGATCAGATCGGCGGGGCTAAGCGCGCCCGCCGGCTTCACTTGGCGCCCTTCGCTGGTTTCTTGACGCCGCCCTCGACGCCCGTGCCTTCAGCACTGGTTCCGTCCTTGTCGCGATCCTTGCCGGGGTCGTAGCCGGGATTCGCCGCCATCATTTGATTGCTGAGCAATTGGCCCTCGACGCCGGCGGCGGCGCCTTCAACGCCGATCTGCGCGCTGGCGAGGCTTGCATCGAGCGGCGTCTCGAAGCCATTGACCATGACGCGCTGGCCCAGGCCATCGGGCAGAGCGTCAAAGCCCGCCCGCTCGCGCTTTTCGTCGAGCGTGAGAAAGCGCGACGTTTCGAGCCGCTGATAGGTCTCGGTCAGCTCCTCGGCCAGCGCGTAGATTTTATCCTCATCAACCTCAAGCGTGAGTTCGCGCTGGTTTGTCCACGCCCCCAACCAGCGGCCGATAGCGCCATACAATTTCACCGCCAGCGGGATCGCGGTCGCGCGGTAAAAAGCGCGGTTCGCCTCTTTATAGTTCGAGTAAGTGTTGTCTCCCGGAATGCCGAGCAGCATGGGCGGCACGCCGAAGCCGAGCGCGATTCCGCGCGCCGCGCCGTTGCGCAGCTCCTCGGCCTGCATGTCCACCAAGTTCCAGGAAAACGCCACCCAATCGAGGCCGCCGTCGAGGATCATGGGCTTACCTTTGTTGCCCATCTCGGTCTGACGCGTAAGCTGTTGCTTGAGCCGCTGGAATTGCTCCTCGCTCAGTGAGGGCTGCGGCTCGCCGGCAGCGACTTGCGGGGCGTACTTCATCGCGCCCGATGGCATCGCGCCATTCTTCAGCAGCGCGCGGGCGTAGTCGAAGCAATTGTCGTAAACGTCTAGCTCCTTCTCGACGCTCTTGAGCGCCCCCCTGCCCCAGAGGTCATCGTCGGGCGCGAAGTCGGCGATGTGCAGGATGGCGGCTTTGCCGCGCTCGATATCGACCGGCCAATGCTTCTCGGCGCCGGTGCCGGGGCGATAGACGTATTTCTCGACCCAGCCATCGGCGCCGGGCACGATGCGCATATGCTCGGGGCGAATGGCGTACATCTGCGCATAGCCTGCGCTGGCGCCTGGAACGAGTTCGGCGAACGCATTGCCATGCAGAAGGAAATAGCCGGCCAGCTGCTCAATCAATCCGCTGCGATCCTGGCGCGGATTGGGCGCTTGCAGAAAGCGGCTAATCGCTTCGGCGAAGCGCTCTTTCTCCCGGCCCCGCAGCTTCGGCGACGGCGGGATCGCGGCCACCGCCTCGCTGATCATCTTCACGCAGCGGCGAACCACCGCGTTGGTGGCGTAGCGCTTGACTAGGCTGACGTAATCGCTGGGCGGATATTGCTCGATGCCCACCCGAAAGTACATCGACGCGGCGCGGGCGTCGCTTGCCTTCAGCTCCAAGGTGGGAGACGACATCTTGGTAAGCGCTGGCAGCGCCGCGCTCGGGGCGACGAGCGCGCGCCCGGCGGCGGTGAAGCGGTCAAAAACGGAAGCCATCGGGGGCGGACAATGCCCCGCGCGAATTAACGAAGGGTCAGCGGGCTATGCGCGGCTTGCGCGCCCGGCGCGGCTTCTTGCCCATGCGGGCGGCTTCCATCAGATCGCCCTGCCCTCCCCGCAGCGAATTGCGGAACGGGCGCGCGGGTTGGCCGACACGGTAGGCGCGGCCATCTCGAATCGCGATGCCGCCTGGGCGCTCGGCCCGGCGCCGCGCCAGCTTACGGGCGCGCAGGCCCGCCGCCTTGTTGAAGCCCACGCCGCGCTTTTTGAGCCGGCGACCAATAGCGGCGCGGGTCTTGCTCGCGAGCCGCCCGGCCGGCGCGCCGGCATCGACCACGCGGCGGGCGCCCGAAACAAAGCTTTCGCGCAGGAAGCGGCGGGTGACTTTTTGGCCGCGGGCCACGCGCGGGGCCGAATAATACGCGCCCCCCTCCCCCGC
>CADEDG010000023.1:31005-32322 GCA_902826035.1 uncultured Alphaproteobacteria bacterium
TTGCTGCACCAGCGATGCTGGGTCGAGATCGGCACGCCAGTACGGCGCTCGATCTCACGGAAGGACATGCCGGCGCCGCGCAGGCCGCGCACCATCTGCTTGCCTCCCTCGCCGCGCTGAAACGGGACGACGTTTCCGCCGGCCGCTCCGCTTGGCGCCGCTCCGCGTTCCGTTTTCGCGCGTTTCGGCGCGGCGGAACGCTGGAACGCTATGCTGATCGCCCAAGGTCCACAGACTTTAATAAATCCGATGAAGGCCAAGAAAGCGACCACGGCATCATTGCCGAAGGGCGGGGCCGGCGTCTCGACCTCGCGGTCGAGTCCGTCGAATTCCCGCTGTTTTGCGGCCAGATCGGCCCGGTCATGCGCGGTTTGCGCTTCCCAGGCCTCCGTGCGCGAAGCACAGGTAAGGGGGCCTAGCCCCTCACAGTCCGGCCGCACGACGGCGTCGATGCGGGCCTGCGCCGCCTCTATCCCGGCTTGAAGCCGAGCGTCGGCGGCGGCGATAGCGTTCCGCTGGGGTTCCACAAGCTTTTCAGCTCGTTCCGCAACCGTATCCTGCCAAGCGACAAAACCGCCGAAGCCGTTGAACGCCTCGCAGCCGATCGCGGCTGCCAGCAGAATACCAATCGCGAGCGCGCGCACGGTCTTGGACCGCTTGCGCCCCCAGACAAAATCCGCGCAGGCCGCCATCACCAGGGCAGCAATCTCGGTGACGACGGCAAAGGCGGCCAACTCCAGAAAGCCGCGCCTAAGCCAGCCTCCAGCGTTGTAGAAAGCGGCGACCGCAGTGATGCCCAAAAGGGCGACCAGGCCAGTATAGGCCACGATCATCGCCAGCGAGACCGGGACTTTCGCCTCGGTCGTGGTGGGGTTATTGTTTTCCATCGGGTTTGCTCCGATGCCGTTTGCGCGGCGGCCCCGGGTGCTTCGAACACCTGGGGCCAAACGGCTAGATTTTTGGGGACGCCGGGCGCGCGTCCCGACGTGCGTATAATATACGCCTAACCACCCTAGGGGTCAAGCCCTTGACGTGCGCTTAATAAGCGGCTAACGTGGATTTAATATCGGCGGGAAAAAGCAACATGGCCAAACGCGCGAAATCAGCATCCGCAGCCGTGGCCGCGTCCATGGCAAAGGCCAAGGCGTCGCTGGATCCCCCAAAACCCCCAGACGAACCCGCCAAGCCACCGATCAACGCGTACGAATTCAGCCAGCACTTCTTCTTGGCCCGTTTTTGATGTCCAACAATCTGGCTTAAGGCTTTGGAAAACAACGGTTCAATTCGTAGCAGATATCAGAGAGGTTCAATGCAATG
>CADEDG010000024.1:0-12388 GCA_902826035.1 uncultured Alphaproteobacteria bacterium
GCGCGCTTCAGCGCGATGGCGAGGTGGATGTTGCCAGGATCGGCGCCGGAGGAAACCACGATCGCGGTCGGCTTGCCGCGCGCGGCTTCTACGGCGTCCAAAATTTCCGCGCCAATCGAGGCCGCGTCCCAATTGAACGGCATAAAAGCGATGTCGGCGCTCCAGAGACCTGGGTGTGCAAAGGCTTCGCGGTGGCGCGCCTTAAACCCTGCTTCCGTCGCCTGCGGATCAGGCGCAAGCACGGTCAATCGTGGCGGCGCGAAATGCGCCGACCACAAGCTCTTCAGCGTGCAATTGGCTACCATCTCTGCGTTTGCGTCGAAGCCGAAGAATACCAGATGCACGCGATCTTGCTTGAGTTGTTGCGCGAGCGAGAGCAGCGCATGGCTTTCCTGCTGCAAAAGCGCCCTCGCCGCTGTTTCGTTAAGCGAGAACGGCTTTGGGTCGATCGCAGGCTGCGCGTCGGCGCTCTTCTTACGCGATTGCGCCGAGCGCATTTCGCGCGCTTCCTTGAGCAGCATGGGCGAACGTGTGGCGACGTGAACTCCGATTGGCGGCTTACGTTTCCCTTTGCCCACCAGACGGCGCACGGCGGCTTCGATCTGCAAATTGGCGGTGTCGTCCGCGTTGAAGGCGATGACGTGGGCGGCGTGGTGGGCGCGCGCGGTGCGCAAAGTTTCGAGCTGAGTTGCGTCGCCGATCAGCACGATGATCCCTTTGCGCCGCAAGCCCAGAGCCGTCTCGTCGGGGAGGTCGCCGCCGATCATGGTGACCGCGTCGCCGGCGCGGCTGCAATCGAGGGCAAGCGAAAGCGCAGCGGGGCTTTGGCCGGCGATGACGATATGGCGGGCGGCGCCGAGATTGAAGATGCGCGCGAGCGAACTCCCGAGCTGGCCCGAAAACGCGAACAGCAGACCGACCACCGGTGTGGCGATCGCTGCGAAGCGTACAAGCTCCAGCAAAGCGCCGTCCTGGCCCGGCATGGGTGTCGTCCGGAAATAATTGTCCCACATGCTGACCGCGCCGATGGTGCGGTAAAGCGCCTCCGATGGCGGCATTTCCCGCCAGAAGATCATGCCGCCGCCAATCCAGAGTGCGCTCAGGGCAATGACGATGCCCCAGCGAACGACGCTGGCGCGGGCGTGCGAAAGCGCGGTGAGGCCCGCGGCGGCGTTCGACCAGGAATTGCCGTAACGGTGCGCCATAAAGCTCCCCTTCGATGTCCCCGCGGTCCGGTCCAGCCAGTCCAGCATGGACATTGTTGTCCTGTGGACAAAGCGTGTCCAGCCCGCAAGCCGGTTGCGGCGCCCGCCCACATCGCCTAGCTCAACAGCCGCAAGCGCTGGCCCCGTAGCTCAGCTGGAAGAGCAGGTCCGTCCTAAGGACACGGTCGGGAGTTCGAGTCTCTCCGGGGTCGCCATTCTAATTTTTCGGAATGAGAGCATCGTCGATCGCACGCGCCTTCACGGCGGCGGGGCGACCCATGATGCGCCCGAGATAGGCCTCGAACCCGGGGCGTTTCTCCAGCGTGCCAAACTGGACGCCCCAACCGATTTGCGACCCGAGATAGATGTCGGCCGCCGAAAATCTGTCGCCCAAAATATACTCGCCTCGCGACGCCGCGCCTTCGAGCGCGTCAAGAACTTCCTTCATGGTTCCGTAGCCCACCATGCGACGACGATCCTCCGGCGGCTCGAACTGCATGGCCTTCAGCCAGGCTGCAGGCTCGACGCAGCCAGCCGCGTAGAACATCCAGCGCAGGTATGGCCCCCGTTGTCTGTCGTGCGGCGCCGGCGCGAGGTTTGCTTGGGGAAACGCATCGGCAAGATAGGTGCAGATCGCGCCGGTCTCGGTAACCACGGCGTCACCGTGCCGAAGCGCCGGCACCTTGCCCATTGGATTGATGGCTAGATATGCTGGCGCTTTCATGGTCGTGCCGTATTCCAGCACTTCGGTGCGATAGGGTTGCCCCACTTCTTCCAGCATCCAGCGAACGATGCGCCCGCGCGACATCGGATTGGTGTAGAAGACGAGTTCATCCGCCACGGCTTGTGCTCCTCAAAGTACGCTTGGGGGGGGCGGCGGAACGCATAGTGAACATCTGGCGCTTGTCAAGGGCCTCTGCGCCTCAGCGGCGGAATCCAAAGCGTCGCATCAGTTCTTCGCGGGTTGCGACCTCCGGCTGCGCCTCCGGCATTCGTACAACTCTCTCATAGAGGCCGGGCCGCACTTCACGCCACCAAGGCAGGTCTATCGCCCCCTGAATCTCCAAATGCGCGAGATATTCGTCGAGAGTGCAGAAAACCGCGCCGCGCGCGAAAGGCAAACCCGCGACGCACTCGTTGTCGGTTTGCGCCACGGTCGGCGAATTCGCGGTTGCAGCATCGTTGGTTGATGGCGGATTCGTCATGTGGGGGACCTCCGACGCGGCAGTTGCGATTGGGTTGGCAGGCGCCTGGGCTGAATTGGGTCCCGCGCTACAGCCGAGCAGGGAAATCGCTGACAGCGCCGGAAAAAAGAGAGTTTTCATAGATTTCATGTTGGCGCCGCTCGTTGCATCGCTTAACCATGTGGGGTTGGGGCGGCACACCTTTAACATCATCAGGCGCCGCGGTCACAAGGGAGACACAGATGAGCAAGTTGAGAAGCCGTTTGGAGCTGTTACTCGAAGGCGACGTTAGTTTCAGCGCCAACTTAGCTGCACTGGCGCGCGCGCCGTCACCTGCGGGACGCGGCGACGTTGCGGCGTTTCTCGGCAAGAGAGATTTTGGCTCCAGCGAAATCGCGTTTCTTCCAGAAGACCGCGACATGGGAACCAGCAAAGGTTCGTCAGTGCTGTCTCCTTCAGTGAATTTCTCCCAGGCGGCCGTCATCGGCGCCTTGGCCGCGCCTGCGGAAGTTCTGGTCGATGGCGTGATCAGTGGAACTGAAACCGACTTCTATGGAATCAGCTTGGTTGCAGGTCAGACCTATATGTTCAGCGCCTTCGGTTCTGGCGCCAACCCGCTGCAAGATACGACCCTTTTCCTTTTTGACGCGACGGCTGGCGCCTTTGTCAGCGGCGGTTACGGGTTCTTCCCACAACTGGCCGACGATGACGGCGGCGCGGGAACTGGCTCGCTGTTTACATACACCGCGACGAACACCGGAACTTATTTCGTTGGCGTTGGCGCCTTCGCCGGCACTGGCGGGTATACTCTCGACGCGGTGGTTCAACCGCCGGTCGATGTGGTTCCCGACACCTTTGGCGGCGCGAACGCGATTGCCCTCGGCACGACCCAATACGGCTTCATCGAAGCGGGTCCAGGCACGGTCTACGGCCCAGGCTTCAGCGAGGTGGACACCTTCGGCTTCGAGGCGACAGCTGGCATGTTGTACACCTTCGAAATCGCCGGCGGCGCAGACTATAATTCTTTCCTCAGCCTTCCCGCGGGCGAACTCGACACTGTCCTCGCGCTCTACGATTCTGAGGGCAATCTCCTCGCGATCAATGACGACATCAGTTTTGGGGCTGGCGATCTCGGGTCGCGGATATCGTTCTTCGCCAGAGAGTCCGGCACATATTTCCTGGACGTGTTTTCTTACCAACCCACGAGCGGCGGCTATTCGATCACCTCCAGCGTCGTCAATCCTGCGGATTTCGACCCGCTTGATTCCATTATCTGGCGCAACGCTGGAAACGTGCCGTTTGACGCGACCAACACCGCCTACGTTTATTTCGCGGCGCCGGGCGAAAACTTCGGCGAGTCCGATGATGGCGTAACCCCGTTGCCGTCGTTCGGCTGGAACGATTACGAAATCGGCCAGGTGATGTTGGCGCTCGAGGAATATGAGAAAATTCTCGGCGTCAATTATGAGATCACTACAGACGCCAGCGCGGCCACGTTCCGGCTGATCACAACGCAATCCACCCAGTACGGCGCTTACATGTACCCGCAGGATCCCGCGTTCGGGACCCAGCAGGGCATCGCGGCATTCAACGTATTGAGCGGGGGATGGGCGTTCCAACAACAGCAGAGCTTGGAGCAGGGTGGCTTCGCGTTCGCCGTGATCCTTCACGAGTTTGGCCACGGCCACGGACTTTCCCACCCGCATGATCGCGGCGGCGGTTCGGACATCATGCTCGGCGTCAGCGGTCCGTTCGACTCGCTCGGCGTGTACGATCTCAACCAAGGGGTCTACACCGTCATGTCGTACAACGACGCTTGGCAATTGCACCCCGATGGCCCCTCGCCGTTCACGGCAGCTGGCATTGATAACGGCTGGTCCGGGACGCTCAGCGCGCTCGACATCGCCGCGCTTCAGCGGCGCTATGGCGCCAACAACGCCTTCGCGACCGGCGACAATGTCTACCAGCTCAAGGACGCAAACGATCGCGGGACTTATTATCAAACGATCTGGGATACTGGCGGTCGCGATGTGATCCGCTACGATGGCGCGCGCAACGCGCGCATCGACCTCTTGGCGGCGACGATCGACTATTCGCCGACTGGCGGGGGCGTACTCTCGTTCGTCGATGACATCTGGGGCGGCTTTACCATCGCCCAGGGAGTCGTCATCGAGAACGCGACCGGCGGTTCGGGCCACGATTCGTTGCTTGGCAATGCCGTCGCCAACGTCCTCACCGGCAACGAGGGCGACGACGTGCTTGTCGGTCGCGGCGGCGGTGACATCTTGAATGGCGGCGCCGGCTTTGACATCGCGAGCTATATCGACGCGCAAGCGGGCGTCAGTGCCAGAATCAAAGAATACAGCGACGACAATACGGGCGACGCCGCCGGCGATCGCTTCTACAGTATTGAAGGTCTGCAAGGGAGCGCGTTCAACGACATCCTGCGCGGTAACGATGGCGCAAACCGGCTCGACGGGCTGGGTGGCGACGACAACCTCCGCGGCGACGATGGCGCTGACATTCTGCTTGGCGGCGCTGGCAACGATATCCTGAGCGGCGGCGACGGCGGCGACGGCTTGGACGGCGGCTCGGGTAACGATCTCTTGTCGGGCGGCGATGGAGCAGACGTCCTTGTCGGCGGCGCCGGCGCTGACCGCATGACAGGCGGCGACGGGCGCGACAGCTTCGTGTTCAATCTCAACGAAGGCGCCGACACCGTTACCGACTTCCGTCGCGGCCAAGACACTCTTGACCTCAGAGAAACCGGCCTAAGCTGGGCGGATCTCGACAGCTCGGGCAACGGCAGACTCGACGCTGCCGATGATTTCGTCGCCGTCGTTGGCGGGCGCATGATCATCGATCTTGGCGCAGCAGCTGGCGGAGCGGCCGACTTCGACACGCTCACCCTGCTGGGCATCAACCGTCTCACCCAGGACAATTTCTTGTTCGGTCCGTGATGACGGCGAGCGTCGCGGTATCGCGGCGCTTTTGGTAAAACGGGAAGGGCGCGGAAACACTCCGCGCCCTTTTTGTTGTGCATTAGCGCGGCTCGAGAATCGGTGGCCGTTGAACTCGGCCTCGATGGCGAAACTCACTTTGTCGCCCACGCCCATAGTCGAGCCTTCCGGCCGAGTGCCCAAGGCCATCCCGAAATCGGAGCGCTTCAATGTCCCGTGTGCTGAAATGCCGATGCGCCCATGCGGGACCATCGGATGGCCAGCATAACCGCAGTTAAAGCGCGCTTCGAGCGAGGCGGTTTGGTGATCCCATGCGCGGGCGGTGCGCATGCGGCTAGAAGGCAAAGCGCGAGCATCCGTTGTCTCATCCCATTGCTCCACGCGCGCACCTACCACTCCCGGACTCCGCACAATACCCGGACAATAAACTTCAACGCCTGGTTATGGCCCCCGGACTGCTTCGCGGGGATGGGTGAACAATGAGCCGCACACTACTCGAGCAGAGTCTCAAGAAACACCGCAAGCCGCGCTAAGGTCTGCTTGCCGCCTTCGATGGCGTTATGTTTCTCGACGACCAGATTACACGCTGCCTTGCTTGGGAAGAGGCTTGTCATGGTCACGCGCGTGCGTTTGGCGCCGAGCGCTTCGAAGATCACCGTGACGTGAAAATGCGGCGGCTCGGCTTCATCGCCAGCGCCGTGCGCGTAAATCAGGCGCTCGGGTGCCGATACATCCATGTAAAATTGGTGATTGGGAAACACCGTCCCGTCCGGGGCCGTCATGCTGTAGCGCCAAACGCCGTTAGCGCGAACATCCATGCTCTCGGTGCGGGTGACAAACCCATTCGGCCCCCACCATTGGTCGACATGCTCGGGGTTGGTCCAGGCTTGCCACACCAGTTCTCGCGGCGCCTCGTACTCGCGCATCTGCACGATCTCGCGGCCCGCCCGGGTTTCGCCCTGCAATGTGCGCTCGAGGTGTTCCAGCAGACCCGCCCAGCCCTTGCGCACGCTCTCGCCGTACGCCGCCCATTGCGCATCCAGTTCGTGGGTGAGCGTGACGAGGCAGCCGCCGTCGCGCGCTTCGAACTCAACCGTCACGCGCGTGGTTCCCTGTTTAGGGTTGGTGGAGAAGTCAAACGCCAGCCGGTGTGGGCGATCGATTTCGATGAAGGTTCCAAAGTGCGTCGCCAATTGCGACCCGCGGCGCTCAAAGATTTCAAAGCTGCCGCCGACGCGCGGCGCGATTTCCACTCTCTCCATCACCCCGCCCGGCGTCGAGAACATCCATTGCGCGATGCTCTCCACGTCGAGCCATGCGTCGAACACCAGCTCAGGCGCGGCGCTGAATTGGCGCGAGACTGTCAAGCTGACAGGTGCATTACTTTCGCTTGCGGCCACGTTTCTTCTCCTTCGCCATCGTTTTCAGATACGCATCGAGCCGATCGAGGCGCGCTTCCCATTGCGCGCGATATTGGGCGATCCATTCGTCCACGGGCTGCAACGCTCGCGCTTCAAGACGGCATGGCCGCCATTGCGCTTCGCGCCCGCGCGAGATGAGGCCCGCGCGCTCCAGCACTTTTAGATGCTTGGACACCGCCGGCAGGCTCATCGCGAATGGCGCCGCCAGTTCGTTCACGTTCGCCTCGCCCGACGCCAGCCGCGCCAGGATGGCGCGACGGGTAGGGTCGGCGAGGGCGGCGAACTTGGCGCTGAGGGGATCGAGCATTTGTAATTAACCGAATGGTTTAATATAAACTCGTCGCGCTCCAGTCAAGCGCAAACTTGCAACATCGTGCGCGAACCGGTTGAGTGTGCGTGGAGGGAGACGATCTCATGGCGATGAAATTGTCCGGCCTGGCTCTGACACTGGCGGTTGCGCTCACGATTGGCGGCGCTTCCGCGCAAACGCCGCCGCGCGATCCAAACTTCGGGCGCGGCGAACGCGTGTCCGGCGAGAGCTTCGCCACGCGCTCGCCCGTGCTCGGCGTGCATGGCGCGGCGGCGACCGCGCATCCGCTGGCGACGCAGACCGCGCTCGATGTGTTGCGTGCGGGCGGCACCGCCATTGACGCGGCGATTGCGGCGAACGCGATGCTGGGACTCGTGGAGCCCACCGGCAACGGCATTGGCGGCGACATTTTCGTGATCGTCTGGGACCCCGAAACGCGGCGCCTCCACGGCTACAACGGCTCGGGCCGCTCCCCGCGCGGGCTCTCGTTTGCCGAAATGCGCCGCGTCGCGCGTGCGCGCGGCGATGCGGAACATGTGCCGAGCTTCGGCGCTGCGAGCGTGTCCGTGCCTGGCACGGTCGACGGCTGGTTTGCACTGCATGAACGCTTCGGGCGCACGCCGATGGCCGATCTGCTCGCGCCCGCCATCCGCTACGCCAGAGAAGGCGCGCCGATCCCGCAGACAATCGCGATGTATTGGGGGAATAATCAACGGAGACTGGAGCGTGAGTTCACGGAAGGTCGGCTCGAAGAATTTGAGAACGCACAAAACCTCTATTTTTGTGGTGACACAATCATACAGACTGGGGCTAGGTACGACCCACAGGGAAATCCGGTTTACCCGCCCTGGCTCTGCGTAGGAGAGATGTTGCAGACGGGCGGCCACAGCCTGTTCCGCAACCGCGACCTCGCCAACACACTGGAGCTGATCGGCAGGGAAGGGCGCGACGCTTATTACAAGGGCCCCATCGCGCGCACCATCGACGCCTACATGCGCCGCATCGGCGGCTGGTTGCGCTACGAAGACCTCGCAGCGCACCAGGGCGAATGGGTGGACCCGGTCTGCGCGCCGTATCGCGGCGTTGAGGTGTGCGAGTTGCCGCCGAACAGCCAGGGCGTGGCCGCGCTGCAGACTTTGCGTATTCTCGAAGGCTTCAATCTGCGCGAAATGGGCTTCCTTTCGGCGGATTCGCTGCACACGCAGATCGAAGCGATGCGGCTTGCCTTCGCCGACCGCGCGCAATTCTACGGCGACCCCGCGTTCACGCGCTTCGATGTGCGACGTTTGCTCACGGATGAGTACACCGCCCAACGCCGCGCCATGATCTCCAACGATCGCGCCATGCCGCCCCCGCCGCACGCCGAGCTGCGCATCGATGGCGACACTACCTATCTCGCCACGGCGGACTCCAACGGCATGATGGTGTCGCTGATCCAGTCCAATTACCGCGGCATGGGTTCGGGGCTAGTGCCCGATGGCCTCGGCTTCATGCTGCAGAATCGCGGCGAATTGTTCTCGCTGCAACGCGGGCATCCCAACCAATACATGCCGGGACGGCGTCCGTTCCAAACCATCATCCCCGCCTTCGCGCTGCGCAACGGTTCGCCCTGGCTCGCGTTCGGCGTCATGGGCGGGGACATGCAGCCGCAGGGCCATGTGCAGATTATCGTGAACCTCGTGGACTACGGCCTCGATTTACAGGCCGCCGGCGACGCAGCGCGCTATCGCTTCCATGGCGGCGCCGAACCCACGGGCGATGCGCCCGACGGCGTCGGATTCGTCGCCATGGAAAACGGCGTGCCGCCAGCAGTGCGCGCCGAACTCGAACGCCGCGGGCATCGCGTGCGTCCGGCGGATGGCAGCTTCGGCGGCTATCAAGCGATCATGCGCAACGCCAACGGCGTGTACGAAGCCGCGACCGAGATGCGCAAGGATGGGAGTGCTGGGGCGTATTAGAGAATCCACAATGTACAAAGTTCCTTCGTCATTCCGGGGCGCACGAAGTGCGAACCTGGAACCCAGCGGCAACAAGCGCCGCACCCCGCGATCCCTAGGGTTCCGGATCGCGCCCCGCGCGTCCGGAATGACGGCGGTGTTGTTTGCTCTTGTGGTGATGACCGCCTGCGGCCCAAATATCGGCAGCCTCGAAAAAGGCGAAGAAGGAACGGTCACCCGCGCCTTTGGCGGTGACACGCTCGAACTGGATTCCGGTATGCGCGTATTTCTCGCCGAGATCGACGCGCCGCGCGGCGAGGAGGAGTACGCCGCTCAGGCGCAGGGTGAGCTCGAAGCGTTGGTCCTGCATCGACGCGTGCGGCTTGCTTATGGTGGAACCAAGCGCTGGGTTCGCCGTTCGCGCGAGGGCGAACCGGCGCCTGAGGAAGCGCCGCAAGAGACCGCGGTCGCGCATGTGTTCGTGCAGAGCGAGGGCGGGCGCTGGTTCTGGCTGCAGCACGAATTGGTTTCGCGCGGGGCGGCCTTCGTGCGGCCGCGACGCGACAATCACGCGCGCACGAACGAGCTGATGACGTTGGAAGAGCTGGCGCGCGCCGGCGAGCGTGGGCTTTGGGCCAATCGCGCGTACCGCACTCTGAACCCCGGTGAGGCCTCGGCTGCGGCGCTCGCATTCGCGGACAATTGCCAGCGCGCCGCCGCGCCGTATCGCATCGTCGAAGGACGCGTCGCCAATGTGTTCCAGGGCGAGCGCCGCGCCGCGCTCGATTTCGAAGCGCGTGCGGAGGCGGCCGCGCCAGGTTTCAGCGCGGTGGTGTTCGGCGAAGCGTTCAGCAATTGGGAAGGCCCGCCATTGCAGTCCTATTCCGGCGCGCGCTTGCGCATTCGGGGTCCGCTTGGCGTGTACCGCGGCGTCCCGCAAATATGCGTCGACGATCCGCTTCAGATTGATGCGCCTACGCCGCCAACATAAACGCCGCCGGCGCCGCGGGCATTCGCAGGGTGAACACCGAACCTTCTCCTGGCGTGCTGGAGAAGGTGATGTCGCCACCCATGGCGCGTGCCGCTTTGCGAGCTATCGAGAGGCCCAAGCCTGAGCCACCGTAGAGGCGCGCGATTGAGGTGTCGGCTTGGACGAACGGGGCGAAGAGCCGGCTTTGCGCATTGGGGTCGATGCCAATGCCGGTGTCTGCGACATCGAACAGGATGTAGCGCCCGCCGCCCTCGGTCACGGCGCGCGCGGACACCGTCACAGCGCCATTGCTGGTGAATTTGATCGCGTTGCCGACCAGATTGAGCAGACATTGGCGCAAGCGAGCGGGATCGCCGAGCGTCCACTCAGCGCCAGCTTCGGCGCTGAAGGAAAGAGCGTTGCCGCGCGCGAGCGCGAGGGGGCGGACGATTTCATCGACTTCCGACATGATTTGGCCCGCAGCGATTGGCGTAGATGCGATCTTCCAAGCGCCGGCATCGAGGCGGGCGTGGTCGAGAATATTGTTGATGAGGCCAAGCAGGTGTTGAGCTGATCTGACGATGCGCCCGGAGTCGGCGCGGATGTCTTGCTCGTTCTCGTCCCCAGGAGAAACTTGCTCGCCGATGAGCTCCCCGTAGCCGATGATCGCATTCAGCGGCGTGCGTAGTTCGTGGCTCATGGTGGCGATGAACTCGGACTTTGCACGGCTGGATTCAAGAGCGGCTTCGGCGCTTGCCAGCACGGCGATTTGGTTGGCCACCATGCGCCGCGCGACGAATACTGCAAGGGCGCCAATCAAGAGCAGGCCGATGACGATTGGCCAAAATCGCCCGGCGAAATCCGCGCTGCCCGGTTGTTCGTTACGCCACGTGATGTGGCCAATTGCCCGATCGGCGGGACCGAGAATCGGGCGCGAGACCAGCGTGGGATCGGGGGTGAAATTGCGCTGGAACACCATATCGCGCAAGCCAAGCGCCCGGCCCCGTTCGGCGATTTCCCCGGGCGTCAGAATCTCGATGCTCGCCACATAATCCTGAGTGGCGTGTGGCGCTCTGCGACCTGTTTCGGACTCGAGCGAGATCGGCGCAACCGAGAGGCCAATGAGGTGGTCATCGGTGACGACAAACCGGTTGATGGCACGCGTCTCATTAGTATTGACCGCGGCCCGCAATTCCTGCTCCGTCGCCGCGCCTAGTATCGCCTCGGCGATCGCATTGGCTTGCTGCTTCGGGGCGTCGTTGAACCACGCATAGCGAACCCGTCCACCGCCGAAGACAATCATGCCATCCGCGACCGATGAATAATAGTTCGCGTCGAGCCAAGCTCGATCCCATCTCACGCTGATCGCGTTGTAGGCGTCGTTCCAATAGGCGTAGTCGACCGTCGTGTTGGCGAGCGCTTGCGTTCGTCCGGCGATGGCGCTGGTGACAAGCGCGCTGCTATTGGTGACGAAGTCGCGGTCTTGGCGTCTGGCGACATCAGAGAACAGCCAGAAGGCGGCGACCAGTATGGCGAGCACGAGCCCGAGGATCGGTGCTCCGGCGCTAAGCCAAATTTGTCGCGACCGAATGTCGAGGGCGGCGGCATCGGGCATTTCTTGGGCGCACTCCGAGGGCCGACGCCTCGGGGGGACGACAGCTGACAGGCGTACGCTAGCCGCCGTTCCTTGAAAGATGGTTCACGCAGGCGCCACGCAACGACTTGTTATCCAAGTTTGGCGCGAGAATCAGAAGGGGCCGGGACCTTACGGACCCAGCCCCCTCAAAGATTGTACAAGTGTTGAGGACGGTTACGCCGCTTCGGCGTCCTCAGCAGCCGCTTCTTCAGCCGCCGCGGCCGCCACAGCGCGTGCGCGCTTCAGCGCCAGCGAGGCTGAGACCTTCTGCACCGCCTCGTCACGATCGACTTTCTCAACCGCCGCCAATTCCCGCGCCATGCGGTCGAGCGCGCTTTCGAACAATTGGCGCTCGGAATAGGATTGCTCCGGCTGGTCGCTGGCGCGGTAGAGGTCGCGGACCACTTCGGCGATCTGGACCAGGTCGCCTGAATTGATCTTGGTCTCGTATTCCTGAGCGCGGCGGCTCCACATGGTGCGCTTGATGCGGGCGCGGCCCTGCAGCGTCTTCATCGCCTGGGTGACGACATCCGCCGACGCGAGCGGGCGCATGCCGCTAGCCTTGGCCTTGGCGGTCGGCACCCGCAGCGTCATTTTGTCTTGCTCGAAGGAGATTACGAACACGTCCAAATCCAGCCCGGCGACCGATTGCTTCTCGACACCCATGACGCGTCCGACGCCGTGCGCCGGGTAGACGATGTGATCGCCAGGGCGAAAGCTGTTCGGCGTGGTTGCGGTCTGCATTTAGCGCTCCTTCTTAACCTA
>CADEDG010000024.1:12488-13755 GCA_902826035.1 uncultured Alphaproteobacteria bacterium
GGCGCTGGATTGAAGTATTTCTCAAATTTATTTGCTTCGTCCTTGAATTGATCGGCGTCCGCGGGAGGATTTCCCCTCCGCGTGATATTTGGCCAAATCTTGGCGTAGTCCGTGTTGACCTTCAGCCACTTGCCATCGGCGGAATCCGCTGAATCGGGCTTTATCGCGTCAACGGGGCATTCCGGCTCGCAGACGCCGCAATCGATGCATTCGTCGGGGTGAATCACCAGGAAGTTCTGGCCTTCGTAGAAGCAATCCACGGGGCAGACTTCGACACAGTCCATATATTTGCAACGCACGCATGCGTCGGTGACGATGTAGGTCATTCAAGTCTTCCCTGGGCGGCGCTGACATGGCCGCGAGGCGCTATCGCGTCAAGCGAGGTCGTCTGCGTCAAGTTCGCGATAAACGGCCCGGGCCTCTCCAGGGGGCCCCCGCCGGAGGGGTAGAGCCAGGACGCGTACCGCCTTAAGCTCAGATCGCGCGGCAAACACCAGGCCGTCGCCGATCTCCACTTCCGTCGCCGCCTTTTCCAATCTGCGGCTCAGGTTTCCCCGCATGAGGCGCACATTGCCGGCGGCGACCAATTGGCTCGCGGCGGTTCGGGTTTTGGTCAACCGCGCCCGCCACATCCAGACGTCCACACGCTGGCGATCGCTCAAAGTGCGCTCCGCTTTCTCCGCCGCCGCGCGGGCTTGGCCGGCAACAATTCCGCTAGCGGCGCGAACGGGCCGTCACTTGGCCGCTCGCGGCGCGGCGATTTCGCGGGGCGGGCTGGGACCCATCCTGCAGGCGTCGCTGTCGATGCGGCCAAATGGCGGAAGCCCAGCGCTCGCAACACCTCTGGCAGATCGGCAAGCGGGCGTGCGATCAACCGCGCCATATCTGGCGTCAACGCCGCCGGCGTTTGCACCGTAGCAGCGCCGATTGCTTCGCTGAGGCGTTCAACGGCGTCGAAACGCACAGCGAAACGGCCGCAGCCGCGATAGCCGGCCGCAGCCGCTTCGCGCCAGCTCAAGGCGTTCGCGACCGGAACCGAGACAGCGCCGGGGCGCGGCAGGAACCGCCCATGAGGCGAGGGATGCGCCGCATGCGAAAGCTCCGCCAGCAAAGCGGCGGCGCGCGGCTTGATCAGCGCCGGCATGAAGGCCGTGTGCTGGCCGATCCGTACGCCCAGCCGCTGCAACGCCGCACGTGCTTGTGGGCTGAGTTCAGGCGGCGGCCCGGAATTGAGGTCGAGCGCGCCGGATTGCTCCAACATGCGAAA
>CADEDG010000024.1:13855-32107 GCA_902826035.1 uncultured Alphaproteobacteria bacterium
CAGGCGGCGGCCCGGAATTGAGGTCGAGCGCGCCGGATTGCTCCAACATGCGAAACGCCAGTCCGCGCGCATCCGGCGGCAAGCGCCCATCGCGCCAGGCTTTCTCCAACGTCACAAGCGGGCGCAATTCTTTCTCCAGCGTGCGCGCCAGCCAAAGTTCCAGCCGTTCGCGCGCGGCGGTGCGCTCCGGCTCCGCTGCCTGCTCGGCGCCGATCAACGCGACGCGCGGCTTCAGGATCGGCGCCCCCGGCGCCAGCCGCGCCATTGCCGCGCCGTGAACGCGCAAGCGTCCCTCGCGCGCCAATGAGATTTCGTCGTCTGTGGCCGTGGCGATGCCCGCGAGGCGGCGCGAGACTTCCGGCCGCAGCGCCCGCCAGGCGGCGTTGCGCACCGCGCGGCCCTCGATGTCGGAGGAAGCGCGTGGATCGGGCTTGAACTCGAGGCCTTCGAGACGACCGACGAAATGGCCTTCGACCGTAACCTCGCCGTCCTCGGAAATCCCCGCGAGAAGAGCTTCCTCGCGCTTCAAGCCCCGGAGCAGGGCGGAGGTGCGGCGGTCGATAAAGCGCAGCGTCAGCGCTTCGTGCAGTGCATCGGAAAGCTTGTCCTCCAAAGCGCGCGTGCGCTCACGCCAGCTTTCGGCGTCCTGGAGCCAGTCCGGCCGGCTGGCGGCGTAGGTCCAGGTGCGCACGTGCGCGAGGCGCGATTGCAGCGCGTCGAGATCGCCTTCGGCGCGATCGAGTCTTTCGAGTTCAGCGGCAACCCATTCATTTGGCACGCGCCCTTTCGGCGCGAGGATGTGACCCGCGATGCGCCCGGCGAGGCGGACATGCTCCTCGGGACTGGTCTTGCGAAAATCCGGCAATTGGCATGCTTCCCAAAGGCGGCGCACGCCCTCGGGAGTGCGCACTACTGGGATCAGTTCGCTGTCCTCAGTCAGGCGCTTCAACACCATTTCGTCGTCGGCGCCGCGCACGCGCGCGAGACCGGGGCGGTCGGGAGGCGTCTCCAGCGTTTGCAGCAGCGCCGCGATGGTGTCGAAGCGGAGTTCGCGGTTGCGCCATTGAATAGCTTCGACCGGCTCGAATTCATGGCTCTCGACCCGCTCGATCAGATCTTCGTCGAATGGCGAACATTCGCCGGTTTCGCCGAACGCCCCGTCGCGGGTGAAGCGTCCAGCGCGCCCGGCGATCTGGGCGATTTCGTCGGCGCGCAGATCGCGCCAATGGCGCCCGTCGAACTTGCGGCGCGAAGCGAAGGCGACATGATCGACATCCATGTTCAGCCCCATGCCGATGGCGTCGGTGGCGACCAGGAAGTCCACCTCTCCGTTCTGATAGAGCGCCACCTGCGCGTTGCGGGTGCGCGGGGAAAGCGCGCCCATCACCACCGCCGCGCCGCCGCGATGACGGCGCAACAGCTCGGCGATGGCGTAAACTTCCTCGGCTGAGAACGCGACCACGGCGGAGCGCTTCGGGAGCTTGGTGATTTTGCGCGCGCCAGCATAGGCAAGCGTCGACATCCGCTCGCGGCGCACGATCTCGGCTTCCGGCAGCAGGCGGCGCACTATCGGACGCATAGTGTCGGAACCGAGCAACATGGTTTCACCGAAGCCGCGGGCGTGGAGCATGCGGTCGGTGAACACGTGGCCGCGGTCGAGGTCGCGCGCGACCTGGATTTCGTCCACGGCCAGGAACTCGACCGCGCGGTCGAGCGGCATAGCTTCCACCGTGCAGATGAAATAGCGCGCGCTCTCCGGCGCGATCTTCTCTTCGCCGGTGATGAGCGCCGCCGCCGCTTCGCCCTTAGCCGCGACCACGCGGTCATAAACCTCCCGAGCCAACAGCCGCAGCGGTAGCCCGATCATGCCGGAGGCGTGACCCAGCATGCGCTCGATGGCGAGATGGGTCTTGCCGGTGTTGGTAGGCCCAAGCACGGCCTTGAGGGCAGGGCGGTCGCGCGTGCTCATGGGGAAACGATGGGCGCCGTTTCAGGTCATTTCAAGTGCATATCCCCTTGAAACATGGACTCGTTCACGCTAGATTAGGTTCATGGCAAAGCCCAAACCCCCAACCCGCCAAGAATTTGACGCCCGGTTTCCGACCGATGACGCCTGCTTAGACCATCTCATGTTGGTCCGTTACGGGCGCCGGATCGAGTGTCCCAAGTGCTCCAGGACAGGGACATTCTACCGCGTCAAGGGCCGCCGTGCTTACGAGTGCGAATGGTGCGGCTATCAGGTCTACCCGACCGCTGGCACGCCATTTGAGAACACCCGCACCAGCCTGAAAGACTGGTTCTACGTGATGTTCCTTTTCTGCGCGTCACGGAACGGCGTCGCGGCAAAGGAAGTGCAGCGCCAGCTTGGCGTGACCTACAAGACCGCGTGGCGCATGTGCCGACTGATCCGCGTCTACATGGGCTATGTCGATGGCGACCATCCGATTGGCGGCAAGGGCGTGGTCGTGGAAGCCGACAAGGCGTTTATCGGCGGCAAAGACAAGCAGGGCCAAGACGACAAGAAGGTTGTACTCGGCATGGTCGAGCGCGGCGGAGATGTCGTCACCCGCGTCATTCCAGATCGCGGCGCAAACAGCGTCACGCCGCACGTGATCGAAATGGTGAAGCAGGGAACGCGCCTAGTGACAGACGAAGCGAGAGCCTTCCGCACGCTCGCGCGCGACTATGAGCACCACACCGTCAATCACGGCGCCAAGGAATGGGTGCGCGGCGATGCCCACACGAACAACATCGAATCCTTCTGGTCCAACCTCAAACGGGGGATTCAGGGGACTTACATTCATGTGTCAGAGAAGCACCTTCCGGCGTATCTGTCGGAGTTTGAGTTTCGTCACAACATGCGTCGGGCGCAGCATCTGATGCTGGACACGCTTCTTCTGGCTTTCCCGCGTCCCGCTCGGCAACGCTAAGCGGGATTGTCGCCATGGCGTGAAGAAGGCGGTTGAAGCGCGTTGCATCGCTCATGGTATGGACCCGGTTCGATAGGAGCCGCCCACGCATCCAAAATGGCGTCGGTCAATAGTGATAACAGCTTTGCCTGCATCGGCCATTTTCACCGCCTCCCATTGGTCTAGACACAGCCGCTCCGCGGACAACCAATCAGTAGTTTGCGAATAGTCACTGATATTCTGTTTGAGCGCTTCGTTTAGCGTCGCGACAGCAACTTGGCGATCGACGTAGGTGTTGCTCAGATACTGCCCAATTCGAATACAAAGGTCTTGAATTCCACGATTGGTGTCGGCCGCCTTCGCGAGACTAACCACCTCCTCAATCTTGGGCTCACGCGCATCAACATAAGCCCTAAAGAAATGGTGCAGCGGCTCGCGGGTTGGCTCCGATGCACGCTTCTCAAAGTCCCAAGCAAGCACAGCCCTGATCACGTCACTAAAGCACGCGTCGCAGGACCGCAGCAGAACAACCAACTTGCGCACCTCAGCGAGGAATTGAGACTCCTCTACTGTTAAAGCGGGCGGTTGCCTTGGCCGAGCAATGCCATGGTGCCGAGATTCCAGCGCCTTAGTTTTTCGCCCAAAAAACCACCGCATCGGCTTTCGCTCCGATGTTGTGGCGGCGGCCGCAGGGCTGTGGTGTTCGTCCCACCGATAGAGCAGCGCAATAACCGCCACAAAAAAGACCGCAAACGCTACAGCCTCCCAAGCCCAACTCTTGAAGCCCATCACGGCCTCGCCAGTCGCGTCAGCATATACCCCGACACCGAAAAACGCGGCGGCCAACGCCGCAGGCAGCGACAGTTGGGCATGTTTGAAGGCGAAGGCCAAAAATCTGGACATCCCCCCCACCTACCCGAGTCCCGCCCGGACATGGAGTCCGCAGCAGAGCGATGTTCCGCCGGAAAGCTTCGTTCCGCCAAAGGACTAAGCTGGGCGCACACAAGATGTAGCGCCTTCCGGACAAAGCATGATCTATTCATGAACTCACCAATCCCATGTTGCAAGGGGATAATTAGGTCATTTCAAGAACAGAAAAGAACAAGAACGAATCGCCGACGAATCACTCATTTGATTCGTTTCTTGTCCGTTCACGGCTACATCTTGGGGTTAATACTTAAGTAACACACAAGACTATCTCAGAGCGGAGAATACGACCAGTCGAGATGCGGCAAATTCAGAGTGAGCCGGCGTCGCGCTTCGACATGCTCAGCGTGACGCCATGCTTCGCCAGCCTGAGCCGGTCGCAAACCGCCGACGGCGCCGCTATCTCCCAATCCTGCCGCCGTCCTCGCGGGTGATCACCACCACCGCCGAGCGTGGCCAAGTTTCGCCGCCGTCGGGGAAGTTGGAGGGCGGGCGCTGACCGCGGGTCCAGCGGAGGTCGCCGATGGATACCCCGGCGGCGTCGCCTTCGCCCGGGTGCTGGATGGCGGCGAAGAACGCGCGTTCGTCGGGCGCCATGGTGGGGCCGCAGATTTCCGCGCCCATCGGGCCAACAAGGAAACGCTTCACCAGGCGCGTGCCCGAAGCGTTCGCCGGCGTCGCCAGCACTGAATCGTTGCAATCGGCGAACACCGCGTCCGAGCCGTCGGTGGCGATCCAGACATTGTGGGCACTGTCGATGCAGATGTTATCTGGGCAGGCGAAGCGCTCGCCGCTGATCGTGGGCGCGCCGTTCAGCGTGGTGGACACATGCACCGGCGCGCCGTCGCGCGGCGGCGCGGTCAGCTCTGCTGCATTAGGGTCGCCCGCCAGCGCGAACACATCCCAGCGGAAACGGGTTGCACCGCAATCGCCGCCGCGCTCGTCGAGGCGCACGATGTGTCCGGCGGCATTGGCCTGGGCGCGGTTTGGGTGAGCGCTCTCGCGGCGCGGATTGCCGGGATGGGCGAAGCTCTGCTCGCGGTTGTTTGTGCACACGACCAGCACCGGCCCTTGCCCCACCCAGTTTGGGTCAAGCAGCGCCTCGACATCTTCGGGGCGATCCATGGGCGTGGCGCCCAAGAGCCGCGCCGCTTCGCGCGCGCGCATGAGCACATCGCCCTCGTCGCGGAACAGCGCCGTATAGCCGGCGGCGCGCGCTGCCGCGTTGGCCGCGCGCAGCGTCAGCGGCAGCCAGCGGCCTGACCCGTCCTCGCGGAATTGCGCGACATAGAGCTGGCCGTCGTCCAGCAAATCGCGATTCACCAGGCGGTCGCTTGGGTTGAAGCGTCCGCGAGAAACGAACTTGTACACGAATTCGTTGATTTGGTCGTCGCCGGAATAGACCACGACGCGCCCGTCACGCGCGAGCGCGGTGGTGGCGCATTCACCCTTGCGGCGGCCCAGCGCGGTGCGTTTGCGCGGCGCCCAGGTCGGGTCGTAAGGATCGACCTCGACGGTCCAACCATAGTGCGCAGGCGCATAGGGATTGCGGCTCATGTCGAACTGCGCCGGCATCAGCGAACGCAGCGGATTGCTCGCCGGTGCGCCGAAATTGCTGCAATCGAGCGCGTAGGCGGGCTCGGTCAAAGCTGTTGTCAGCGCAGCCGCGTCGCTGTCAGTCGCTGCGAGCAGGCTGTTGAAATTTTCCTCGGCGCTCAGATACGTGCCCCATGGCGTCTGGCCGCCGGCGCAATTGGCCTGCGTGCCGCAGCGCACCGCGCCCGGCGGGTTGGGCTCGTGCGCGCCGCCGGGTTCCTGCGCGTTCACGAACGCCGCGGCGGCGGATATCCAGGGATGGTTTGCGGCTGGACCGGAGAACACCACTGGCGTGAAGGGCGTAATGCGTCGGTTGCGCCCCGCGCCGGGCGAAGCGTCGCGCACCGGTCGCCAGCCTTCCGGGCCACGCTCGAGTTCGACCACCGAGATGCCGATCGCCGCGAGCATTGCCTCGACCTGAGCGGAAGTGAAGGAGCGCGGGTTTGTCACGCCGGGAAACATCAGCGCCGGTTCGATGTATTCGTGATTGTTGCACATCAGCATGCGACCTTGATCGCGCGCGGGCGGGAACGAGAAGTCGCTCGAGAACAGCGCCAGCATGTCGTTGTTCTGCCCGAACCGCTGTTCCTGGTCGGCGCGGGTGAGCGTGTCGGGGTTGAACGCCGCCGCGCTGTCAAACAACGCGTCGCCCCAAGCGATCAAAGTGCGCCAGCGATAGCTGGGCGGCAGCGTGATGGTGTCGGCCAACGTCGCCGGGACGCTGGCAAAGGTGAGCGTGCTTTCGTCGGCGCGCGCGGCCGTTGACAGGGCGAGTAGCGGTAGTCCTGCCAAGCCGCCGAGCAGCGCCCGCCGGGACGCTATCAAATCGTTGATGTGGGTGCTCATGCGATCCCCCGAAAGAAAGTGGTCTATTTTGCCTCAACGACAGAAGTATGACACGGCCTGGGGACACACACTCACGCGAACGCCTGCGGGAGGTTTGCGCCACATGCGCCGTGAGTGTGTGTCCCCAGGCCGTCGATCAGGCCGTCGATCTCAGCCAGCTTGGCCTCAAACAAGTTCCAATCGTCGCGTTCGACGATCGGCGCCCAGAGCGCCTCCACATCGCCGATCAGCAAACTAACCGGACGCGGGCGTTCGAACTTGGGTTGCGCGGGCTGCACGGTCGCGCGCGCGTCGAGTCCAGCGCGGAGTTTTGCGAAGGCGGGCTGCGCATAGAGCGCTGCTTGCGGGCTCTCCGCTGCGCGCGCGGCGCTTGCGCCGCCGCCGATCCAATCGTGGAAGAACTGATCCCAGCCGGCTTGGGTTTCGGTGAGCCAGTCGAACAGCAAGCCCAGGAAATCCATGTCGGGCTCGACTTCGCCCGAGCGCAAGTTGAGCCGTGCAAACATGTGGTCGCGCAGCCCGACTTGGTAGGCGGATGCGAAGCGGGCGAGTTCGCGCTCCAGCGCCGCGGCCGGGCATACAAGCGTCAGCGCGCCGCCCAATTGCGAGAGCGCCCAACTTACCGCTTCCGGCTGGCGGCCGAAGGAATAGAGCCCGGTCTCGTCGAAATAGGCGGCGGTGAAACTGGGGTCGCTGGTGGGCAGGAAGCGCCAGGGGCCGTAATCGAAGCTCTCGCCGGTGATGTTCAGGTTGTCGGTGTTGAGCACGCCATGGACAAAACCCGCGGCCATCCAACTTGCGGCAAGGCGCGCATTTGCACCGACGATGGCGGCGAACAGGGCCGCGACCTTTACCTCGCTGGCGAGATTCTGGAATTCGGGATAATAATTCTCCACCGCGTGTTCGATCAGCGTCCACATCTCGTCGCGCAGCTGGAAGTAGGCGAGCCGCTGAAACGTGCCGAAGCGTATATGGCTGTGTGAGAGCCGCACCAGCACCGAGGAGCGCGTCGGCGAGGGCTCGTCGCCTCGGGTCAGCGCCTCGCCGGTCTCGAACAGTGACAGCGCCTTCGACGTATAGACGCCGCGCGCCTCCAACATTGCCGCCGCCAAGACCTCGCGCACGCCGCCCTTCAGCGTCAGCCGCCCATCTCCGAAGCGTGAATAGGGGGTCTGGCCGGAGCCTTTTGTACCCAGATCCAGAAGCCGGCCCGTATCGTCGCGCAACTGAGCGTGGAGGAAGCCGCGCCCATCGCCGATGTTGGGGTTGTAATTGCGGAATTGGTGGCCGTGATAGCGCATCGCCAACGGCTCGGCCATGTTACCGGGGAGAGGCTCAAAGCGCGCGAAGTGGGCTGCCCATTCCGCGTCGCTGAGCGTCCCAAGCCCGATCCGTGCGGCCCAGGCTTGGTTGCGCCAGCGCGGGACTTCCGTTGGGAAGCGCGCGGGGGCTACCGGATCGGCAAAGCTCGGCCCCAAGCGCGAAAAACGGGCGTCTGGCTGGTATTGAGCGCGTGCGGGCATCGGGCTTATGTAAGCTGACCATCAAACGCTGTCAGGTCGTGACGCGGCCGAACGCGTGTGGCAGAAGGGCGCTCGGGGACGGGGGAGGGACTTGCGACATGAAATTTCGCGGTCGTTGCTTGATTGCCGGCGCGGGGCTTGCCTCCTTGGTGCTCGTTGCGTGCGACAGCCCCTCCGCGCAGGGCGTCAGCGGCGATATTTCCTCGGCGCTCGACGTGTGTGCGGATGGCAGGGGGGAGTTCGCCGCCCATGTCTGCGAGCGACGTGAACTCGCCTCCTTGGACAACGCGGTTCGCGATGTACTGGTCGCGGAGTCCGCGAACATTTCTGAAGCAGGCGCGCAGATGCTGGTGCAGAACCAGCAGCGTTGGCGCGAAGCGCAACGCGTTGCTTGTGGTGTTACCGAACCGGCTGCCGCACTCGACGAGACCCAGACCCAGTGCTTGGAAAGCCGGATGCGCGCGCGCGCCAGCGAGGCGCAATCCTCGGTGCAGGAAGTCGGGGGTTATGTTTTCCAGCGTATGGAATTGGTGGATGCAGCGCCTGTGCCCGCGGCGATCGCCGCTGCCGCCGGTCGCCCCGAACCCGCGATCATGCGGGATATTCGCTTTCCGCGCATCGATGGGCCGCAAACCCCGGAAGTACGCGCCTTCAACGACATGGTCGCTCAGCAGCCGCAATTCCGGCTGCAGGACGCCACCAACGAAACCGTCGATTACATCATCGCTTATGCCGGATCGGACATCGTCTCGGTGCGCTTCATCTACAACCATGATCAGCTTCGCGCAGCGACGCCGTCGAGCACGCTGCGCGGCGTGAACGTCATGATGCGCGAGCGCCGGCCGCTTGGTGAGAACGACGTTTTCCAGGCCGATTCAGGCTGGCAGCGTTTCATAACCGATCGTGCGGTGCGCGAGATTTCGCGTCAGTTCAGCGATTATCGCGACTTTCCACCCCCGCGCGACGTTTATGAAACCGCGACCAAGCCACACCTTTGGCTGGTCAATGAGCGCGGGCTGACCTTGTTGTTTCCACCCCTCTCGTTTGGAGGAAGCCACGTCGATGGCGCGGCCGAAGTGCTGATCCCGTGGGCGGATCTCGGGCCATACCTCAATCCCAACGCGCCGGCGCCAATCGGGACGGCTGCGGCTGGGTAGTTGACCATGTACGTGTTCCGTCATTCCGGACGCGCGGAGCGCGATCCGGAACCCAGGGGCAAGCGCGGCGCCCTACGATCCCCTGGGGTCTTGCATCGCAAGCCCGGAATGACGGAATTGTTTTATGGCAGATAGGCACGGTAGACGTTGGACTTTGCCCCCCGCCCCAAACCCGCCTAACCAACTCCAATGACATCAAACACAGCCTCGCTCGCGGCGCTCGTCGGCGTCGTGCTAATCGGCATGACCGGTTTTGGCGTGTTTCTGCCGATCTTTCCGTTCTTGTCGCTTGAACTTGGCGCGAGCGCGAGCGCGACAACGATTGCTATGGGCGCTTACTCGCTGGGGCAATTGATCGCTTCGCCATTCTGGGGTCGTTTGAGTGATCGGGTGGGCAGGAAGCCTATCCTGATCGCGGGTCTGCTCGGAGGGGTTGTCTCCTATCTTTGGATCGCCCGCGCGAGCAGTGTCGAGGAGCTGGGGGCCGCGCGCCTGTTCGGCGGGCTGATGGCTGGCAATGTTGGCGCGGCTTTCGCCGCCGCCGCTGACCTCGCTGACCCCAAGACGCGGGCGCGGAACATGGGACTGCTGGGCGCGGCGGTCGGCTTCGGGTTCATTGCCGGCCCCGCTCTCGGCGCCGCGTTGATCGGCGATGCCCCAAGTCGCGCGGATTTCGCCAATGTGTGCATGGCGTCGGCGGCGCTGGCGGGACTGGCTGCACTCGCGGCTTTGGTGTTGTTTCGCGAGACCCGCGAAGCCACACCGGTCGAGCAGGCCGCCACTCGTCAACGACTGTCGATGCTTGCCTCGCGCCCGGCGCTGACGCGTCTTGCTGCCGTGATGTTGTTGATGATCGCAGCACAAGCGATGATGGAAACAACCTTTGGGCTTTGGGCGGACGCGCGTCTTGCATGGGGGCCACGCGAAGTTGGCTGGACGCTTGCGGGGCTCGGCGCGGGGGCTGTGCTGCTTCAGGGCGGTGGCGCAGGTGCAGCTTCGCGAGTGCTGGGCGAGCCGATCACGTTGACGATCGGCCTGGTGCTGATGGCGGCCGGCTTTGGCGGGCTGGCCGTTGCTAATGAAGCCGCGGCGATGATTGCAGCGCTGCTTGCGCTGGTCGCAGGGATCGGTTTGGCGTCGCCGGCGCTTAACTCCCTGATCGCCGAGCAGGCGGGCGAGGAGGAACGCGGCGCGGTGATGGGGTTATCGCAATCGGCAGGCGCACTCGGGCGCGTGGTGGGGCCGCTCGCGGCTGGGCCGCTGTTCGAGCACCAGGGATCGTCCGCGCCTTTCGTTGGCGGAGTCCTGCTCGTGGTGCTCGCGCTCTTTGTGGTGAATCGCGATCAGTCGCGATAAGAGCGCCCGCGCCCGCTTGCGTCGCGCACTTCATAGCCGTCGGGAGTTGCGCGGACCTCTTCGGCGCCGATCGCGGCTTTGCCGTACCCGCCCGGAATATCGAGCACATAGGTTGGCTGACACAGGCCCGAGGCGCGCGCGCGCAGCTCCTGGGCCAAATGCTGGCCCGCTTCGATCGTGCAGCGGAAATGCGATGTGCCCGGCGCTTTGTCGAGATGATGCAGATAATAGGGCTTCACTCGCGCTTCGACGAAAGCGCGCATCAGCGCTTCTAGGGTCGCGGCGTCGTCATTGACGCCTTTGAGCAGCACGCTCTGCGACAGCATCGGAATGCCGGAATCGACGATGCGTGCAATCGCAGCACGCGCCGCGGGCGTCAGTTCGCGCGGATGGTTGGCGTGCAGCGCCACGTAGGTCGTCGCGCCCTCGGCCTTGATCGCCTCCACGAATTCCGGCGTCACGCGCGCGGGATCGACCACGGGAACTCTGGTGTGCCAGCGGACAACTTTCACATGATCGATTGCGGCCAGCCGCTCGGTGATCATCCTTGCGCGGCGCTCCGACAGCATGAACGGATCGCCGCCGGTGAGAATGACTTCCCAGATCTCGGGGCGGGATGCGATGTAGGCGAAGGCGGCGTCAAGCTCCGCTTGCGTGAGCGTGCCGGCGCCTTCGGGGCCGACGACCTCGCGCCGGAAGCAGAAGCGGCAATAGACCGGGCACACATGCAACGGCTTCAACAGCACGCGGTCAGCGTAGCGGTGCACAATTCCTGCGACTGGCGCGTGCGCTTCGTCGCCGATCGGATCGACAAGCTCGTCGGGCGCGCGGATCAGTTCCGCCGCGCTCGGTCGATACTGCGCTGCGATCGGATCGGCGGGATCGCTTTCGTCGATCAGCGCTTCCATCGCCGGCGTGATCGCCACCGCGTAGCGTGCCGCGACTTCGGCGAGCGCGTCCGCCTGAGATTTCGCGGCCTTCATCCTAAACTCCAAACGCGCGCGCATAGCGGACGCGCCCGCCACGACTCAGCACGCCGGCTTCGAGTTCCAAAGCCATGAAAGAAGGTCCCGAGAATTGCGCATCCAAGGAGAGCGCTGCGTCAGCCGTGAAACCGAAGCGGGGATAGTAGTCTGGATGCCCGAGCACAAGGATCGCTTTCAGCCCGAGTTCGGCACAGCGAGCATTGCCGGCCTCAATCAAGGCGCCGCCCAGGCCTTGGCGTTGAAACGCCGGCAGCACCGAAACCGGCGCCAACGCGGCGGCCGCGAGAATTTCGCCGTCACGTTCGATGCTGAGCCGGGAATAAAGCGCGTGCCCGCGCAGGGCGATGTCATCGCCTGCAACCAGCTCGAACAAGGCGTCGCCGTCGGCGTGCAATTGCTCCACCAGATTGGCCTCGTCTGCGCGGCCGAAGGCGTGGGTGACGATGGCGCGGATCGCTGGCTGTTCCCGGGTGCGGGCGTCGCGGATCATGGCGGCGTCCAGAGCACGTCGTTGATATGACGCGCGCCGCTGGCCAACATTACCAGTCGATCCAACCCAAGCGCCACGCCGCTCGAAGGCGGCATGCGGGCGAGAGCGGCGAGGAAATCCTCGTCGATTGGCCAACGCACGCCGTAGCGCTTTTGTTTCTCCTCCATCGCTTCGACAAGCCGCGCCCTCTGTTCAAGCGGATCGATGAGTTCGCCAAAGCCATTCGCAAGCTCGACGCCGCAGGCATACATCTCGAAACGTTCGGCCGCGCTCGCATCGTGCGCGCAGCGGCGGGCGAGGGCGGCCTCGGAGATTGGATATTCGACCAACAGCGTCAGCGTGGGCGAGCCGAGACGAGGCTCGATCTTGGTGATCGCGGCCGAGAAGGCGTCATGAGTGAGGGCTTCCACGACCGGTATCTCGAGGCGTGCAAAAGCCTCTCGCACGCCCAGCTTCTCCGCCTCGGCAAACGGATCGCAGATCTTGTCCTTCCAGCGCAACGCATCGGCTTTCGCCGCAAGTGCTGCAACGCGCGCCAGCGCAACGCAATCCTGCATCACCCGTTCGTACGGCTCATGCGCGCGATACCATTCCAGCATGGTGAATTCTTCGGCATGTAGCGGCCCGGTTTCCCCGCGCCGCCAGCACTTGCCCAGGAAGAAAATCTTCTCCTCACCCGCGGCGAGGAGCTTCTTCATGGCGAATTCGGGCGAGGTGTGCAGGTAGCGGAGCTCTCCATCCTTCCGACGAGACTCGAACGCATCGACGTGGACTTCCGCGCCCGGCGAAAACGCCAGAGCTTGGGGCTCGACCTCGGTGAAGCCGTGTCCGTGAAACCAATCCCGTACCGCCCGCACGATCGCTGCACGCGCGCGCAGGGAGGGGGCGCGGTCGACGTGGCGGTCGCGGGACCAGAAGGGGGTCATGCCCCCCCTCTCCCCTGCGGAGAGGGGGGTAGGGGGGGGAGGGGCGCGCAGACTCCCAGGCGCCTGCGCTTGGCCTTCGCCCGAAACACCGCTAAGAGAGCCGCCAAATCCCCATCCTTCATACAGGCCAGCGCGCCAGAAACGGCGCACAAGCGAGGTTTACGTGGTTAAGGTCATCGCCAGCGACGTGCGAAAAGGCAACGTGCTTGAGCACGAGGACGGCAAATTGTACGTGGTGATGAGCCACGAAACCTACCGCCCCGGCAAGGGCACGCCGACCACCACCATCGTCATGCGCCGTATCATCGATGGGGTAAAGACGACCGTCACCCACAAGACCACTGACGGCTTGGAGAAGGCTTTCGTCGAGGAAGTGAAGCACTCGTTCCTGTTCGACGACGGCGATTCCGGCCTCGTATTCATGAACCCCGTGAACTACGAGCAGGTCACGCTTACCCGAGACATGGTCGGGGACGCGGCGGATTATTTGGCAGCGGAGATGGAAGTGCACCTCACCATGTTCGAAGGCCAGGCGCTGTCGATCGAATTGCCGCCGCGCGTGACGCTGACGATCGAGTCCACCGAGCCAGTAGTGAAGGGCCAGACCGCGTCCTCTTCGTACAAACCGGCGAAGTTATCGAACGGCGTCAAGACCATGGTGCCGCCTCATATCGGGCCGGGCACGCGCGTGATCGTGTCGACGGAAGACGGCTCTTACGTGGAGCGGGCCAAGGACTAGGGTGCGACCGATGGCGAGAAACTTCCCCGTCACCATCTACCACAACCCGAAATGCTCCACTTCGCGCCAGGTGCTGGAGATGATCGAGGCGGCGGGTCACAAGCCTGAGATTGTCGAATATCTCAAGACCGGCTGGACTAAGCCTCAACTGAAGAAATTGTTCGCCGATGCAGGCGTCACCGCACGCCAAGCTTTACGGATGCGAGCTGCAGAGGCTGAGGAACTTGGCCTGCTCGACCAGAAAGTGAGCGAAGCGAAACTGCTCGACGCCATGATCGTTCACCCGGTGCTGGTTGAGCGACCGTTCGTGGTGACGGCGAACGGGACGCGCCTGTGCCGGCCCAAAGAAAGCGTGCGCGAGCTGCTGTGAGCGCTGTGCGCAACTGCGGATGTCAATCACTTGCAACTCGGTTCCCAATGTCGCGCGGCGGCGCGACGCATGGCGTGCTGCGCTAGCGCCGTCAAATGTATCTGCATGACCAATTCAAACGCCGCCAACTGGGCGCTAGGCAAGCGGGTGGTGCATTGGGGCATCGCGCTCGCGGTCCTTGTTGCGCTCCTGGCGCCAAAGCCGGATGACGGCGGAGGCTTGTTGCACATCGCCGCGGGATCGACGGCGCTTGCCTTAGTTTTCGTGCGTCTGGCTTGGCGTCTGGTTGGCGATGTCCGCCCCTACTTCAGGGACGCGCTGCGGCTGAAAGCGCCGGACCCCACCAAAGGTGCGCGCGGCTTCGCGCCGCTTCTACTGCAAGGCGCACGGCTGGGCGGCTTTGCGTTCATCGCGCTCATTCCGATCGCCGCCTTATTCGCGCTGGCCGGGATAGGGCAGGGCAAGGACTCGGCGTTGTTGGAAGCGCACGAAGCGGCGGGCAAGGCGATCATGGTGCTCGCCATTGCGCATGCGCTGGCAGTCATCGGGTTCACGATCATCATGAAATACGACCTGCTCAACATCAGTTTGATCGGCGGTGCGCGTTCGTTCGGCGAGGGTGGCGCGCGCGGACTCTGGGGGATGGCGCTCGGCGCCACGCTCGGTCTGGCCGCGCTTGCTTATGTGTGGGGTCCACTCGATGTGGCGACCAAAGCCGCGGCGCTGAGCGAGCAAGGCGAGCGCGGTGAATACGGTGGGGACGACTAGACCGCCGATCAGCACTATCGTCTGGAATCCGTCCTGCGAATATCGCCGACTTGCCGCGTAATCTCACCGATGTGACGGCCATCTGTGCCACAACACCCACCCCAGACATTGATGTGTGGGAACCTGCGGGCCAGGCTCGCCATCTGGGCGCCGAGCTCGTTGGGGTCGCCGTCTTCGAGATGGCCCAGCTTGCACAGGTCCAGCGTCTCCATCGCTACGGCATTCGGCAGGAACCCGCCCAGTCGTGCGCTCCAATCGCCAGGCGTGAGTCCGGGTTCGAACTCCGTTGGGTGCGTGCAGTTGATCATGTAGTATGCTGGCGCATGCCCCGTGGCTGCGTCGACCCGGGCAATCGCCGCTTCAAGCGTCTCGCCACTCTTTAGCCGGCCGCCCTTTGCGACGAAGAAGGACACAATGACGGGCATGCCCGCCGATTTCGCGGCGCGAGCAAGTCCGATCACCTCTTCGACACTCGAGAAGGTCATGGCCGTGACTTGGTCGGCCCCCGCTTTGCGGAATGTCGCAATCTGTTCGGAATGATATTCCTCGGCCTCCGCGGCGTCGGGCGTGCGGCCGATATTGTAGGCATCGCCCCGCGGGCCGATTACCCCGCCGACCAGCATCGGCGTGTCTTGGCTGGAATATTCCCGCGCAAAATCCCGGTAGAACTCGATGCCGCGAACGTTGATCTCTTCGAGCGCCTCTTTGGAAAAGCCCAGGAGTTCGCCCCAGTCGCGGCTTGCGCGGTAGTGCAGGCCTTCGTTGATGACGCCGAAGCCGTTGGCGACCGCAGCCTCCACGACCTTTCGATGATAGTCTTTTAGGCAGAAAAGCCCGCGCGTGTCGTTGAGCAACTCAAATCCGCAGAAGTGCCGAAGCTGGAAGCCATCGACATATTGCATCCAGGTTTCGAAGCCGCCGGCCGTCGTCATAAGTTTGCCGGTTTGCTGTGGAAGCTGTGTCACGATGTTCCTCTCCCCGATCACTTTGTAGTCATGAACGGAAGCCAAGAAAACCCTGCTCCCCCCGTGTGCGAGGTGCTGTGAATGCTGCCGACCCCAAAAAGGGCGGAAGGCGATGAATGGGACTATCTGAAACTTGGCGGCATATGCAAAATGTCGTTCATGCAGATCAAATGCGGCGACTTTTCCCTGGACACCCTGCGCCATGTCCTCACCGATCCCTCAGGCCGCGAAGCGCAATTGTCGCCGTTGGCCTCGCAGCTCCTCCAGGAATTGGCGAAACGACCTGGGCAGACCTTTGAAAGGTCGGAGCTGGTGCAGGCGCTTTGGAGAGGCGATTGGCTGGTAGGCGACCCGGCGCTAAATCGCGTTGTCAGCGAGATTCGCAAGATTGCGGGGGACAACAAGAAAGCGCCCTCGCTGATACAAACGGTGCCGAGACGCGGGTATCGCCTTGTTACCGAACACGCTCAAGCAGGAGTGGATGGAACCATCCAACTCGATCGCGGCCTTGAGCGCCTTGAGCGGCTTTGGAGGTTGGCGCTCCAGACCCTTCTGACAATTGTGGGAGCTTTAGTGTTGTTGGTTGGTATCGCGTTGATTGCAAGGCACCTTCGCTGACCTTCGTTTATCTTCGCCTTTGTTCGTGACCGTTCGAAATCCCCGCCGATGCGTGGCGAGTTCAGGGTTCTTGAGGTTCTGCTTCGTCAACCGCCAGAGAGCGACGGAGCCTTACGTCCATGAAAATTTTCATCGCTAATTCGAAACAATTCATTCTTCGCTTCGCTGCGCTGGGATTGTTGATCGCAACTCCGCTCGACGACGCTTTTGCCCGCGTGCGGCCGGCTCGGCCAGTCATGGCGCAGGCCGGTGCAGTCTCGTGGTCGCCTTACAGCTACGAGCTCCGATCAGGCGAAAAGATCGAGGCTCAGTTGGGCTCCCTCACAGTGCCGGCCAGGAGGCGTGGCGGACATGCGGCGACCATCGAACTGCGGTTTGTGCGCCTCCCGGCGTTAGGGCCAACCAGCGGGACGCCCATCATCTACCTAGCCGGGGGGCCGGGGAGTTCTGGCATTGATGCAGGCCGGGGCGATCGCTGGCCGCTCTTCGATTCATTGCGGCGGCATGGCGATGTCATTTTGCTCGACCAGCGCGGAACCGGCCTCTCCACGCCTCCTCCCCCATGTTCGCGACCTTGGACATTCCCGAACGATTCCGCGTCCACTGAAGCGAGCTTCAACGCGAGCCTTGAACATGCGGCGGCACAGTGTGCGGCAGAGTGGCGTGAAGCAGGTTTGGATTTGGCAAGCTTTAACACAGCCGACAATGCAGCTGACGTTGCTGATCTTGCTCGCGCCCTGGGCGGACGGGTTCGCCTAGTGGGGATCAGCTATGGCACGTTCTTGGCATTCGCAACTCTTCGCGATCATGCCGCTTTAGTCGAGCGGGTGGTATTGGCGGGAACGGAGGGCCCGGACAACACTGTAAAATTGCCGTTGCAGGCGGACCACGTTTTGGATGGGTTGTCGCACCGCTACGCCAGCAATCCTGAAACCCCAGATCTCCGCGCTTCGTTGGCGCGTATTGTGGCGGGGCTCGAAGCGCAGCCGGTCTGGGGAGAGGCGCGGGGCCCCAATGGGCCGGTTCGCGTCCTCATCAGCAAGTACGACGTACAACTGGCCACTGCGTTCTTGTTGGCTACCAGCACAAATGCCGCTCGCTTGCCGGCCTTGGTGGCGGCGATGGAGCGCGGCGACTATTCGCCCATGGCGCAAACTGTGCTGTTCATGCGCCGGTTCTACTCGCAATTACCGGCTATGCCGCTTGCAATGGATGCGGCGTCGCCCGTCTCTGCCGCGCGTCTCAACCAGGCGCGCGCTCAGGTGGCGCAGTCATTGTTCGAAAATGCGGTCAACGCGCCGAGCGCAAATTTTGCAAGTGCGCTGGGTATTGAGCTACTGCCGCCACGGTGGCACTCGACGCTGCGCACTCGCGTTCCGGCTCTTTTCTTGAGTGGTGAATTGGACTCGCGTACACCGCCGGAAAATGCGGAAGCAGTGCGGCGAGGGTTTCGACATAGCGTCCATATCGTGATCCAAGGCGCGGGGCACGACAACGACTTGTTCCTCTATTCCCCAGCTATATTGGATCGAATCGGCGCATTCTTAGACGGTGGCGTTCTCACTGATGAGGTGCTGCTTGCGGCCGAGCGGTGACGGACGAGGCTAGTGCGGAATCATCCAACCCGGTTCCGCACCAAATCCTCCACCACGCCAGGATCGGCCAATGTGGACGTATCCCCCAAGCTCCCCAGCTCATTCTCCGCGATCTTGCGGAGAATCCTCCGCATGATTTTGCCGCTTCGCGTTTTCGGCAAACCCGGTGCGAACTGGATGGCGTCGGGGCGGGCGATGGGGGAGATTTCGCGCGACACCCAGGCCTTGAGTTCGCTCGCCAACGCTTCGTCGCCAGTTTCGCCGACATTCAGCGTCACGTAGGCATAGATCCCCGTGCCCTTGATGTCGTGCGGGTAGCCGACAATCGCGGCTTCGGCCACTTTCGCGTGCGCCACCAGAGCGCTTTCGATCTCGGCGGTGCCGAGGCGATGGCCGGAGACATTGAGCACGTCGTCGACGCGGCCCGTGATCCAATAATAGCCGTCCTCGTCGCGGCGGCAGCCGTCGCCGGTGAAATACA
>CADEDG010000025.1 GCA_902826035.1 uncultured Alphaproteobacteria bacterium
AAAGCGTTACCCATGTGTCCGGTACGAAACGTCACCTATGTCTCAGGTCGCTCATTGAATTCTGGCGGATGGGGTGAGATTCGAACTCACGGTGGAGTTACCCCCACGCCGGTTTTCAAGACCGGTGCCTTAAACCGCTCGGCCACCCATCCAGCAAGCGCGCCAGAGAGCCTAAAGTAGGCCGGGATTCAAGGCGGAAGTACGCGCTTGTCCGCATTATTGGTAAACCTGAAAAAACGATAAATGCTTACGCGCCCTCAATCCTGCTCGGTTACAAAGGCGGCTTCGAACTAGCCGCGAGTGCGCCGATGCAACGATTTGTTGTCACCTCATTCTCGATGTGCCTGCCGCTTGCCGGCGTCGCTGCGGCGGACCCGGCGCCGATCGTGTACGCAGCTCGCGAAGAGGCGCAAGCGTCCCAGCGTGTCGCCGCGAACGGCAACGACCTGCTGGGCGGTGACGAACGTTCCTATGGCTACGGCGCCGCCACGCAGCGCGAGGGGGCGATCATTGACCTCCGCCGCGCAGGCGACCCCGCCACACCGGCCGCAGCTGCAGAACCTTCGCCGAGCGCAGCTCCGGCTTGGCTCGAACAGGAGCGGGTGGGGCCGCCCTACGAAGCCAACGGCCGCTGGTACGTGCCTACGCCGGAGCCCGGCTATTCAGAGACGGGGCAGGCGTCCTGGTATGGCCCTCAGTTTCATGGTCAGCCCGCCGCCAACGGCGAGATTTTCGACCAGGAGGCGCTCACCGCGGCGCACCCGACCCTGCCGCTCAATTCAATGGTGCAAGTCACCAATCTCGAGAATGGACGCGAGGCCATCGTCCGTGTCACCGATCGCGGGCCGTTTGTCGGCCAGCGCCTGATCGATCTGAGCCACGGTGCGGCGGCTGCGCTTGGTTTCGAGCGGGCAGGGGGCGCGCGCGTACATGTGCGCTATCTGGGCCCTGCCCCGCGCCGGGTCCAAGTTGAAGGCCGGCAAAGCGAAGCGGGAGGCGTGCCAAACATAGCCCCCCTACCCACGCAGGCCGCACCTTTGTCCCTGGCGCCGGCGCCGGCACTGGCCGAAACTCCGACGCGCGGGCTCTACATGATCCAGGTGGGCGCATTTTCGGACTACCAGAACGCTGAGCGCGCCCGCCAGATGGCGGAGGCCGCCGGGCAAGTGGCCGTCGATACCCGCCAGAGTGGGGCGGGCGAACTTCACCGGGTGCGCGTCGGTCCCTTCGCGACCCGCGAAGAGGCCGCCGCCGCACAGCGGACGCTCGCCGACCTCGGCTTCAACGGTGCGACCGTCGCGCAGCGCTGAAACAGTGCTCGATTGTTGACGCGCCCGCTGCGCTGCCGTCTGTTTCCCCGGAGAACAGGATTCGGCGACGCTCCATGAACTTACGCGCAAGCCTCATAATTGTTGCGCTGCTGCTTTCGGTGGCCGCCCCGGCGCAAGCGCAGCGTCGGCGTGTGCCGCCCGCCCAAGCCCCCGCCCAGCATGTGGTGATCATGGATGCCGCCAGTGGCGTGGTGCTCGCGTGCGAACAGTGCGAAGCGCCGGTGGCGCCGGCTTCGATGTCCAAGCTGATGACGGTGCTGCTTGTGCTCGAAGCCCTCGAAAGGCACGAGATCAACTTGGAAACGCGCTACCGTGTCAGCGAGTACGCGTGGCGTGAGCACGGGGCCATGTCGAGCAGCTCGCACATGTTCCTGCCAATCAATTCCGAGGTCTCGGTGCGCGATTTGTTGCGCGGGGCGGTGATCGTCTCGGCGAATGATGCATGCGTCGTGCTCGCTGAGGGTTTGGCGGGATCGGAAGCGGCCTTCGTGGAGCGCATGAACCGGCGCGCGCGTGAACTCGGCCTGCGTTCCGCGCGCTTTGCCAACGCAACTGGCGTCGATGATCCCGAGCACATGATCAGCACGCTCGATCTGGCGCGTCTCGCGCGTCACCTGATCGTGCATTTCCCGGACTTCTACCGCACTTATGGCGAGCGCAGCTTCACGTTCAGCGACCGCACCCAGGAAAATCGCAATCCGTTGCTTGGCACGTTCGACGGGGCTGATGGTGTGAAAACCGGGCACACCGATTCCTCCGGCTACGGTATGGTCGGCTCGGCCTCGCGAGGCGGGCAGAGGCGAATCGTTGTGTTCAACGGAACTAACAGCATGCAAGCGCGCCGCAGTGAGGCGTTGCGCCTCATGCAAGCGGCGTTCGACGATTACGCGGTGACGCGCTTGGCCGCTGCAGGTGCGCAAGTTGGAGAAGCGCAGGTGCGTCTGGGCGAGCGCCGCACGGTTCCGCTGCTGGCGCGCGACGACATTTTTGTGGGTGGAACCCGCGCCGTTCGAGCCGGCCTCAACGCGCGCATCGTTTACCAGGGGCCGTTGCGCGCGCCGGTTCGCCAAGGCGATGTCGTGGCGCAGCTTGTTGTAGAAGGTCCCGGCTTCGAGCGCCAAGAGTTCCCCCTTGTCGCCGCCCGCCGCATAGGGCCCAATTGGTTCTCGAGCGTGTTTGAGGGCATGCGCCTGAGCTTACCCGGCGCTGAACGAGACCAATGACCAAAGGTGGGTTCATAACGATCGAGGGCGGCGAAGGTGCAGGCAAATCCACGCTAGCGCGGGGGCTTGGCCGGGCTTTGCGCGAACGCGGGCTTGAGGTGGTGGTGACGCGCGAACCGGGCGGCGCCCCCGGTGCGGACGCTATTCGTGCGCTCCTGGTGCAAGGTGACCCTGGCCGCTGGAGCGTCTTGGAAGAAGCGCTGTTGTTCGCGGCGGCGCGGCACAACCATTTGCGCGAGACCATCCGTCCGGCATTGGCGCGCGGCGCATGGGTTGTCTGCGACCGCTATTTCGACTCAACGCGCGCCTATCAGGTGGCGGCGGGCGGCCTCGACGGCGATAAGCTCGCGGCCCTGAACACGATCATAGCGGCCGAGCGGCCCAACCTCACGCTGGTGCTAGATTTCGACGTAGATGAGGGCCTCGCGCGCTCGCGCGGCGGTGACACCGGCGAGGATCGTTTCGAGAAGAAGGGGGCTGATTTCCACGCACGTGTGCGCGCGGAGTTTCGCGAGATCGCGGCGCGCGAGCCCCAGCGCTGCAAGGTTTTGGACGCGGCCCAAGCGCCCGATGCCGTGCTGGTACAGGCGTTGGCGTGCTTGGAGGCCTTGCTGTGAAGGCGGAAAAACAGGTCTCTGAGCCCGACCAAGAGCCGGGCGCGCCGCACCCGCGTGAGACCTATGATTTCGTCGGCCACGAAGCAGCTGAGCTTTCGCTCGCGGAGGCGTTGAACGGTGCGCGAATGCATCATGCCTGGCTGCTGGCCGGCCCCAAGGGGCTGGGCAAGGCGACGCTTGCTTATCGCTTCGCGCGCAGCGCGCTGGGCGCCAAGCGCGCCGGTTCTCGCCCGCTCGAGTGCGATCCCGAGGACGCGATTTCGCGGCGAGTTGCGCAATTGGCGCATCCGGACTTGTTCGTGCTTAGGCGCGGCATAAACGAACGCGGTAAGCCGCGTCGCGAAATCACCGTCGATGATGCGCGTGAGCTCGGGCGATTCTTTTCGCTGGCGCCTTCCGAAGGCGGCATGCGCGTAGCGATCATTGACGCGGTTGACGATCTCAACCGCAACGCGGCCAATGCGATTCTGAAAACCCTGGAAGAGCCGCCGCCCCGCTCGGCGCTGTTGCTGATTTGCCATGCGCCGGGCGCCGCACTCGCCACCATCCGCTCGCGGTGCCGGCGACTCCCTTTGCGTCCGCTTGAGGATGCGCTTGTGACTCAGGCGCTCGGCGCGAATGCAGATGCGGCGTTGGTAGCTCTCGCCAAGGGACGTCCGGGACGAGCGATTGCGGTCGCCGCGCAAGGGCTGGACGCCAGCACCCTGCGGTTAGACCGCGCGCCTGCGGCGTTAACGGGCGGATCTGCGTCAGCGGTGCTCGACGCCTTGTACAACGCAAGCGCCGGTGAACCGTATGAGCGATTGTCGGCCGCGCTGGAACTCGCCAGCGAATGGACGCGCGTGGCCGCGGTTTCAGAGCAAGGCGAGGCTTGGGCGGAAGCATGGTCGGGGCTCGAGACGTTGCGACAGGAGGCGGAAGGATTGGATATGGAGCCCCGCCACGCGCTCGCGCGCGCCATTGGCATGCTTGATCGCGCAGCGGCGGCGCGGCGATAGACGCTCATGTTGATCGATAGCCACGTCAATTTGCATCACCACTCTTATTCTGAGGATCGCGGCGAGGTAATCGCGCGCGCACGCGCCGCTGGCGTCGAACGTATGATCACGATTTGCGATACGATCGCCAATTTTCAGGACGTCATCGCCATTGCTGAAGCGCACGACGATATCTACGCCAGCGTCGGCGCGCACCCGCACTACGCCAAGGATCACCTCGACCTGACTGCGGCGCGTTTGGTCGAGCTCGGCCAGCATCCCAAGGTCGTCGGCATCGGCGAGACCGGGCTCGACCGGTACTACAATCACAGCCCGTTCGACGCACAAGTTTCGGTGTTTCGCGCCCACGCCGAGGCGGCGCGCTCGCTGGACAAGACGCTGATCATCCACACCCGCGAGGCCGACGAGGCGATGGCGGAATTGCTGGCGGAGGAGGCGGGGAAGGGGCCCCTGCGCATTCTGATGCATTGCTATACGAGCGGGCTTGAACTCGCAGAGCGTGCGTTAGCGCTTGGCGCGTATTTTTCGTTCTCAGGCATTGTGACGTTTAAAAACGCCCACGATGTCCGCGCGGTTGCCAGCGCCATTCCGCTGGATCGTGTGATCGTTGAAACTGACTGTCCCTATCTTGCGCCCGTCCCCCATCGGGGCCAGAGGTGCGAACCTGCGCACGTCGCCGAGGTGCAGGCCGCCTTCTGCCGCTTGCGCGGGCTTGGCCCGGAGGAGGGGAGCGCCCTGCTCGCGGAAAATTTTTTCCGCCTCTTCCCAACCATCCTGCGGCCGAGCGAGGGAGATCAACGGCCTATTGCTGCGCTCAGGAGGTGAGCCCATCGTTCCGGGGCGGCGAAGCCGAGCCCGGGGTGGCAGGAGCGACACGAGGGCGTGGGCGCCGCCCTGTTCGTTTCAAGCCTTTGGGCTGCCCGACCTTGCAACTTGTCGCCCTCTTCGTGTCGTTGCGGGGGTAGTGTTTCAATATCGAGCCGCCGTGCGCTAGAATGCGCCTCTTGCGGAGGGAAGCGATGTTCGTAGCGGCTCTTGTCCAGGCGGTAGGCGTTTGGTTCCTCGTCGCCGTCGCTTTGGAGTTCGCCGCTTGTTACAGCGAGCAAATGGCCGCCGCCTATAAGCCGCCCGAGGCAGAAGAGAAGCGTGGCGAGGGCTTTGGCGCATTTGCGCTCATGGTGGTGACTACGCTGACGCCGGCGATGCTGTTCGTGCATGCATTTTTTACGACCGCTGGTTCGGTCGACGCCATGCAGTGGAGCCAGGTTCGAATCTGGGCGCTCACCTCTATCGTCGCGGCAATATTGGTCGGCGCAATAGCAGGCCGCCTCGTGGGCTCGGCTTGGCAGGGCGGGGCGCGAATCGCGCGTACGCTCGCGCTACCCTTGGGGCTCGCAGCCTTCATATTCACGATCTACGCAACGCGCCCCGCGATGGAGGCCTTGATCGAGGTGTTTTCAGGTAAGATGATATTTCTGCCGATACGGGCCCATTAGCCGGTCGCCTGCAAGGTCGATGCGGGACCACCAGGATGGTAGCGTTGCTGCCGTGCGTTGCAGGAATCGTCGCTATGGTGCAGATGGGCCCTATGTTGGTTGCGAGTAGCGAACCGGCGGCGAGCGAGGTCGCAAAAAATGCGTCCACCGCGCTCGGTCGCCCCGCTTGGGATCAGTAGACCATGCTGTCGCTGTTTCTTGCTTCGTTCGTGACCTTTTTTGTCGCCATCGACCCTGTCGCGATGGCGCCGATGTTCACCACGATGACCGCGCGCATGAGCGCCGAATGGCGCAATACCATGGCCCGCCGTTCGGTCGCCTACGCCACCGGCGTTCTGCTTGCCTTCGCCTTTGGCGGCGCTTGGCTGCTGGAGCAGATCCACGTTTCGCTCGACGCCTTCCGCATCGCCGGGGGCATGCTCTTGTTTCTCATCGCCGTCGATATGCTGTTCGAGAAACGCACCGAGCGGCGCGAGGAACGCGCTGAGAAGGTCGCAGCGGAGCAGGCCAAGCACCCCGATCATCAGGACGACATTTCAGTATTCCCGCTGGCCATTCCGCTGATTACCGGTCCAGGCGCCATCGCCTCGATCATGCTGTTCTTCGCGCAGTATCCGGGTGCAACCGAGCGAGCGCTGATCCTGGCCGGCGCCGGCGCCAATCTCGCGCTCTGCCTGATTGCGTTCCTGCTCGCCGGCCCCATATCGAAAATTATGGGACCGCAAGTGGGTTCGATGCTGACGCGCATTTTTGGTATTTTGCTCGCCGCAATGGCGGCGCAATTCGTGGTCGATGGCGTCACCAACGCGTTTCACCTCGGTCCGACATGAACAAGATCGATCTCGACTCCGTCATCGAACTCTCCGGCACGCGGTATCCAGCTCCCTATGACGAACCGGTCAAAGCGCGGCGTTGGAAAGCCCTGGGCCAGGTGGCGGGGCTGACGCAGTTCGGCGTGAACCTACTGACATTGCCGCCCGGCGTCTGGTCGTCGCAGCGGCACTGGCACGCGAAGGAAGACGAGTTCGCCTATGTGGTTTCCGGCGTAGTCACTTTGGTTATGGATGAGGGTGTGGAGCTCATGTCCGTCGGCGATTGCATCGGTTGGAAGGCTGGCGTGAAGAACGGCCATGTTTTGCAGAACCGGTCGGAGAAGGATGCGGTGATCCTTATTGTCGGCGGTCGCGACGACGGCGATTACGGCGAATACTCTGACATCGACATGAAATTCCTCCCGGACCGCTATTCGGGCGGAGGCGGCTACCGACGCAAGGACGGGGGTGAGATCACATGACCGGCTTCGATCTCATCGTCATCGGCTCTGGGCCAGGCGGCTACGTCGCAGCCATACGCGGCGCGCAGCTCGGCATGAAGGTCGCTGTTGTGGAGCGCGACAAGCTCGGCGGCATCTGCCTCAACTGGGGATGCATTCCCACGAAGGCGTTGCTGCGTTCCGCGGAAATCTACCGCAATTTCCAACACGCCAAGGACTTTGGGCTTTCAGCCGAAGGCGTGAAATTCGACAGCGAAGCTGTGGTGCAGCGTTCGCGCAGAGTGGCGGCGAAGCTCTCAGGCGGCGTCGCCATGCTGATGAAGAAAAACAAGATCAACGTGATCGAAGGCGAAGCGCGGCTGGAGCGAGGCGCCGGCGCGCCGAAAGTGATCGTGAGCAAGGACGGCGCGGACAGCGCCTACGAAGCGCGCCATGTCCTGCTCGCCACCGGCGCGCGCGCGCGCGAAATTCCGGCGTCCGGTCTCAAGGGCGATGGCAAACGCGTATGGACGTATCGCGAGGCGATGACGCCGCCCGAATGGCCGGAGAGCCTGTTAGTGTTCGGGTCCGGCGCCATCGGCATTGAGTTCGCAAGCTTCTATGCAGCGTTTGGCGTGAAGGTCATTGTGGTGGAAATGCTCGACCGCATCTTGCCGGTCGAGGACGCGGATATCTCGGCGTTCGCCAGGAAGCGGTTTGAGAAGGAGGGGATGAAGATACTAGTCTCCGCCGAGGCTAAGGCGTTGCGCGCCACCGCGGACGGTGTGGAAGCACAAGTGATCGCCAACGGCAAAACTGAAACGCTTTCCGCCAGCCACGCCATCGTTGCTGTTGGCATTACCGGAAATGTCGAAGGCCTGGCGCTTGAAGCGCTCGGCGTGCAGGTTGAGAAGGGCCACATCGTCACCGACGGGCTAGGGCGCACCAATGTCGCCGGCCTCTACGCTATCGGCGACGTCACCGGACCGCCCTGGCTTGCGCACAAGGCCAGCCATGAGGGCATCATCTGCGTCGAGGGTATCGCCGGCCAGCACCCGCATCCCATGATCAAGGAACGCATTCCAGGGTGCACCTATTCCCATCCCCAGATCGCCAGCGTCGGCCTGACCGAGGCCGCGGCGAAGGCGCAAGGGCGCGAAGTGCGCGTCGGCAGGTTTCCGTTCGTGGGCAATGGCAAGGCGATTGCGCTGGGGGAGGACCAGGGCCTGGTGAAGGTGGTGTTTGACGCAAAGAGCGGCGAATTGCTGGGCGCCCATATGGTCGGCGCGGAGGTGACGGAGCTGATCCAGGGTTACGCGATAGCGATGCAAGCGGAAGTTACCGAGCACGAATTGATGGAGACCGTGTTCCCGCACCCGACGCTGAGCGAAATGATGCACGAGGCGGTGCTCGACGCGTATGGGCGCGTGATCCACATCTGATGGCGTCCCCCTCTTCCGAAATCGGCGCGAGCGCGGAACGGGGAGGGGGCGTCCTGAGGGTCACCATCCTGGGGTGCGGCTCATCTGGAGGCGTTCCCCGCGCTACCGGCGATTGGGGCGCGTGCGATCCGAACGAGCCGAAAAACCGACGCACCCGCTGCGGGCTGTTGTTGCAGAAATGGGCGAGCGGCGTGGGTGCGGCCAGCGAGGCCACAAGCGTTCTGATCGACACGCCGCCAGAGCTTCGCCAGCAATTGGCTGCGGCTAGCCCAGGCCATCTCGACGCTGTGCTGATCAGCCACGACCACGCCGACCAGGTCGCCGGCTTTGACGATCTGCGCGCCTTCTTCATCGCTGCCCGCAAGCAGCTTCCAGTTTGGATCGACGAGCCTACCAGACGCACTTTCCTGCGGCGCTACGGCTATGCGTTCGAAACGCAGAGCGGCTACCCGGCGATCGCGCGCGATGCCGGCCACATGGCGCCGCTGGTTCCCCTCGAGATCGACGGCCCCGGCGGATTGCTCGAAATCCTGCCGCTCGAACAAGGCCACGGCTTTTCCAGCTCGCTTGGTTTTCGCGTTGGCGCCTTCGCCTATTCCAACGATGTCGTATCGATGTCCGAGGCGACATTTGCGCGATTGGAGGGATTGTCGCTCTGGATTGTGGACGCACTGCGCGAGAAGCCGCATCCGACGCATGCGCATGTCGATCTGAGCCTCGAATGGATCGCGCGGCTGAAGCCGCAGCGGGCGGCGCTGACCAACATGCACATCGACCTCGATTATCAGACGCTTCGGGCGAGGCTCCCGGCGGGCGTGGAGCCAGGCTATGATGGCTGGAGCGCCGATCTCCCGATCTAAATCGATCCGATATTTCCCATAATCGATCTTATGCGAGAACAGCATGACCGCCCAAGTTTCTGGAACAATAGGGAAAAACGACCGCACCGAAGCTCAGACCCTCGCCCGCACCGCCGCGGCGACACAGGCCGTTCTCGACGTGATGGCTCGCCTGCGCACGCCGGGCGCCGGCTGCCCGTGGGATTTGGAGCAGAGCTTCGCCACCATCGCTCCTTACACGATCGAGGAAGCCTATGAGGTCGCCGACGCTATCGAGCGCGCCGATATGAGCGCGCTCAAGGAAGAACTCGGCGACCTCCTCTTCCAAGTCGCGTTCCACGCCCGCATGGCCGAGGAGGCCGGCTCGTTCGATTTTGCCGATGTCGCCCAGGCGCTCGCCGACAAGATGATTGAGCGGCACCCGCATGTGTTTGGTTCGCCGCCGATTTCAGGCGAAGTGGAAGCCGGTTCGCCGTCCGGAATCGGCGCAAACAGAAACCATGATGGAAGGACTGCCGAGCAGCAAACCGCCGCCTGGGAGACGATGAAGGCCGAAAAACGCGCGGCCAACGGCGCATCGCTCCTGGACGACGTGCCGATGGCCCTCCCCGCTCTGATGCGCGCCGAGAAGCTCACCAAGCGCGCCGCGCGCATCAATTTCGATTGGCCGAGTTCCACGGAAGTGCTGGCGAAGCTCGACGAAGAACTAGCCGAGCTCAAGGATGCCGAAGCCAGCGGCGACCAGGATCACATCGCCGAAGAGATGGGCGACCTCCTCTTCGTCATGGCCAACCTCGCCCGCAAACTCAAAGTCGACCCCGAAGAAGCCCTGCGCCGCGCTAACGCCAAGTTCACGGGCCGGTTCCAGCACATCGAGCGCCGGCTGGCGGAGATGGGACGAACCGGGCCACAGCCGCTGGATGAGATGGAGGCGCTGTGGGTTGAGGCGAAGGGGGTGGAGCGGGGGACATGACACGCCGCTATTTGTAGGTTGGACCGCGGGGCCTCAGCCCCGCACAAGTGCTTGCGGGGTGTGGTGCAGGCGAGCCTGAAGGCTCGCGGTCCAACCCACAACCACCGGTCTTTGCTGGCCCCTCGCGCCACTTGTGTTTCCCCGCTTACCAAATTCCCCAACGCCGCCTTAACCGATTTGCCCTATCCTGCGCGGTCAAAGGAGCGGCGCCACATGTCCACCATGACAAATAGCGTTCGGCGCGTGTCGGATCATTTCGAGCCGGAGCCCATGCTCGATCCGCAAGAGCAGCGCAAGCTGCGCGGCCATCTCGAACAGATCGATTATGCGGCCTACGCCGCCAACCGCGAAGTGGTGTCGCAGAGTTTGGGTCGCGCCGATTTGGCCAAGTTCCAGCGCCTGGCAGTCGCGGCCGCGCACGCGCGCGCCAATTGGGTGGCCGCCGCCGCCGCCATGGTGGAGACAAGCACCGCCCTCACGCCCACGCAAGTCAACGAACTCGCCGCGCTGCGCGGCGCCTACGAGGAACTCACCGAAGTCCACGAAGCAATGCGGCGCATGGTGGAACGCGGGTATTTAAGCTACGCGGCGAAATAGGCGCATTTGGACCGCGAGCCGCCCGCCCGTTTTTGCGGGATAAGTCCACCCCAACCCCGCGAATACTCCGCTGCCGGCCTTGAAAAATAAGGCTTCTAACAAAATCTATCCGACCGAATTCGCGCGGTGCAATACTGCCTGCGTCTTCTGTCGGGAGGCTAGCGGTGCACCAAGAGCCGATCAGTTCAGAGGATGTGGTTTGAACGTGTTTACTTTGAGGAGGTGAAACTTAAAGGCCCGGCGAAGCGGCAATGATTGGCAAGCAAGCGGGCTCGTCCCGACTGCCGACTGCCGATCTCACGACTGCCGATTGGACTTCGCCGCACGTCGGCCGGGAACGCGCGACACGGCGCTAACGAGATCGCCGGACCCCCAGCGCGGCGGAGAACTTTCACTCCGCAGCGTATGGCCCTCCGGGATTTCCTCGAACGCCTAAGGTCCGCGCCGGTTGTACAAGACAAACCACGCGGGGCGCGACATGCGCTTCTACCGGACTATTTTTGAGCTCACGCGTTTGTCGCGTCCCGCTCTCCCACCTTGGCTCGCATGACGAAGGGCAGGCCCAATCTTCGGATTGGATGTGTTCGAAGCAGTCGTACCCGGAACGCCGATGCGTGTCCGGCGCAAGCGCTTGAATGCGCCGGCACCGCCTACTTGCTTCTAGCAAGTCAACCCTGCCCCGCCCCAAACGGCACGACCTTATTTTCCACATCGTGGCCAATATCGGCCCGTCCGAGATAGGCGATTCCGGCGCGCTTGCACCAATATTGAAGCATCTCGACATCGCTTGCGCCGAACGGCTTGTCGTTTTCGGGCACATCCGAGAGACGCCCCAGCTTGATTCCCTTCACCTGGCGAATGGCGGGAGAGGAGGTGATGGCGAAGAGGGCGCGGTCCAGGCGGTAGAGGTATTCGCCGACGTCTTCGAGCAGCAGCACGTGGCCGGAGAGGTCCGGCAGCAGCGACGTGCCGAGCATCGATTGCAGCACCATGATGTTGAAAGCGGCGGACTTGCCATCGAACATGAGGCCAAGCTCCACGCTCTCCGGCGCGCGTTCGACCAGCCAAGCCAGCGCCCGCCTCAAAGCCGATTCTCCCCCTGCCCGGATCATGTCCACCGGCATCGGCCCGTGCGCGATATTTTTGAAACCCTTGGCGTAAAGCCCGCCCAGCAATGCGCCGGAATCGGAATAGCCGAGATAGGTCTTTGCGCGCGCATGCTCGTTGAGTTTCGCGAGCGCGGTTTCCGCCATGCGACAAGCGCCATAACCGCCGCGTGCGAACCAGATCGCGTCGAACCCAGGATCGTTGGCGTACTCGACAAACGCCGCTGCGCGCGCGTCATCGTCGCCCGCGAAATGCCCCGCGCTCAAAAAACATTGCGGATGAAAAACAATCTCCGGGGCGCGGTCGAGGAAGGCGTCGGCGGCAAAGCGCGTCACACGCTCGGCCAATTCCTGGTCGATGCGCGTGCCGGGCGCGACCACGCCGATGCGAAGCGATGGCGCCATGGGTGCGTTCGTCTCCTTGCCGATGGGCGGCTTCATCCCTCATATCAATCACCGATGAGTCAGGCAAAGATGGGTTCAGCCAAATCCTATTTCATGAGCGGCGTCGGCGGTTCTGGCATGCTGCCCCTGGCGCTGATCCTGCGCGCGCGCGGGTTTGAGGTGGCGGGCTCGGACCGCTCGCTAGACCAGGGCCGGCTGGGCGCGAAATTCGAGTACCTCAAGGCGCAGGGCATCGCCCTCTTCCCGCAGGACGGGTCAGGGATCGTCAGCGCCGACCAAATCCTGGTGCGCTCCGCGGCGGTTGAAGACACCGTCGGCGATGTTGTCGCCGCCAAACGGCTCGGCGCTCGCGACATGAAGCGACCGGAATTGCTCGCCGAGCTGTTCAACGCCGCGTCCGTGCGCATCGGCGTCGCTGGCACTTCGGGCAAGTCCACGACAACCGCAATGATCGCCTGGACGCTGCACCGCGCGGGCAAGGATCCGACGGTAATGAACGGTGCGGTGATGAAGGATTTCGTCACCCCGGACGCCCTCTTTGCCTCGGCATTGGTGGGCAAGGGCGATGCGTTCGTCTCGGAAGTCGACGAAAGCGACGGCTCGATCGCGGCCTATGAACCAACTATCGCTGTCGTCAACAATATCGCGCTCGACCACAAGAGCATGGACGAATTGCGGATATTGTTCTCAGGTTTTGTGAATAGAGCCGAGGTCGCGGTGCTGAACCTCGACAATGAGGAGACCGCCGCGCTGCTGTTGAAGACCAAAGTGCGCGCGCGTACGTTCAGCCTGCGCTCCGGCCTCGCCGACCTGCACGCAACCAACATAATTCCCGCGCCCGATGGCGTCGCGTTCACTGCTTTGGAGCGCGATGGCCGCGCCAGCGCCGAGGTGCGCCTGAATGTGCCCGGCGAGCACAATGTCGCCAACGCGCTCGCCGCGCTGTCGGCGGCGCGCGCCTATGGGCTTTCGCTGAAAGAGGCCGCGGCGGCGCTTGACGGCTTCTCAGGAACCAAACGGCGTTTAGAGATCGTCGGCACGGCAGCCGGCGTCACCGTGATCGACGATTTTGCCCACAACCCCGACAAGATCGCTGCGACACTGAAGACGCTCCATGCGTTTCCCGGCCGACTGCTGATCCTGTTCCAGCCGCACGGCTACGGGCCGCTTAAGCTGATGCGGGATGAATTCATCGATTGCTTCGCGCAGAACATGGGCGCCGACGACGTACTGATCATGCCGGACCCCGCCTATTTCGGCGGCACGGTGGATCGCGCCGTCACCAGCGAGCAGATCGCAGCGGGAGTTCGCGCACGCGGGTTGCAGGCGCTGGCGTTCGCCGAGCGCGCCGCGTGCGGGGATAAGCTTATCGAACTCGCTGAACGCGGCGACAGGATACTCGTGATGGGCGCGCGCGACGATACGTTGAGCGGGTTCGCGACGGAGTTGCTCGGGAGGCTGGCGCGGTAGCCGTAGCTCATCCCCTCCACGCGAGGGGGAGGGGGTGATCCCTACTCCGCCGCCGCCCGCGGCGCTTCCAGCAATGGCTCAAGCGGCGCGAAGCGCGCAGCATCGGCGACCAACAATTCCGCGCGCAGCGTGATGTTGCCCTCTTCGTCGCTGCTTTCTTCAAGCACGCGCCCAGCCGCGGCGATTTGCGCACGGATGCGGCCCTCAGAGGGCGCAAGCGTCACGGTGACGATGCGTGTGGCGGAAAACGCCGCGTGATCGATTGCTGCGAGCATCGCATCCATGCCTTCGCCGGTAGTCGCAGAGACCGCTACCGGGGGCAGGGCGTTGCTCAAAGCGCCCTCCCCCTCTCCCGCAGCATCCGCACGGCGCAGCCGCGCTTCACGCGTGGGCGCGTCGAGTTGGTCGATTTTGTTCCAGACTTCCAACACCGGCGGCGATTTTCCGTCCGCGCCCTTGGCCAGTTGCGTGAGTACCGCGAGCACATCCGCGCGCTGCTTGTCGCTTTCAGGATGGGCGATGTCGCGCACGTGCAGCAACAGATCGGCCTCCGTCACCGCTTCCAAAGTCGCACGAAATGCCTCGACCAACTCGTGCGGCAAGTCCGAGATAAAGCCCACCGTGTCACTGACGATGACCGCGCGCCCACTCGGCAACTTCACTTGCCGCGCGGTGGGGTCGAGCGTGTGGAACAGCATGTCTTTCGCCAGCACGCCGGCTTGCGTGAGCCGGTTGAACAAAGTCGATTTGCCCGCGTTGGTGTAGCCCACCAGTACGACAGCCGGGAGCCCTGCGCGTGACCGCGCCCGCCGTTGCAGGCCTCGCGTGCGCCGCACCTCCTCCAGCTCGCGCTTCAGCTTGATGATCCGCTCGGCGATGATGCGGCGGTCGAGCTCGATTTGGGTTTCGCCAGGCCCGCCGGTTTTGCCGAGGCCGCCACGCTGGCGTTCCAAGTGGGTCCATGTGCGCACGAGCCGTGAGCGCTCATAGCCTTGGCGCGCAAGCTCCACCTGCAAACGACCCTCTTTGGTCTGCGCGCGCAAACCAAATATCTCCAGGATGAGACCAGTGCGATCGATTACCTTTGCGCCGATATCTTGCTCCAGATTGCGCTGCTGCACCGGCGAGAGTGGTGCATCCATCACGATAACGCCGGCGCCCAGCGCCTCCGCCTCCTCTTTCAGCCGTTCGACGCGTCCCGAGCCGAGATAGGTGCGCGGGCTGATCTGGCGCAGCGGCGCCGCCTCCGCAGCCGCTACGTGAAGACCCAACGCCAACGAGAGGCCCACAGCCTCATCGAGGCGCGCCTGCTCTTGCCGCACCGCCCCCGACGCCGCCGCATATGGGCGTAGCACGATGGCGCGGTACACATCGGGAGAGGGAGGTTCAGTCGTCGCTATCTTCGTCAATCGCTTTGTCGATCTCATGCAATTGCACGGGCGCGCCCGGCATGATGGTGGAGATGGCATGCTTGTAGACCAGCTGCACCTGGCCGTCGCGGCGCAACAGCACGCAAAAATTATCAAACCAGGTGACCACACCCTGCAATTTGACGCCGTTCACCAGAAACACCGTCAGTGGCGTCTTTGCCTTGCGGACCGCGTTCAAGAACGTGTCCTGCAGATTTTGTTTTTTTTCCATAGGCCCAAACCTCGCCAAGTTATGTTGCGCCGCGACGTGTCGCGCGGCTTCGCAAACCGCTATAGCGGCGCCCGCCGCAACGCACAAACCAAAAACGGGGAAACCTTTATTGCGAGGATTTCTCGCCGAGATAAACCCCACGCAAGCTTTGACTCAGCGGCCCGGGGCGACCATTCCCGATCGGGCGTCCATCCAGCGAAATGGCCGGAATGGCCGGATTGCTTGCCCCGCTGATGAACGCTTCCCGCCCAGCGTATGCCTCCGCTAACGTGAACGCGCGCTCCTCGATCGCATGTCCCAGTCGTCGCGCAATCTGAAGCAGCACGGCGCGGGTGACGCCATGGAGCAGATCGTGAGACAGGGCGCGGGTGCGCAGTATGCCACTCGCATCGACAATCCAGGCATTGGAGGAGGTTCCCTCCGTGACATACCCATCTTCGTCCACGAACCAGGCTTCAAATGCGCCCGCTTCGCGTGCGGCCTGACGCGCCAACACGTTCGCAAGCAGATTGGTCGATTTGATGTCGCGCCGCGCCCAGCGCGTTTCAGGCGTGGAGACGATCTTAACGCCTTCCGCAGCGCGTGCGGCCATCGCTCTTGTGTCCAGATTCTTCGCGGTGACGATCAGGGTCGGCTCTACGCTTGGGGAAGGGAACAAATGATCGCGCGCCGCTGCGCCACGGCTGATCTGCACATAGACGATGCCGTCACGGACGCGGTTGCGCCGCATGGTCTCGCCAATCACAGCGCGCAGCGCGACATCCGACATCGGGGCCTTGAAGTGCAGCTCGCGCAGTGAGCGCTGCAGGCGAGCCATATGCTCGGCTTCGTCGCACAGGCGCCCGTCGCGAACCGCCCAGACCTCGTAGATCGAGTCGGCAAACTGGAAGCCACGGTCCAGCACCGACACACAGGCGCGTTGGAGAGGCAGATACGCGCCGTTGACATAGGCGACTTGACTCATTCGCTTTCGACGCCGGCGCGCCCTGGTGGATCGACGCCGAGCGACTTGAGCTTGCGATGCAGGGCTGAGCGCTCCATGCCGATGAACGCCGCCGTGCGCGAGATGTTGCCGCCGAAACGGGTGATCTGGACATTGAGATATTCACGTTCGAAACGCTCCCGCGCATCGCGCAACGGCAGAGCGATGACTTCATGCATTCCCTCCCGCTTCGCGTTGGCGGCATTGGGCCATGCATCGGCGGGAAGCGATTCGACGGTAACTGGGGTTGAGACGTCTCCAGAGGCCAAAATCAGGATTCGTTCAATGACGTTGCGCAATTGGCGAACATTGCCCGGCCAGTCCGCCGCTTGCAACGCCGCTAGCGCGTCCTCGCCGATCTGCCGCGCTGGGACCCCAGATGTTTCCGTAAGTCGGCCGACGAAATAGCCGGCCAGTTCGGGAATGTCTTCCCGCCGCTCGGAAAGGCCAGGCGCACGCAGGGGCACCACATTGAGGCGATGGAACAGATCCTCGCGGAACCGTCCCTGCTCGATGTCGCCGCGTAGATCGCGCGAGGAAGACGAGACAACACGGACATTTACCTGCACGTCAGCAGAGCCGCCAAGCCTGCGGAAACGCTGATCGACAAGGACTCGAAGGATCTTGGCTTGGGTCTCCGGGGGCATGTCGCCGACCTCGTCAAGGAACAAGGTGCCGCCATGAGCCTGCTCGAACACACCGATCTTGCGCGGACGACCATCGGGACCGTCTTCGCCAAATATTTCGCTCTCCATGCGCTCTGGAGCAATAGACGCGGCGTTGATCGCCACGAACAATCCGCCGAACCGAGGGCTGTTCAGATGCAGGAGCCGCGCGATCAATTCCTTGCCTGAGCCAGCTGGACCGGAAATCAGTACGCGCGAATTAGTCTGCGCCACGCGATCGATCGAAGTCCGCAACGCCGCCATAGCCGCAGACGAACCGATCAGTTGGTCGCTGGCGCTGGAGAGCATTTTCAGTTCGGCATTCTCGCGCTTGAGCCGCGCTACTTCGAGCGCCCGTTGTACTGCGACCAGCAATCGGTCCGCGGTGAAAGGCTTCTCGACGAAATCATAGGCGCCCTTGCGAATCGCGGAGACCGCCGTTTCGATGGTGCCATGCCCGGAGATCACAAGGACCGGCATGTCCGGGTCGATCTCCTTGAACATCGCCAGCAAATCGAGGCCGTCGACGCGGCTGCCCTGCAGCCAAATATCTAGCACCACCAGCGCCGGCCGGCGGCGGCGGATCGCATCGAGCGCCTCGTCGCTATCGCGTGCGGCCCGTACCTGGTGACCATTGTCTTCGAGAATACCCGCAACGAGTTCGCGGATGTCGGCCTCATCGTCGATGACCAAGATATCAGAGGACATGGGGGACTCCTTGGGTAACTTCGGCCACGATTGCGGCTTCTTCTTCGCGCTTGGGCAGGACGAATCGAACGATCGCGCCGCCCACGGGACCTGGCGCATCGTCCAATTCAATGAGGCCGCCATGATCTTCAATGACGCGTGCGACGATCGCTAGGCCAAGGCCTGCGCCCTTCACCCGTGTGGTCACGTACGGCTCAATCAGACGATGGCGATCTTTCTCTGGAAAGCCGAGGCCATTATCTACGATCTCGAACTGTACCCCGAAATCAAGATCGCGCAGGCGCAACGTGACGAACCCGTCCTTGGGCTCGCCGTCACGGGCGCGTCGCGCCTGTACGCTCTCGGCGGCGTTTTTCACAAGATTGGTCAGCGCTTGTGCGATCAAGCGTTCGTCGCAGACCACGCCAATGGGATGGTCTACGCCCTCAGCTTCGATGCGCAGATCGGCGAACGCCAGGCGTTGATCGAAGGTGACCGTGCGAGCGATCTCGCTCATATCGACGAACGCCATGCGCGGCGTCGGCATCCGGGCGAAGGCCGAGAATTCGTCCACCATGCGGCCAATGTCAGCCACTTGCCGCAGGATTGTGTCGGTACAGCGGAGGAAAGTCTCCTGGTCAGAGGTAATCTCGGCCGCGTATTTGCGCTGCAGTCGCTCCGCGGAAAGCTGGATCGGCGTCAGCGGGTTCTTGATCTCGTGTGCGATCCGCCGCGCCACGTCCTTCCAGGCTTCCTGGCGCTGCGCTGAAATCAACTTGGTCATGTCGTCGAAGGTCAGCACCAGGCCGCCATCTGCGTCGGGGCTCATTCGCACGCTAAGGTGCAGCGAACCACCATCCCGCATCAGATCAACACGCTGTGGCGGCGTTTCCGCCAGGGGCGCGGGCAGGTTAAGTAACTCGGCGAAATCAGGTGCGATATCAACGAGCCGTCGCCCGATCGCTGCGCCTTCTCCAATCGCGAGGAGTTGTGCGGCCGAGGAATTTGCGGCGGTGACCCGGCCGTCGCGGTCAAGGCCGACGACGCCCGCGCTAACCCCGCCCAACACGGTCTCGATGAACTGCCTGCGCGCTTCCACGGCGTCCTGCGCCAGCAACAAGTCGCGGCGTTGTGTGTCGAGCTGCGCTGTCATGCTGTTAAAGGCGATTGCAAGCGCATCGACTTCGTCGCGCTCTTCGCCCACGGACACCCGCGCCTGCAAGTCGCCGCCCGCCACTCGGCGCGCCGCCGCAACCAGGCGACCGATGGGCGCAGCAACGCGAGATGCGTTTGCCAGGCCAAGCCAAGCTGCACCCAGAAGCACGAGCAATGCTGTGGATGCGTAGGCCAGTCCGAACAGAGTTCGGAGCGCTCCCTGTTGTTCGCGCGCGGTCCTGTAATCCTCAAGCGATTGATCGAATGCACGCAATTGCGTGACCAGGCCAGGCTCTATTTCCCGAGAGACCAGCACAAAAGCATCCGGGTACGCAGAAAGTCGATAGAGCGCGACCACGCTATCGGAGGCCTCGTCGAAGCGGATCGAAACTTCTGACCGGGAAGCCGCCGCAAATGCTTCAGGGGAAGGCGGCGCATAGCTCGCGCCGCCGCCGGCCAGGACCTGCGCCCGGCTATCGATGACGTAGGCCGATTGCAGGCGTCGCCTTTCTGCCTGTGCGCTCAGGAAAGCGAGATAGAGATCGCGCTGCTCGGTTAGCCCGCGTTCGGCGGCGTTCAAGTCCACCGCCATCGCTTCGACATCGCCGCTGAGACCGCCGGAAGCGAGATCCACATAGGCGCGCCCGACAGCGGCTGCGTTCTCCATCGAAGTCTCAACACGCTTGCTGAACCAGCGATCGACGCCCTGACTGAAAGCCACGCCTAGAAACCCCGCCACGATCACCGCAGGGGCGAGCGCCGCGAGACTGAATAGGGTGGCAAATCGCATGTGCAGGCGGGCGCCCGACGCCGCCGAGCGCCATTCGCGCGCCACGCGCAAAATCCTGTGGGCAAGGACGCCAACCAGCCCAACAGAGATTAGCAGGCTAACCAGGAGCGCAGCCCGAATGCTGGCGCTGGCTCTCTCTTCGATACCCTCGCCCAGCAAGAGCGCGAGTGTCGCGCCTCCAGTCAACACTCCCGCGGCGGCGGCCCCGGCGGCAAACAGAAGTCCAGAGCGGCTGTAACGCCGCGCGCCGGCCACCCTTGCAACCTCCCTGGCGTCCGCCGCCGCAGGTGAATACACTCTGCCGAGCTCCATGTTGCGCTAACGCAACATGTGTTGAACCAGGAACACGATTGGGTCAATCGTCGTGCCCAGTACGGATGCCAAGCCGCTGAATCTTCTTGCGTAAGGTGTTTCTGTTGATCCCAAGCAGAGCGGCGGCGCGGATCTGGTTACCGTGCGTCGCGGCCAATGCGCGCTGTATCAATGGGAGTTCCAACTCCCCTGTGGCGCGATTGTGCAGTCCCCCCTTTGGTAGCCCCGGGTGAGCCGCATCGAACAGGGCATCGACGTATGCCTGCAGATTCGTTGACTCGGATGGGGACGCCGCTTTCGGGATCGACTGCATGATCTGTGCGACGTCATCCTTCGTAATCGTCGCACCCGTGCTGAGCGCGGTCGCGGCGTGGAGGATGTTTTGCAACTCGCGGACATTACCTGGGAATCGCTGCGCTTCGAGGTATGCAAGCGCCCGGGGGTCGAGGACCTTTTCGGGCAAGCCCTGGCGCTGTGCACGTCGCAGAAACAACCGCGCCAGACTGGCGATGTCCTCGCTCCTTTCCCGCAAAGGCGGCACTTGGATGGCGACGACCCTAATCCGGTGCAGGAGATCGAGTCTAAAACGCTGCGCATGCGCGACTTCGGACAAATCCGTCAACGTTGAGGAAATAAGGCGCCAGTCCGGTTGTTCGTCTAGATCTGGATTCGGCAAGCAAGCACCGAGCCTTGTTTGACTTTCTGGCCGCAATTCATCGACACCCTTCAGCATCAGTACGCCGCCCCGCGCGCGCGCTGCCGCACCTGTCGGTGAACAGAATTCCTCTTCGATTTTGGCAGCTGAAGCGGCGGCGATGTTTACTGCAACGAACGGGTGCTTGGCCCTGACACTGTGGGCGTGAATGGCGCGCGCGACTCGTTCCTTGCCGACGCCGCTTTCTCCCTCGATCAGCACCGGAACATCGGTCGGCGCCAGACGCGCGATGGCGCGAAAAAGTTTTTGCATCGCGAGCGAGCGCCCCACGAACGGAAGCGCTTCCTCCTCGCGTGCTTGCTTGGCGCCTGGACGAGCGTGCGACGTCGCCAGCGCCTGGCGAATGGTCGCTAGGAGGGCGTCGAGGTCGAAGGGCTTGGGCACATAGTCGAACACGCCCGCGGCGCTGGCGGATAGCGCGGTGGCGATCGTCGATTGCGCGCTCATCACGATAATGGGCAAGTCCGGGCGCGCCGCGCGCAGCGCCGGGAGGACCGAAAATAGTGATTCCTCGCCCATATAGACGTCGCTCAGAACGACATCGCCCTCCCCCGCCTTCAGCCATTTCGCCAGCGTTGTGACATTTCCCGTCGCACGCACGGAATAGCCCTCGCCGCTCAGCGCCTGGGACAAAACGTACCGAAGCGATGCGTCGTCGTCGGCGAGGATCACGCAGGCTCCCACTCAATCGCCCCCTACCGGTAAAGTGATGTTGAACGATGTACGCCCTGGTTCTGAGCTGACTTCGATGCACCCGTCATGAGCTGCGACGATCTCAGCGGCGATTGCGAGGCCCAACCCCATGCCCTTGGGATTGCTTGTCACGAACGGTTCGAACGCGCGTTCAAGTATTTCGGGAGCGAGCCCAGGCCCATTGTCGATGATTTGCACTTCGAGCTGCGCACGCGCTGCCTCGTTTGGCGTCTTGCGAACGCGAACGCCAGGACGAAACGAGGTGCGAATGGTCAAACTCGGCGAGGCCGTTGCGGCCAACGCTTCGGCGGCATTCTGGGCGATGTTAAGCAGCGCCTGAACTAATTGGTCAAAGTCGGCGCAAACGAACGGCAAACTTGGGTCGTAATCCTCGACAATAGAGATATCGGGTGCGACGGCCGAAACCAGCAGTCTGACGCGCTCTAGTGCTTCATGGATGCTGAAACAGCGCATTTCCCCCGGTGAGCCAGGGAACGCATCAATTGCCTTTGTCAGCCGATGGATTCTATCTGCTTCGCTGCAAATCAGATTAGCCAGGACATTGGTTTGCGGTCCGGAGGATTTCGCAATCAATTGCGCAGCGGCGCGGATCCCGGCGAGCGGATTGCGGACTTCGTGCGCCAAGGTCTGCGCCGCTACCCGCGCGCCCTGTTGCGGTCGCGCGCGCGGCAGCGGCGTCAGCACAAGCATCACATGTTGCTCCCCTATCGGCGCGGCACTTATGGCAACCCTACCGACAGAAAAACCGGGGCCTGCCAACAAGACATCGACTTCGCTCACGGCGACGCCTTGTTCGCCTGCGCGATGCGCCAGCGCTGTCAGCGCCGCGTTGGGGCCGAATATGTGACCAAGCGTCTTGCCCAGGAGGCCGCGTCCGGAGCTTGAGAACAGCTGCGCGGCGGCGCCATTGGCGAAAACGACAGCCTGGCCGCGGTCAATCCCAAGAACCGGGACTGGCAACGCCGCCAACCAGCGGTCGAGGTCTGGTGGCGCTTGGCATGAGCCCGCCGGAGCTGGCATGGATTGCTTCATCGCTGTTGAGAGTTTAGGCGCCTAAATATTGGGCGCCAAGGAGATGTGCTGCGATGCAGCAAGAAAGTCGCGCGCTGTGAGCTTCACCGCCATCATCGTCGCGGCCGGCAGAGGCGAGCGCGCCGGAGCGGACGTGCCCAAGCAAGTGAAATTGCTGCGCGGGCGGCCGGTAATCCAATGGTCGGTCGCGGCTATGGCCGGGGCAGGCGCCTCAGAGATCGTGGTTGCCGCTTCCGAGGAGACCCTGCCCCATGTCCGGGACTTGCTCACGCCGTGGCCCGTGCGCCTGGTTATCGGCGGCGAGACGCGCAGCGCCTCGGTCCGTGCGGCGCTGGCCGGCGCCACGGCGGAGTACGTATTGGTGCATGACGCAGCCCGCCCTGGGCTGAAGCGGGCGATGGTTGATCGTCTGCTCGCGACCGTGCGCGCCGGCGCGCTTGGCGCGGCCCCCGCGCTACCGCAGGCGGACATGCTCTACAGAACCGACGCCGCCGACCGCATAACCAGCGAGGTGGAACGGACGGGGTTGATGCAGGTGCAGACCCCGCAGGCGTTTCGGACATCCGCGTTGAAAGAGGCCTACGCGGCGGCGGGCTCTGAGCGAGGTTTTCCTGACGACATTTCCGTGTTGCGCGCGAACGGCGTCGAAGCAGTCCTTATTTCGGGCGACCGGGCGCTCGCGAAGATCACCTACAGAGAGGATTTCGAGGTGTTGGAACGAGTGTTGGGCGGCGTGACCTGTGTTGGCTCGGGGTTCGATGCGCACCGCTTCGGCCAGGGAGATCATGTCATGCTCTGCGGCGTGCGGATTGCGCACGATCGAGGGTTGCAAGGCCATTCCGACGCCGACGCGGGCTGGCATGCGCTGGTAGACGCCATTCTCGGGGCCTTGGGAGAGGGCGACATAGGCGCCCACTTTCCGCCCAGCGAGCCGCAGTGGAGCGGCGTTGCTTCGGAGGTGTTCTTGCGGCACGCAGCGCTTTTGGCGGAGAAGGCCGGCGCACGCATCGTGCATGTCGATATCACCTTGATCTGCGAGCGGCCTAAGTTCGGGCCCCACCGCGACGCCATGCGGGCGCGCACCGCGGAAATTCTGAACTTGCCCATTGAACATGTCGGCATCAAAGCAACCACGACCGAGCGCATGGGCTTCACCGGGCGGGAAGAGGGCATCGCAGCACAGGCGGTGGCGACTTTGAACTGTCTGTCCTAACGCGCCTCACACCTGTGCGGCCACAAGCGGCAATCCTCGGCGTCGCTGAAATTCTCCCAGAACGCGCGTGCGATGTTGATGTAATCGTCACTCCAAGCGCGGCCCTGCGGCGCCTCGATCACCCGCCAGTCGGCGCTCGCGAGCGCCAGCCGCGCCAGCGCCCGCGGAGAACGCGAAACCACCATGACGCTGGTGGCGAGCCCGCCGAAGGCGTAGGGCGACGGCGCACGCTCGCTCATGCGATAAAGCGTAGGCGCATTGATAGCTCCGGCTACGCGCGCGGCCTCCGATACCAACGCTAGATTTCGGTTCGACAAGTGCAGCACCACGATGCCTCGTTCGCTTGTCTTTGACAGATAGAGCGCAAGCGCCTCCTGCGTCAGCAGGTGTGCCGGCACTGCGTCGGACGTGAACGCATCCACGAGGATAACATCGAATGACCCGTCCGGCGCCTCGGCAATACGCAAACGTGCGTCGCCGAGCTCAATGCGAGCCTGCGGTTGACACTCGCGCACATAAGAAAAATCGCTGCCATTCGCCCCGGAAAGCCGTACCATCAGAGGGTCAATTTCGTAGATCGTCAGCGTGTCCTGAGGTCGGGTCAAGCACGCTGTCGATCCCGCGCCGAGACCGATCAACGCCAGGCTCGACCGATCGCCACCCGCCAATCCCGCCGCAATGGCTTCGCCGAGCGCAGTGTTTGGACTGTAATAGGTGAGTGGTTCGCGCGTGTTCCCCGGCGCCATCAATTGCGCGCCGTGGATGGTGGCGCCGTGAACGAGCAGGCGTTCTTGCAGCGGGTTGTCGCCTGCCGCAGCGGGTATTTCGCGCACGCGCACGATGCCGAAGAAGCTGCGCTCTTGCGTGACGATGCGACCGCCGCGCGCGTTGTCGAGGTAGATTGCGCCGAAGGCGGACGCCACGATCAGCGCAGTCGCCACGCCGCGCCCGCCATTGAAGAGAACCGCCAAGGCGCAGACTACGAGCCCAACGCGCGAGAGCAATGCTGGATCAAACCCCTGCCCCAGCACCGCCAGGATCGCCAACAGCGTCGCTGCGAAGCTGGCAAAGCCATGCGCGAAATCCGTGGCGACCCCGCCATCGGTGCGCGGCGCCGACAGCGCTTGCGTCAACAGCGCCAGCAATACAAAGCCGCCGCCCAGCAGCAAAAGTCCCCAAGGCGCGGCGACGGAAAGCAATTCGCGTCCGTTCGCCTGCGCGCGCTCCAGCATAGAGGTCGGATTGGCGGCTATGACGAGCACCAGCAGCGCCACGCCCGCGGCCACCGCCATGGTGATGTAGCGGCTTTGCAGTGCACGCCGGTCGCCGCGCAACGCAGTCCCGACGATGGCCGCCACGCACCCCAAGGCGCCGAGCGCTAGCGTCGGCGCGGGCGGCGCCCAGGCGAGCGACATGGTTGCAAGTATCAACGCGGCGAAGGCCGCGCCGAAGGCGGCGTCGGCAATCCGGAAACGCGGCGGTTGCGGTCGGCAGAACAGGCACGCCGCGGCAAGCGCAATCGGGTATTCGTAGGCGTTGTTAAAGATCACCGGCGCGGCAAGCGCGGCGAACGCTCCCCCGAGTACGCCGCCGAGCGAAACGTAGAGATAGAACTCGGTAAGCCTCGCTGCGCTGGGTTTCGAGGCCGCCAGCGCAAGATGGCAGATCAGCGCCGCGAAAAAGTATCCAAGTAGAACCAGCGATGCAGATAGGAGCCAATTGTCGCCCATCTCATCGGATAGCAACAACAAGGACAGCGTCAGCGGAAAGACAATCTGTGCCGCCGCCGCCAGTTTTTCGCTACCCCGCGCAAACGCCAGTACGAAAGTCAGCAGATAGAGCGCGAGAGGGATCACCCACAGCATCGGCGCCGATGCGATGTCGGTGGAGATGTGCAAGGTAACGCCGAGAGAAAGCGCCGATGGCGCCGCCGCTGCCGCGATCCAATACCCGCGCTGTCGCCAAGTGGGAGCAATCCCTGCGTCCGCCTGCGCCGGCGCCGAGCCGCGAGCGGCGATCGCAAGCAACGCGCAGAGAACGATGACCAACCCGACGGCGAGATACGCGTTCGTCCAGGCCAAGCTCTGCGCCTGCGCGCCCATGAGGGGTTCGATCAGCGTGGGATACGCCAGCAATCCGGCGAAGCTGCCGAGATTGCTCGCAGCATAGAGGTAGTATGGATCGTGCGCATCGGCGCGGCCGGAGCGTGCGTACCACGCTTGCAGCAGCGGCGCGGTGGCGGACGCTGCGGCAAACGGCGCTCCGACTGAGAGCGCCAGCACGCCGAGGAGCCACAGAACCGGTTGGTCGGAATTGGGCGGTCCAAGCGCCGCGCTGACGTGCACGGGTAGAACCAAACAAGCGGCGATCAGGACACCGCCATGGATCAGCCCCTGCAAGCGCAAGTCTTTGAGGCGCGCGAGCAGGTGCGCGTAGAGATAACCCAGGAGCAACGCCGCCTGGAAAAACGCCATCGAAGCATTCCAAACTTGCGGGCTGCCCCCCAAGAGCGGCGTCACCATGCGCCCGAACAGGGGTTGCAGGACGAAGATGAGCGCCGCGCTGGAGAAGAGCGTCAGCGCGAAGATCGGCGCGGAAAATGTGCGGGCGAACTTCACCGCTGGGGTCGCTGCAATCACGTCGCGCCTCCTGCGCGAAAGCGGGGACATTGTGTGTGAGCCGAGGACGCGAGTGTCATTGTCAGCCGCCGCGAATGTTCAAGCGAGCAGCGGATCACTCCACCCCCTGCCCCCCACCCCCTCTAGGGGAGGGGGTGCGTCAGCGCTACTGGCTTCATGCAGGGCGGTAGACTTTCGCCGCTGCACGCTCTTATCTCAACGCCGACATGTTCGCCCCCGACATAACCGAAACCGCGCGCGCCCTGCTCGATGCTTGCCGCGCCCAGGGATTGCGCATCGCCACAGCCGAAAGCTGCACCGGCGGGCTGATCGCAGCGGCGCTGACGGCGATCCCCGGCTCGTCGGATGTGCTCGAGCGCGGGTTCGTGACTTATTCGAACGAGGCCAAATGCGAAATGCTGGGCGTGCCAGCGGCGTTGATCGAGCGCTGCGGCGCGGTCAGCGCGGAGGTCGCGCAGGCGATGGCGGAAGGGGCGCTCGCGCACTCGCGTGCGGATGTTGCGGTTGCAGTGACCGGTGTGGCGGGACCAGGCGGGGGGAGCGAGGCGAAGCCGATTGGCCTGGTGCATATCGTTGCGGCGCGACGCGGCAGCGCGACGATGCATGAGAAATGCTGGTTTGGAGAGACAGGGCGCGATCGTGTGCGCGAAGCGACCTTGCGGAAGGCGTTGGAGCTGATGGCGCGGGTGGCTTGAATGCCGGTGCTTGGAGGGTGGAGCGCGCCGCTCCCGCGGCGGTGCGCGGCGGGAGCCGCGCGCTCCCAATTACAAGCACCGGCGCTAGCCGGCGTGGGCCATATCAGCCCAACCTTCGCCGCGCCTCTTTCTCGAACGCCCCCATGATGCGCGTCGCGACTTTGTCCTTGTTGGCGCTCACCACTGCGTTGAGCACCGGGTTCTTGAACTGGTAGGAGATATAGAAGCGCACGCGCGCGCCGCCCTCGTGCGACTCAAAGCGCCAGCGATTGTCGAGCGCATGGAACGGCCCGCTGACGAGCGAGACGTCCACTTCGCCCTTTGTCGGCTCACAACGCACTTTGGTGGAAAAGCGCTCGCGGATGGCTTTCCAGCCGACAATGGCTTCGGCGATCCCTTCCCAACCGCCCTGCTCCCTTGGCTCTTCCTTCACCACGCGCAGGTTCTGCAGATACGGAATGAACTTCGGATACTCGCGCACATCGCCAACCATGCGGCAGAGATCGGCTGGCGCGTAGGGCAGGATGCGTTCGGCGGTGAGTGTGGTGGGGGACACTACTCCCCCTCGCCCTTGCGGAGAGGGGGCGGGGGGGTGAGGGGCGTGCAAGCGCGCAGGCGCCTACGTGTCGGCCCGCCCCTCATCCGGCCGCTCCGCGGCCACCTTCTCCGCAAGGGAGAAGGTCCGCTAATCACGTTCGCCTCGCGCCCGCGCTGCTTTCAGCTTCGCAAAATCCTCGCCCGCGTGATGGCTCGACCGCGTCAGCGGCGAGGCGCTCACCATCAAGAAACCCTTGGCGTACGCAATCGTCTCCAACGCCTTGAACTCCTCTGGCGTCCAATAGCGCGCTACCGCAGCGTGCTTTTTTGTGGGCTGCAAATATTGCCCGATGGTGAGGAAATCGACGTTCGCGACACGCAGATCGTCCATTACCTGCATTACTTCGTCTTGCGCTTCGCCCAGGCCCACCATCAGGCCGGACTTGGTGAATTGCTTGGGATCGCGCTGCTTCACTGAATCGAGCAGGCGCAGTGACTGATAATACCGCGCGCCGGGGCGGATCGAATGATAGAGCCGCGGCACGGTTTCGAGGTTGTGGTTGAACACGTCGGGTGCTGCATCGATCACACGCTCGGCCGCACCCGGCTTGCGCAGAAAATCCGGCGTCAGAATTTCGATCGTTGTGTCGGGCGCCAAGCGGCGCAGTGCGGCGATGGTCTGCACGAAATGCTCGGCGCCGCCGTCGTCGAGATCGTCGCGATCCACGCTTGTGACCACCACATGCCTTAACCCCATGGTCGCGGTCGCGTGCGCTACGTTCTCCGGTTCGCTGGGATCGAGCGGCACCGGCTTGCCGGTAGCGACGTTACAGAAGCTGCAGGCGCGTGTGCAGGTCTCGCCCATGATCATGAAGGTGGCGTGCTTCTGGCTCCAGCACTCGCCGATATTGGGGCACCCGGCTTCCTCACACACGGTGACGAGCTTCAAGCCTCGCATCAGCGCCTTGGTCTCATGATAGCCAACGCTGGTTGGGGCTTTGACCCTGATCCAGTCGGGCTTACGCGGGCTAACCTGGTCGGGCCTGCCTTCCTTTTCGGGGTGGCGGGCGCGCTCGGTTTCGCCTGCGGCGCGGGTGTCGATAAGAGTAGCCATACGCCGACAAACATGAGGCGAATTGCGGACCTCGGCAATGCGCGAAAGCGCGGGGCCCATACCCGGGATTGGCGAAGCCGGTTGCGCTTCGGTCTTGCCAAACGCTTCTGCCCCGCTAGGTTCTGTTACAACCGTGAAACAATAATCACGGGCAGCGCCACGTCCGCGCGGTTGCGGGGCGGGCCCTTGGAGGCGGCAATACATGGGCACTCGTCCCTTTGAGCTGGCGCGCACGCGCCTCACCTTGTTTCAGGCTTTGCTGCGCGCGCGTGACGCCAAAGGCGGCAAGTTCAAAATACTCGAAGATCACGAGAGAAAGCCCCTCTCCTACGATGACATCATCACCCGCGTCTTCGCGCTTGGCGGCAAGCTCGAGGGCCTGATCAAACGGCGCGAAACCGCTGGGATCATGTTGCCCACGGGAGCGGGGTGCGTCGTTACGTTTTTTGCGCTGCATGCGATCGGGCGCACGCCGGCGATGCTGAACTTCACGGCGGGCGCGATGAATCTGCGCTCGGCCTGCGAAGCCGCGAGCGTGAAGAAAATCCTCACCTCCAAGCGCTTCATCCAATTGGCCAAGCTTGAGTCGCTGGCCGCGGAACTCTCCAAGCATGCCAAGCTCATCTACCTCGAAGACGTAGGCAAGAGCATCGATTTCGGCGACAAGATCATTGCTGTGCTGAAGACTCTGGCGCCGCGACTGTTCATCGCCAAGGCAAGCCCCGACGACACCGGCGTTATCCTGTTCACCTCTGGATCCTATGGCGCCCCGAAGGGCGCGGTGCTCTCACACGCCAATCTCGTCTCCAATGTCGAGCAGGGCTATTCGCACGTGCCGTTCGAGCCGGACTGGAGCTTCTTCTGTCCGCTGCCGATGTTCCATTGCTTTGGGTTATTGGGCGGCGTGCTGCTGCCGCTGTTCACAGGGCACAAGACGTTCCTCTATCCCTCGCCGACGCAGGTGAAGGAGATTCCCAAGCTGATCAAAGAGACCGGCGCCAACGTCTTCTTCGCCACCGACACTTTCGCCCAGCAATACGCGCGCAACGCCGCCGATGACGACCTTAAGTGCATTCGCCTGATGGTGCTGGGCGCCGAGAAGGTCAAACAGGAAACTCGCGACCTCTACATGCGCCGTTTCGGTGTGGAATTGCTGGAGGGATACGGCGCTACCGAAGCCTCACCCCTTATTTCGGTGAACATCCCCGGCAAGAACCGCTATGGCACGGTCGGGCAGTTCGTCCCGGCGTTGGAGTGGAAGCTTGAAGCAGTTCCAGGCATCGACGGCGGCCAGAAGCTTTATGTGCGCGGCCCGAACGTGATGCGCGGTTATCTCGATCCGTTAAAGCCGTTCGGCATCGATTTGCTACCACAGGGTTGGCACGATACCGGCGATGTGGTCGATGTCGACGAGGACGGCTTTATCCGCATCCTCGGTCGCGTGAAGCGCTTCGCCAAGATCGGCGGCGAGATGGTGTCGCTCAACGCCGTCGAGGGCTACGCTCAGCAGCTTTGGCCGGGCGCCATGCATGCGGCGATCTCGATGCCCGACACGCGCAAGGGCGAACGCCTGGTGCTGTTCACCAACCAGAAGGACGCGGACTCAAGCGCGTTCGTGGCCTGGTGCAAGGAGAACGGCGTCGCTGACATCGCGGTGCCGAAGCGCATCATCAGCGTCGACGACATCCCCGTGCTCGGCACCGGCAAAACCGATTATGTCGCGCTCGGGCGCATGGCTACGGATTTGTTGGCGCGCGCCGAGGCGGCTTGAGCGCGTGAGACACTCGGTCGTCGCCGCGGCGCTGGCATTGCTGACAGCCTGCTCGCAAGCGCCGCCGCCGATCGTAGGCGTCTGGGACAAAGGCCAGTCCTCCTACGCGGCATTTCTGGCGAACGGAGAAATCTACGATTGCGGCCCCCGTGCCGTGGTCGGCCATTGGCGCGCCGTCGGCGGCAACCGCTTCCAACTTGTGGTCACCGACCATGGCCAAACGGATACCGCGCTTGCCACCGTCAATAGCAATTTCATGAATATTCAGATCACAAGTGGCTCCGACGCGGGCGACCTGGGCAATTGGACGCGCGCGCAGGAGCTTGGGGTTTGCAGCTAGAAATACTCTTGGCGCACTCAAGGCCAAAGAAAAACCACATCGCGGAAAAACCAAACGAAGGAGACCACAAGAACCGGAAACGAGACCACGGTCACAGCGTATAGACCGTATACTTTCGCGAAGACCCAGTGACGGAGAAAAAAGCGCCCGATCACAGTAGATGAAACGGTCGGGAACAAGTGGGGGTTCCTTATCCGATATAGGACAAAGTCCTCTTGTGTGTGCCGCACCCCGCACTTGTCGAGCGTATCGCCGTAGTCGCGTCCGTACTGATCATATCCTTCCACACTTATCTTGTTGGTGGCCGCTGCGGACTCGATCCGCAAATGCAGGCCGGCGAGTTCCCTGGCATTCTCCTCCAACTGGTGGGCGCTCAACTCAGTCTTTCGTGCGGCCTCAAGCACTGAAAAGACGAGCAGCAAGAGCGATAGGCCAATAATTGTGGCATCGAACAGCTTCTCGCCCGTCGGCGAAATGTACTCCGAGAAGCCCAATTGAAAAACAGAAGCAATCGTCAAGTAGCACGAGAGTATCGTGGTCGTTGCCAGCGATGTGGCGCCCACCAGACGCAGGCGCCGAGCTGCATCGAGCCTGATGCCGCGAGTGATGTACACTTTGTCGCGCAGTGGGTTGCCTGTTGTGACGTCAACGGCACGGAATTCCGATAGAGGTTTTGACATCGCCGCCCCCAGCTTTTAGTTCACAGCAACATCGCCATCGGGTCCTCCAGGAACCCGCGGAACGCTTTCAGGAACGCAGCGCCCAGCGCGCCGTCCACCACGCGGTGATCGCAAGTCACAGTGACGCTCATCATGGTCGCGATCGCGAGCGCATCGTTCTTCACGATCGGGCGTTTCTCGCCGGCGCCGATGCTCATGATCATGCCGTGGGGCTCGTTGATGATGGAGGCGAAGCTCTTGATGCCCAACATGCCCATGTTGGAGATCGAGAACGTGCCGCCCTGAAACTCCTCCGGCTTCAGCTTCTTGTTGCGCGC
>CADEDG010000026.1 GCA_902826035.1 uncultured Alphaproteobacteria bacterium
TCGAGGCAGAATTCCTGCTCGTCGATGCAGAAGGAGATGAGTTCACGTGTGTCGTTCACCGGATCACCTGGGGTCATGGGTTAACTCGCTTTCGCCAGCGGCGCGGCGTCGCGCCGATCGCTGAACACCTTCTCGACTACAGCATCGACATCCAGGATAAGCGCGACGCGGCCATCGCCAAGAATGGTAGCCGCCGCCACGCCTTCTACGCGTTGGAAGTTCGCTTCCAGGCTCTTGATCACTACTTGGCGCTGGCCCTGAATTTCGTCTGCTACCAAAGCGGCGCGGCCGCCGACTTCGCTTTCGACCAACAACACTACGCCTTGCGTCGGGTCGATGGGCTCGGCTCGCTGGCCCAGCGCAACACCGATATCGATCAGCGGCACATGCGACCCGCGTACCGCCAGCACCGCGCCTCTTGGGCCGAGTCGCCTCACTTCCTCAGGCTTGGGTCGCAGCGTCTCGATGATCGTCGTCAGCGGCGCGACCAGCGTCTGCGCGCCAACGCTCACCACCATGCCGTCCAGAACCGCAAGCGTCAGCGGCAAGGAGAGCGTGAATGTCGACCCCTTGCCAGGAATGGACGAAATCGTGATCCGCCCGCCCAGCGCCTGGATCGAGCGTTTCACCACATCCATGCCGACGCCGCGACCGGAGAGGTTGGAGACCGAGGTAGCAGTGGAAAAGCCGGGTAGAAAAATGAGGTTGTCTATCTCTTCGTCGCTTAGGTTAGCATCGACGGCGACAAGCCCCTTCTTGACGGCAATTTCTCGGACCTTCGGCCTATTTATGCCTTTGCCGTCGTCGGACACCTCGATGACGATGCGTCCAGACCGGTGCAGCGCCGCCAGACGAACGGTTCCTTCTTCCTGCTTTCCAGAGGCGATGCGTTCCTCGGTAGATTCGAGGCCATGATCGATGGCGTTGCGCAACATGTGCGTAATCGGGTCAGAAAGACGTTCAATCACTGTCTTATCGACTTCGGTTCCCTCGCCTTCCATGACCAAGCGCACCTGCTTTCCGGTGGCGCTCGCGGCTTCGCGTACGAGACGCGGCATGCGCTGAAAAACTGATTTCACCGGTTGCGCACGGATGGCCATCACGCTGTCTTGGATCTCACGGGTGAGCTGCTCCAGTTCATCGAGACCCATGGCGATTGTCGAGGAGCGCGCGGCGCCGCTTTCGGTGACACGCTGTTGCAGCATGGCTTGATTGATCACCAACTCGCCGACCAGATCGATCATGCGATCCACGCGCTCGAGATCGACGCGAATGGTGGCGCCGCCGCCAGCGGGCGCTGGAGCGTTTTTGTTTGCCGCCTTGTCCGCGGCGGGCGCGGCGGCGGCGGGTTTCTCGGCGCCGCCCTCCAGCGCTTCGCGTTCGGCGGTTGGTGTGCGAACCGAATTGAGTAAAGCGTCGATGTCAATTGGCGCGGCAGGTGCGGCGGCTGGCGCCTCTTCCGAGACGGCGGCGGTCAGCGTCAGCTCAATCGGACAATCGTCGCCGACAAAATCGAAGATGTCGCGAATGGCGATCTCTGGTGTTTCCGCCGGCAGTTCCGCCGTCCAGGTGCAGTACGATTCTTCCGGGTCAAGGCCATCGAGATTGGGAAGCCAAGAAGTATCGAGCGTGGTGGCGGTTGGCCCAAGGCGCGAAAGTTCACGGAGGAACAGAAGCGCATCGTGGCCCTTGGCGTACATCGCCTTGGTCGGGCGCATGATCAGGCGCCAGCCTGCGGGCGAAGCGGGCGGGTCGTCGTCGCCGAACTTGAGTGGCTTGAATCCCCAGTCGTCGGCGCCGCCTTCATCAGCCACCGGTGCGGCGACAGCAGCGCTCGCACGCGGCGCCCCGCCCTCTGGCGCCACCAACGCAGCCAACTCGTCGGCCATAGCGTGCGCGCGGGTCTCATCGACGGCGCCTTCGCCCTTGGCGGCGGCCACATGATCCGCTAGCACATCGGCGGCCCGGAGCATCAATTTCACGGATTCCGGATCGGGATCGAGCTTGCCCGAGCGCATGGCGTCGAGCGTTGTCTCGAACACGTGCGCGAAGCTCACCATCGCGTCGAAGCCGAACGCGCCAGCGCCGCCCTTCACCGAATGGACGGCGCGGAACACCGCGTTGATGGTGTCGCTATCGGCCTCGCCGGCCTCGAGCGAAAGCAGGCCCTCCTCCAGGCTTGCAAGCAATTCGTCGCATTCCTGAAAGTAGGTTTGCTTGATTGCGTCCATCGGATCCATGTGCGGTTCCTTACGCCGAGACGCGGCGGACGACGTCGAGAAGCGTGTCGGCCTGGAACGGCTTCACGATCCAGCCGGTGGCGCCGGCATCGCGCGCGCGCTGCTTCTTCTCCGGACTGCTCTCGGTCGAGAGCACCAGGATCGGCGTTGCGCGATAGCGTGGGTCCTGACGGACGCCTTCGATCACGCCATAACCGTCCATGCGCGGCATGTTGATGTCGGTGATGATGACGTCCGGCGTCGAGCGCGAAAGCGCTTCCAGCCCCTCGACGCCATCTTCGGCTTGCACAACGTTGAAGCCTGCGCCTTGCAGCACCATGAGCAGCATCTCCCGCATCATGCGCGAATCGTCGATGGTGAGGATTGTCTTACTCACGGAGCGTCTCCTAGCGAGGCGTCGGCCCCCATCAGCCGCGCCCCATCCGCAAAGGCTGGCGACGGATTCACAATACGAAAGTCCACGCCGTCTACGCGCCACTGGTTGCGCGCGGCGATCAACACTTGCAGGCAGAGCCCGCCCAGGCGCTCGACTTCCCCGCCATCCAGCGCGAGCTTTTGACCTCGTCGCTCCATCAGCTGCGTACGCAGCGTCGTTGCGGCGGCTAGGTCAAGGATCTGGGGCAGCTTCATCGCCACGTCTCCTGGCTCAGAATTCCTGCCAATCGTCGTCGCCAGACTTCAGCGCGGCGCCACCGCTTGACGCAAATTGCGCGACGCGCTGCCTCTGCTGCTGGATAGGCTGACCCGGCGACTTGTGCGTCTTGACGCCGCCCTTTGCGTGACCGCCGGTCGCTTGCAGCGCGGCGCCGGTCTGGAACCGGCCGACGAGGCTCATGAGTTCGTCGGCCTCTTGCGTCAGCGAATGGCTGGCGGCGGTGGATTCTTCGACCATTGCTGCATTTTGCTGCGTCACCTGATCCATCTGATTGATGGCGGTGTTCACCTCAGCAAGTGCGGTGGCTTGCTCCTGCGCCGAGGCGGCGATCTCCGAAACCAGCCCGCTGATCTCGTTGACCTTCACGACGATGCCCTGCAGCGCCTTGCCCGCGTCGCCAACCAGTTCGACGCCGGTTTCGACATGTTGCGAGCTTGCCGAGATGAGGCCCTTGATCTCTTTGGCCGCTTCCGACGAACGTTGCGCCAGCGCGCGCACCTCGGAGGCGACCACCGCAAAGCCCCTGCCCGCATCGCCCGCGCGCGCGGCTTCGACGCCCGCATTGAGCGCAAGCAGATTGGTCTGGAAGGCGATTTCGTCGATGACGCCAATGATCTGAGAAATCTGCTTCGAAGATTTCTCGATCTCAGCCATCGCGGCGACCGTTTCGCTGACCACCTTGCCGGAAGCCTCCGCATCGGCGCGCGTGGTCGCGACCAGGCTATTGGTTTGCTTGGAGCCCTCGGCGGTCTTACGCACCGTGGCGGTAATCTCGTCGAGTGCGGCAGCCGTTTCTTCGAGGCTCGCCGCCTGCTGTTCGGTGCGCCTGGAGAGATCATCGGAAGCTTGGCTGATTTCGCCGGCGCCGGTGCGAATGCCGCCAGCATTGACGACGATGGTCTTCATCGCCTCTTGCAGCTTGCCCATGGCTTCGTTGAAATCGGTGCGGAGCTTTTCGTATTCGCCCGGGAACGGTTGGCTGATTCGCGCGGTGAGATCGCCTTCGGCAAGGTGGCCGAGCCCATCCGCCAGACCGCGCACCACTCGCGCCTGCTCCTCGGCACGCGCCGTGCGCTCCGCTTCAGCCGCGGCGCGGTCGTTCTCGATTTGGGTCACGTCGGCAGCGAACTTGACTACCTTGAACACACGACCCTTGGGATCGAGCAGTGGATTGTAGGATGCCTGAATCCAGATTTCCTTGCCGCCCTTGCCGATGCGCTTGAACTTGTCGGCGACGAATTCGCCGCGATTGAGCCGCTCCCAGAAGCTGCGATAATCTGGGCCCGTCGTGTATTGGCGTTCGCAAAACATCGAATGATGCTTGCCGACAATCTCGCTGATCGAGTAGCCCACGGCTCCCAAAAAATTCTCGTTTGCGGTCAGGACCGTCCCGTCCGGCTTGAACTCGATCACCGCCTGCGAGCGGCCGATCGCGTCGATCTTCGCGGTACGCTCGTTGGCTTCAAGCTCGGCAGTCGTGATGTCGGTCGCAAACTTCACCACCTTGACCACTTTTCCGGCTTTGTCGGCGATAGGATTATAAGAGGCCTGAATCCAGACCTCCCTGCCTCCTTTGCCAATACGCAAGAACTTGTCAGCGACGAATTCTCCTCGGTTCAGTCTGTCCCAGAACATCCTGTACTCGGGGCCCGAGCGATAGTCCGCCTCAGCGAAAATCGAGTGGTGCTGGCCGACAATCTCGCTCAAGCTATAACCCATTGTCTTCAGGAAATTCTCGTTCGCTGTGACAATCGTGCCGTCTGGCTTGAATTCGATCACCGCCTGCGCGCGCGAAATTGCATTGATGATGCCTTCGGCGCCGACCTGCATCTCCTCCATGCGTCGCGCGTCGTCTTCGACCCGCTTGGCGATGCCGTCACGCAGCACTTCCAGGGTGTTGGCGATTTTGCCGGTTTCGTGACCGTCGCCGGTGAACGGAACTTCGACCTTGAAGTCGCCCTCGCGCAGGCGATCCATGGTATCGGTGAGCGCGCGGAAGCGGCCGACTAGCCCCTTCGACACCAGGAACGCCAACGCTCCGGCGACGGCCAAGAACAGCGCCACCAGCGCCAATTGCATGGTCAGTTCGGACTGCTTGTTCGCGATCCGCGTATCCAACAAGCGCGACAGTTCCGTCGCTGTCGCGCGCCATGTCGTGTCGGTCGATGAAGCAAATGTCGCGTGGGCGGCGTCCAATTCCGTTCCCGGCGCGGCGGCGCGGGCTGCCGCGATCAATTCCGCCGCGGCTGTGGTGATCGTGGACACCGATTCCGACAATGCCTGACGCGTCTCGCCGGAGGCATTATTTGCGATCGCCGCTTCCATTGAGCCAGCAGCAGCAGCAGCAGCAGCCTCAAGCCGGTTGGCGGCGACGGTCAGCAGAATGTCGCGGTCGGCGCTGGTGGTGGCCACCACGCGTTCCAACTCGAGGGCGGCGCTGAGGAGGGCCGGTATCTTCACGGTCGCAGCGTCCATGGCGTAGAAGCTGTCGAGATCGGGGTCGAGAGTGAGGTTGGAGCCGTCCGCAACCGCCGTGATCAGCGCCAGACCGGCCGTGACCCGCTCGGCGTCTGTCCTCGCGGCTTGAAACGTCGAAGCCGCGGCTGCGGCATTGAACTGATCGGCGCCGGCCTGATCGACGCCGCCCCCGGAGCGGATCGAAGCCCACACGCCGTTGAGGTATGTGGCGCCGGCCTCCTCTTTCTTTGAAAAGTCGATCTGGCTGGTGGCGTTGCCCACCAACAGCGATGTCACCACCGCCGACGAGGCGATGAACAGACCCGACACCAGCGCCAAACGCGTGCCGATAGACATCTTGCTGTTGATTTTATCAAGCATGGCCGCTCCGCCCCTAAATAATCAGCGGCACGCCGCAAAAGGCGCCCGCACGAAAGCTCGCAACCTCTGCGTTAATGTGGGTATCGTTAATTTCAGGTTTCGAAAGCGGGGACTTCGCCGCCGCGTTGGCAAGACTTCATTAACCAGACGGTCGCCCGGCGGGACGCGCCGAGACAATTGGTTTGACGCGGTTTGCTTTCGCTAATTAATGGACCGCATGGACCCCGTGAGCTTCTCGCCCCGGCATTTCCGCTGGACCTTCGACGCTGGAATCGGGCGCATCGCCCTTGACGGGCCGGAGCGCAAGAACCCGCTCACGTTCGAATCCTACGCCGAGCTGCGCGATTTGTTTCGCGCGCTCGTCTATGAGCGGCAGGTCAGGGTGATTGTTTTCGCCAGCTCCGGCGGAAATTTTTGTTCGGGCGGCGACGTGCATGACATCATCGCACCGCTGACCAAGATGGGCATGCCGGAATTGCTGAACTTCACCCGCATGACCGGCGACCTGGTGAAAGCGATGCGCCATTGCCCGCAACCGATCATCGCGGCGGTGGATGGCGTCAGCGTCGGCGCTGGCGCGATCGTCGCCATGGCTTCCGACATCCGCTACGCAACGCCGGAAGCAAAGACCGCGTTCCTGTTCAACCGCGTCGGACTCGCCGGGTGCGACATGGGCGCGTGCGCCATGCTGCCGCGAATTATCGGCCAAGGCCGCGCCAGCGAGCTCTTGTTCTTCGGGCGCACCATGAGCGCCGAGGAAGGCAAGGCCTGGGGTTATTTCAACGAAATCGTGGCCGCCGACCAACTCGACAATCACGCCACCGAAGCCGCGCGCAAACTGGCGGCAGGCCCCTCTTTCGCCAACGGGATCACCAAGAACCAACTCAACATGGAATGGGACATGAGCCTCGACACCGCCATCGAGGCCGAAGCACAAGCGCAGGCGATCTGCATGCAAACCAAGGATTTCGAGCGCGCCTACAAAGCGTTCGTCGCCAAGGAGAAGCCTGTGTTTGAGGGCGACTGATGAAATCGCGCCAAACCCTCCTCCCCCCCGGCTGGCCGCGCCCCAAGGGTTACGCCAATGGCGTCGCCGCCAGCGGGCGCTTCGTGTTCACCGCCGGCGTTGTTGGCTGGAACGAAGAAGAGGTTTTCGCGCGGAAGGACCTAGCAGGACAATTCCGCCAGGCTCTGCTCAATGTCCGCGCCATCTTGGCCGAGGGCGGCGCTGCACCCGCCGACATCGTGCGCATCACCTGCTACGTCACCGACAAGCGCGACTATATCGCGAGCCGCGCCGACATTGGCGAAGCTTGGCGCGACGTACTCGGCAAGGTGTTTCCGTGCATGGCGGTGGTGGAGGTTTCGGCGCTGGTGGAGGATGAGGCGAAGGTGGAGCTTGAGGTCACGGCTGTGGTGGCGGACGGCGGTTCGTGAAGATAGCAATCATCGGCGGGGGCCCTGGCGGGCTCTATTTCGCGCTGCTCACCAAGAAACGCATGCCCGCTTGCCAAATAGACGTCTACGAGCAGAACCGCGCCGACGACACCTTCGGCTTCGGCGTGGTGTTCTCCGATGAAACACTCGACGAATTCCTGAATGCCGACCCGGAATCGTATGAGCAAGTGCGATCCAGTTTCGCCTATTGGAGCGATATCGTTATCGAGCATCGCGGCGAGCGCACGATTGTGAGCGGCAACGGATTTGCCGGGTGTTCGCGGGTGCGGTTATTGTCGTTGCTGCAGCAGCGTTGCCGAGAATTGGGCGTCAACCTGCACTTCGAACAGAACATCTCCGCGGACGCGTTTACCCATTTGCGCTCCGAGAATGACCTGGTCGTCGTCGCTCAAGGCGTCAACAGCCCTATCAGAGAGCAATACGCGGACGCATTCGGTGCGCGCGTTGCAGAACAGCGCAACAAATTCTGCTGGCTGGGATCAACTCGCCCGCTCGACGCGTTCACGTTTTTTTTCGTCAAAACCGAACACGGCCATTTTTGCGCGCACACATACCAGTACGAAACCGGCGGCTCCACTTGGGTGATCGAGACGACGCCGGAAGCCTGGGCCGCATGCGGCTTCGCCGCCATGAGCGAAGAGGAGAGCGCAAAGTACCTCGAAACAGTCTTCGCGGACGCGCTACAAGGGCACGACTTCATCTCCAACCGCTCAATCTGGCGCAACTTCCCCACCATATCGTGCGCATCGTGGCGCCACGAGAACATGGTGTTGCTCGGCGACGCCAAAGCCACTGCACATTGGTCGATCGGCTCTGGCACGAAGCTGGCGATGGAATGCGCCGTCGCGCTTTCCAACGCCGTCGTCAAACACGGACCGGATATCGGCGCGGCCCTCGCCGCCTACGAACGCGAACGACGCACCTCGGTGGAGATCACTCAGCACAACGCGCAAGTATCCTTGCGCTGGTTCGAGGATATGCCCAAGCATTGGTACAAAGATCGCTACGAATTCGCCTTTTCGCTGATGTCGCGGGCCAAGGCGCTGACCTGGGACAATATCGGTCTGCGCGACAAGGCTTTCCTGACCAAGGTTGAGGACGAATTCTACGCAAGCTATGCGCGCAAGACCGGGCGTAATGCAGCGAGCGATCGACCGACGCCGATGTTCACGCCATTCGATCTGCGCGGGCTCACGCTGCCAAACCGCGTCGCCATGGCGCCGATGGCGCAATATTGCGCCGAGGACGGCGACATTAACGAATGGCACTTCAGCCATTACGCCGCACGCGCCATCGGCGGCGCAGGCCTCATTTTCACCGAGATGACTTGCCCTACACCCGATGCGCGCATAACCACCGGCTGCACGGGTCTCTGGAGCGACAAGCAGGAACAAGCTTGGGCAAAGCTCGTTCGCTTTATCCACGACACGACGCCTGCAAAGATCGCGCTCCAACTCGGGCACGCTGGACGAAAAGGATCTACAAACGTCCCGGCGCTTGGCGAAGACCTGCCAATGGCGAGCGGCAATTGGCCGATCTACTCAGCCTCAGCGCTCCCCTACATTGAGGGCAAGTCGGACACGCCACTCGAACTCGACCGCGCCAGCATGGACGATATCCGGGAAGGATTCGTCGCCGTCACGCGGCGAGGTGTGCGCGCTGGCTTCGACATGTTGGAGTTGCACTGCGCGCACGGCTATTTGCTCGCGAGCTTCCTCTCCCCGCTCACCAATCGACGCCAGGATAGTTATGGCGGCAGCGCCGAGAACCGCGCCCGCTTTCCCCTCGAAGTGTTCGACGCGATGCGTGCGGAATGGCCTTCGGATCGGCCGATGTCGGTGCGTCTATCATGTTCGGACTGGGCCGATGGCGGGTTGAGGCTTGAAGACCTCGCGATCACCGCGCGCCTGTTTAAGCAGGCAGGCGTCGACATCATCCACACATCCTCGGGGCAAACGGTCCCTTGGCAGAAGCCTGTCTATGGCCGAATGTGGCAAACCCCGTTTGCCGAGTTCGTCCGCCTTGCCGCCAACATACCAACGATTGCGGTGGGCGACATCACTCTGCCAGAGCAGATCAACACCATCATCGCGGCCGGCCGCGCCGACTGTTGTGCACTGGCGCGTCCGATGTTGAACAATCCCTTCTTCGCACGCCAAGCCGCCGGCCATTATGGCGTGCGCAGCGCTTGCGGGGCCTCACTCAACTGGCCGCAGCAATTGCGCTCCGGCGAGTATCCACTTTACCGCGAAGCCGAGAAGGCAAACGAGAAAAGCGAAACACTCAACGCCAAAGCTCGCCCCGAACGGCGACACTACCGCAAGGCCCAGGACAAGGACCGGCCTTAAGTCCAGCCTAGACTAGGCGCGATCGTCGCCGATACTTCAGCGCCCTCCCGTGCGTCGATGACAATAGTCTGCATCCAAGACCGTCTGGCTTGGCATCTATCCATTCAACTCGCTGAGATCGCGAGGTCGGGAGGACGCCATGGACTTATCACGTCGAACACTCATGTCTGCTGTCGGAGCCGCCGCGCTGGCGGGCTCCGCTGCCGCGCAGGCCCAGCAGGGCGCCGCGCCGCAGAGTTCAATCCAAGAACGCTTACTCGTACGAGCGTTAGAGAACCTGCACACGTTGAGTTTCGACGGATCGCATTTCAGCGGACCGGGTTGGGAATTGCTTGCAAACGAAAGCGCGACGTCCGAGTTCACCTTGTTCGGCGAAGAACACGGCATGGCCGAAGCGCCGATCCTTGCACGCGAACTGTTCCAGGCGCTAAGGCCATCGGGGTACGACACCCTCGCCATCGAAGTTTCGCCCCCAATGGCGGAGGACCTGGATCGTGCCGCGCGTAGCGGCCTCGAGGGATTGCGTCAGTTCTGCACCGACCACCCGCCCGGCGCAGCTTTCTATTTTTGGCGCACGGAAGCAGAATTTCTGGCAAGCGTACGCGCCTCGACGCCAGGACGTCGTGTGGCCTTTTGGGGCCTGGACTACGAGGTTGTCGGGGATCGAAGGCTCATTGAGCGGCTCCGAGAAAAGGCGCCGCGCGCCGCGCGCCCAGCTCTAGACGCCATCGACGTCGCCTCGCGGACCGCTTGGGAAACATGGCGTACAACACACAACCCGGGCGCCCTCTTCACCTTCAGCGGCGATCCGGCGCTGGTCCGCGCCACAGCCGCCGCCTGGAGAAATCCCGACGAGGACGCGACGCGAATTCTCACGACGCTCGAAGAGACGCTCGAGATCAACCGCCTCTTCTTCACCAACGCTTGGCAATCTAACGAACGCCGCGCGCGATTTATCCGCCGCAATTTCGCCAACCACCTCAACCGCGCCGCCGCAGAAAACCGCCAACCCAAAGTGATGATCAAGATGGGCGAAAACCATGTTCAACGCGGCGTCAACTGGACTGGCAATTTCGACGTCGGATCGCTCGCCTACGAAGTCGCCGAAATGCGTGGCGGAAAAGCCTTTTCTTTTCTTGTCGGCGGCGGTGCGGAAGCGCATCACGGCGTGCTCAATCCAACAAACATGACAACGGTCGATGCTCCCGTGAGCATGTTTGCCCAACTCGGCTTGGCGTTCCTTACACAAGCCGCGCCAGGCGCCACGCCGGTGACGATTGACATGCGCCCGCTTCGCGGACTCCTCAGCACAACAGACAACCTGCGGGCGTTCAACAACCCCGAGGCGGTCAAGAACATATTCTCATTCGACGCAATTGTTCTGTGGCCGCGTTCGAGCGCTGCCCAAATGCTGGTGGCCCAATGAGGGCCTTGCTTGTCGTGATCTTCGTCGCGATCGCACCGAGCGACGAATTGCGCGCGCCGTGATCGGGCCGCGGCTCGCGAGGCGCGCTAGCGCATGGGCGTGGGCGTGGGTCAAATTGACAACGTTACACCACGCCGTGCGGCGAGGCGCAGCCCGAGAGCTTGAAGATCGTCCGCGGTCATGCGTCTCCGCGCCAACGGCATAACGACAGCGTTCTCCAGCGCCAAGTGGCTCTTTTCATGCTTCGCCAATCGCAGCAACGCCTGAGCCCCGCCTTCAATTGCCGAGGGCGGCGCTTGCCGTTCCATGGATTTAGCCAACGCCGCACGCACCGTCGTCGCCAATTGCTGATCCAAAGCATGATCCGCTGAAAGGCGCCCCAATATGTCCCCGATATTGTCCTCGTCCGAGCAGCGTCTACGTAACCATGGAAACAAGTCCTGCTCCTCATCCATCACATGGAGAGCAAGTTCGTCGCGAATGAATTCATCCGTGCTCGATGTCGGCCGCCCGTCAAAAGTCGGCGAAAGCGCGAGGTACTCCAACATCTTGCACATCTGCCGGTGCCGGAAGTGCTCGGCGAAGATGAAGTCGAGCGGCTCCTTGAGCAATTGAAGCGGACACCTTTCGATATCGCCGGGGTAAGGGAGCGCTGCGCCGCCGCCACTATCCGGTTCTTCAGCCATCATAATCCGGTCTCCTTGCGAACCTCCAACCCCTCAATTGACGCCGTGCGCATCAACTTCGCTGCGTAAGCGGCGGACGCCGCCATCCATGCCCGCGCGGTCATCCGATCACGGATGATCGGTTCCGCGACGGCGAACTCCATCGCGAACGTGGCCGGGCGCGCGTCATAAACGCGGCGGCATTCCTCCGCCGTTGGCTGCGCCGGCGGCGCTTCCACTTCCAGCACTTGGCGAACCAACGCCTCCTCGTCGCTCTCCCAGCGTCCGAGCGCGTCCTGTTCGGGCGCAGGCGTCAGTGCCAACTCATGCGCCCTTCTCAGCAGCAGATGACGAATGATTAGAGCCCGCGCGGCGGCAGCCCTGACCTCCTCGACGCTTGCTCCCTCATGGTGTTGCACCTCGCGCGCGATATCGGCTTCCTCGATGCGGGCGCCATCGACGCTGACCGGTGGCGCGTCGAACGCAAGGCGCGCGGGCGCGGCGGGCGGCGTCGAGCAGGAGCCGCCGCAGCCGGATGCTTGCTCTAGAATTGGGGGGCGCTCACCTTTGCGCGCCGCCAATGTGTCAATGATCGTCGTCGCCATGGCACTCACTCCGGCTGCGTGTGGCGCGGAACGCTCACGCTACGATGGGGAATTTCTGGCGCGCGCGTGCGCACCAATTGCCAGCCACGCCGGCCCAAGTACCAAACCGGGGCCGAAAGCATGTGCACGAGACGCGTGAACGGGAAGAGCAAAAAGATGGTAAGGCCGAGCAAGAGATGGGCCTGGTACGGCCAAGCAAGCCCACGCACATAGTCGGCTGCGCCCGGCTGAAGAGTTAGCACGCCCTGCGCCCAGCTTGATAACCGCAGCATGACCGACGCATCGCCGTGCCCCAGCGAGAACGGCACGGTGAGCAGACCGAGACATAGCTGCACCCACAAGATCAACAACACCGCGTTGTCGCCAAACGTGCTCGTCCGGCGAATGCGCGCATCGAAGAAACGACGGTGCATCAATATGGTCAAACCGATGAAGCACACCGCCCCCGCGATGCTCCCAGCGACGATCGCTAACAGCTGTTTTTGCTCCGCAGTGATAAACTGCGAATAGAAGGCGTGCGGTGTTAGCAAGCCAACACCGTGGCCCAGCAAGAGGAACAGTATTCCAAAGTGAAACAGGTTCGAGCCCCATGCCAATTGCTTGCGTCGCAAGAGCTGGCTTGAGCCCGAGCGCCACGTGTACTGTTCGCGATCGAACCGCAAAATTGAACCGAACACGAGCACGGCCAAGCAAATATAGGGGTAGTAGCCGAACAACGCTTGGTTCAGCCATTCTCCAGCAGCAAACGTGGGCAGACCAGGATGCATACAACGCGCTCCTTAGAGGCTAAACTCGACCGCTAGCCAAATCTTGTCGCGATCAGCAAAACGCGGGTCATCACCGTCGAAGAAGGCTGCCTTCGCCTCGATCGCCCAGCGTTCGTTGACACGCCAATTCGCGACTGCATCGATCTCGCTACCGAAGTCCACCTCGCCATCGCCAGAAGAGAAATCGTGATAGCGCGCGGTCATTGTAAGCGAGCGGCCAACCGCGAGTGACTCATTTGCCCAAGACACAGTGCCGTTGAGATCGCGGATGCCGTCCGCCGGCGTGCTCAAAAACACATCCGCCCAACCTTGGAACGCATGCAGCGTCGCCAACGGCGTCGCAAAACCACGCGCGCCATTGCCCTCAAGCACTTCTCCACCAAGCGCGAAGCGCCACTGCCCACGCTGCGCGCCGGCATTGGCGGCGTAGTAATTCAGGTCGAAGGACGTGGGGCTGTTGCCGTGATCGCTCTGTGTTGCCGCTTCGGCGCCGAGCGTGAACCGATAGGGATCGGCGGCGATGGTTCTGGTCCAGCGCAAACCGTAGGTCTGAGTTGACTGTGCCGCTGCGTTCTCGAAGTCCAGCAACAAGCCATAGCCAGAAAAATCGCCGAATTCGGTCTTCAGATCAACTTGTCCGATGTGGGAGTCGCTCCGCCACTCTCCGTTCGGGCTATCGTCCCCCAGGATACGGCGCACCCGATCCACATAGATGTAATTGAAATTCAGATTCTCATTCGCGCGGTAGGCCAGACGCAGCGCATCGAACGTTTGCTCGTTCTGGCGGAAGCCGACATTGCCCACGAACCGCGCATTGTTGAGGATGATGCGTTGACGACCCAACGTCGCGCCGAGGCCGCCATGGGTCCATTGCGCTTGCAGCCGATTGACCTCGAGCGCTTCGGGATCGAGCACCACGGCTTGATCAGGCCGCGTGCGCACCGTGTCGGCGAAATCGTCGCTGATCAGCGCGACGCCCTCGACCTCGCCCAGCACCTTGAAGTGCTCGAACAACTCCCGCTCATACCCGAGCCGCAGGCGCAGCGTGACGGCGTCGGCGTCGGCCAGCCCATCCTGATCGACATGTTCGTAGCGCAGCCGGCCATCGACGATGAGATCGCCGGCATTGGCTTGGTTCTGCGCCCACGCTCCCGGTGCGCACAGAACCATACTGGCGACCGCCGCAGCCGCGAAGCATTTCTTGCCTATGGCGCTCATGCTGCATTCTCCCCCATTTTGGAAATCATTTCGGCCGCCTTCGGGCAGCCGGTGGCCTGGTCTGGCCCGAACGTCACGGGCTCTTCCGCCCAGGCGCGGTCGAGCGCGGCAAGATCGTCGGGGTTGTCCTCGGGCTCGGCCAACAACGCGCTGAGGGCTCGCGCATCAGCGGAAGTATCCGCGAGATCGACCAAGGCCGCGAACACCGCCGCGTAGGGCGATTTGCGCTTCTTCAACCGGTCGCGCAGCGCCGTCAGCACGTGCGCTGCTTCGCCCAAGAGCGCCGCCGCCTCGTTGGCTTGAAGCAACGAGAGAAACTCTAAGAACACCGGCAGATGGTCCGGCAGTTCGTGCGCGCTCAGCAGCACGCCGCGCGACGCATAGAGCTTATTCAGCTCAACCATCGCCTGGCCGCGATCCCGGCTCTCACCATGCACGTGCTCGTAAAGGTGAAGCGACAGCGTGCGGCTGCGGTCGAACAGTTGAACGTATCGCGCTTGCAGATCGAGGATATCTTCGCTTGCCAGCTCGCTCGCTAGCCGTACCAAACCCTTGCGGTCGCCGAGCGCTCGAACATCGCCGATGCAGTCCGACGCCACAGGATAGAGATCGCGATAAGCCTCCTCTGGATAAGAAAGCAGCAGCGCCAGCGCCTTGTAAGTGCGAGACACAGTCAGCCCTCCATCTCTTGTTTAGCCGGGCGCTTGCGGGCCGCGCCAAACAGACCCACTTCCGATCGCCCGCCTGATGCCTGGTTGCCGAACGAGAACCCGGTCGCGCCGCGCATGTGGTAAGCGTCCTCCGCGCCTTCGCGGTGCGCCGACGGAATGACGAAGCGATCCTCGTAATTGGCGATCGCCATGATCTGGTACATGTCTTCGATGAGCGCGGACGTGAGCCCTACGCGCTCGGCGATGCCAGCATCAATGACCCCCTCGACAGTCTTGGCGCGCATATAGGCTCGCATCGCCAGCATGCGTTCGAGCGCCGAGACAACCGGCTTCTCGTCGCCCGCGGTAAGCAGGTTGGCGAGATACTTCACAGGAATACGAAGCGACTTCACATCCGGCATTACGCCGTCGTTCTCGATAGCGCCCGTGGCGGCCGCCGCCTGGATCGGCGAGAGCGGCGGGATGTACCAGACCATCGGCAGTGTTCGGTATTCCGGGTGGAGCGGGAACGCGACCTTCCAATCGATCGCCATCTTGTAGACCGGGCTCTTCTTAGCTGACTCTAGCCAAGCTTCCGGCACGCCATCGGCGCGCGCTTGCGCGATGACCTTGGGATCGTGCGGATCGAGAAAGATGTCGAGCTGACTTTGATAGAGGTCCTTGTCGTCGGCGCGCGCCGCCGCCTCGACGCGATCGGCATCGTACAGAATGACGCCCAGATAGCGGATGCGGCCGACACATGTCTCTGAACACACCGTCGGCTGGCCATCTTCGATCCGGGGATAGCAGAAGATGCACTTCTCGGATTTGCCGCTCGACCAATTATAATAGATCTTCTTGTACGGGCAACCGGTGACGCACATGCGCCAGCCACGGCACTTGTCCTGATCGATCAGAACGATGCCATCTTCTTCGCGCTTGTATATCGCGCCCGACGGGCACGATGCGACGCAGGCCGGATTCAGGCAATGCTCGCACAGGCGCGGCAAATACATCATGAAGGTATTTTCGAACGCGCCGTACATCTCCTTCTGGATGCCCTCGAAATTCTGATCTTTTGAGCGCTTGGAGAACTCGCCGCCGAGAATTTCTTCCCAGTTCGGACCGCCGACGATTTTCTCCATGCGCTCGCCGGTGATTTGCGAGCGCGGGCGGGCCGTTGGGAAGGCTTGTAATTCAGGCGCGGTTTGCAGATGGCCGTAATCGAAGTCGAATGGCTCGTAGTAGTCGTCAATCTCCGGCAGATCTGGGTTCGCGAATATCTTCGCCAGGACACGCCATTTCGCACCGATACGCGGCTCGATGCGACCGTCTGACTTCTTCACCCAGCCGCCTTTCCAACGCTGCTGGTTCTCCCAATCGCGCGGATAGCCGATGCCCGGCTTGGTTTCGACATTGTTGAACCAAGCGTATTCGACGCCCTCGCGATTGGTCCACACGTTCTTGCAGGTAACCGAGCAGGTGTGGCAGCCGATGCACTTGTCGAGATTGAGCACCATGCCAATCTGAGCGCGAACCTTCATGACGCGCCCCCCGTTTGATCCTGTGCCCTTGGTTGTTCGAGCCAATCCACCTTGTTCATCTTGCGAACGAGCACAAACTCATCGCGATTACAGCCGACCGTGCCGTAATAATTGAATCCGTAGGCAAGCTGGGCGTAGCCGCCGATCATATGCGTCGGCTTCAGCACCGTGCGCGTCACCGAATTGTGGATGCCGCCGCGCTGGCCGGTCATCTCTGAGCCCGGCGTGTTCACGATCTTCTCTTGCGCATGGTACATGAAGACCGTGCCCTCGCGCATGCGCTGGGACACCACTGCGCGCGCCGTTAGCGCGCCGTTGGAATTGAAAGCCTCCACCCAGTCGTTATCGACGATGCCGGCTTTGTTGGCGTCGACCTCAGAAAGCCACACCACCGGTCCGCCACGATTGAGCGTGAGCATCATCAAATTGTCGGTATAGGTGGAGTGGATGCCCCATTTTTGGTGCGGCGTAATGAAATTGAGTGCGATCTCCTTCTCGCCGTTGGGCTTTCGCCCTCGCACCGGGTCGATCGTCTTCAAATCCACCGGCGGTTTGTAGACGCAGAGTTGTTCACCGAACGCGCGCATCCAGGAATGATCCTGGTAGAGCTGTTGGCGACCCGTCAGCGTTCGCCACGGAATGAGTTCGTGCACGTTGGTGTAGCCGGCGTTGTAGCACACCTTTTCGCTCTCCAATCCCGACCAGATTGGCGATGAAATGATCTTTCGCGGCTGCGCCACGACATCGCGAAAGCGTATCTTCTCATCTTCCTTCGGGAGAGCGAGATGCGTGTGCTCGCGTCCGGTCTGCTTGCCGAGCGCCTCCCAGGACTTCACCGCCACTTCGCCGTTCGTCTCCGGGGCCAACATCAGCACCGCCTCGCAGGCGTCGATGTCCGTTTCGATGCGCGGCATGCCCTTGGTCGCGCCCTCTTCAGCGACGATTCCATTCAGCTTGCCGAGCGCTTCCACCTCACGCTCGGTGTTCCACGCCAACCCTTTGCCGCCATTGCCAACCTTCGACATTAGCGGCCCCAGCGCGGTGAAGCGCTTGTACAGATTCGGATAGTCGCGTTCGACCACGATCATGTTTGGCCCGGTCTTGCCGGGGACGAGTTCGCACTCGCCTTTCCACCAATCCTTCGGATCGGCGCTTTGCGCCATCTCACCAGGGCTATCGTGCTGAATCGGCGCCAGCACCAAATCCTGCTCTACACCAAGCGCCTCCGGCGCAACTTCCGAGAACTTCTTGGCAATGCCTTTGAAGATGTCCCAGTCCGAGCGGCACTCCCACGCCGGGTCCACCGCCGCGGTCAGGGGATGGATAAAGGGGTGCATGTCGGAGGTGTTGAGATCGTTCTTTTCGTACCAGGTCGCAGTCGGCAGTACGATGTCGGAATAGACCGCCGTTGTGCTCATGCGAAAATCGATAGTGACGAGCAGATCGAGCTTTCCTTCCGGGCCCTGCTCCCGCCATTGCACTTCGGTGGGCTTGCGCCGGCCCGTGCCGCCCAAATCCTTGCCCATCACGCCGTGCGAGGTGCCGAGCAGGTGCTTGAGGAAATATTCGTGGCCTTTTCCTGACGAACCGAGCAGGTTCGAGCGCCACACGAACATGTTGCGCGGGAAATTCTCGGGCGCGTCAGGGTCCATGCAGCTCATCTCAAGCCGCTTCGCTGAAAGCTCACGCACGACGTAAGCCTTTGGGTCCATGCCCTCGGCTTTCGCGCGCTGGCACACTTCGATCGGATTCACTTTCAGCGCCGGCGTCGAGGGCAACCAGCCCATGCGCTCGGCTTTGGCATTGTAATCGATGAAGGTCTTGCCCCAGTCGCCCTCGGGCGCGGTGGGCGAAAGCAATTCATCGACGTCCAGCGTCTCGTAGCGCCATTGATCGGTATGCGCGTAGAAGAAGCTGGTCGAGTTTTGCTGGCGGGGCGGCCGCGCCCAATCGAGCGCAAACGCGATGGGCGCCCAGCCCGATTGGGGCCTGAGTTTTTCTTGGCCCACATAATGCGACCACCCGCCGCCGGATTGGCCGACGCAGCCGCACATCACCAGAAGATTGATCACCCCCCGGTAATTCATGTCCATATGATACCAATGGTTCATCGCCGCGCCGATGATGATCATCGAGCGGCCATTGGTTTTCTCGGCATTGGTGGCGAATCCGCGCGCCGTGGCGATGATCTGCGCGCGTGGAACACTGGTCACCGCTTCAGCCCAGGCCGGTGTGTAGGGCTCCAGATCGTCGAAACTATTCGGCAGATGCTCGCCGCCCAGCCCCTGATCGACGCCGTAATTGGCGAGAAAGAGATCATAGACGCTGGCGACGAGCGTCTCACCGTCCTTCAGTGCCAATCTCTTGACCGGAATGTTGCGCTTCAGCGTGCTCGGATGATCGGTGGACGCAAAACCGTTCGAGGCCGTGTTGGCGAAGTACGGGAACAGCACCTCCGCCACGCCATCATGCGCCCCCTCGAGCCCCAGGCGCAGCTTCACATCGCGGCCATTCGCATCCTTCTCCTCAAGGTTCCACTTGCCTTGCTCGCCCCAGCGGAAGCCGATGGCGCCGGACGGCACGACAATCTGGCCCGTCGCTTCATCGACGCTGACCGTCTTCCAGTCCGGATTGTTGGCTTGGCCCAATCCGTCCGCGAAATCGGACGCGCGCAGCAGCCGCTCCGGCACGTAAGCGCCGTCCTTAGCCACGAGGCGCACCAAGAGCGGCATGTCGGAATATTTGCGCACGTAGTCGCGAAAATACGGAACCTCGCGGTCGCGATGGAATTCGGTGAGCACGACATGGCCCATGGCCATGGCGAGCGCAGCATCCGTGCCCTGCTTCACGCTGATCCAGAGATCGGCGAACTTCGACGCCTCCGAATAATCCGGACTGATGACGACAGACTTCGTCCCCTTGTAACGCACCTCGGTATAGAAATGCGCATCAGGCGTGCGCGTCTGCGGCACGTTTGAGCCCCAAACGATGATGAAGCCGGAATTGTACCAATCCGCGCTCTCCGGCACATCGGTCTGCTCGCCCCACGTCTGGGGCGACGCCGGCGGCAGATCGCAATACCAATCGTAGAACGAACCGCAGGCGCCGCCGAGCAATTGCAAATAACGGGCGCCGGCCGCGTAAGAAATCATCGACATCGCCGGAATCGGCGAAAACCCGAACACACGATCGGGTCCCCACTTCTTCACCGTGTACGCGTTCGCCGCCGCAATGATCTCCGTGACTTCGTCCCATTTGGCGCGCACGAATCCGCCGCCGCCGCGGCGCTCCATGTAGGATTTGCGCTTGGCTTCGTCTTCGACGATCGACGCCCAGGCCGCGATCGGCGGCTTGCTCGCTCGCGCTTCGCGCCACAGTTTGACGAGCCGCGCCCGCACCAACGGATACTTCACGCGGTTCGACGAATAGAGGTACCAGGAATAGGACGCCCCACGCGAGCAACCGCGCGGCTCGTGGTTCGGCAGATCGGGCCGCGTACGCGGATAATCAGTCTGCTGCGTCTCCCAAGTGACGATGCCGCCCTTGACGTAAATCTTCCACGAGCAGGAACCAGTGCAGTTGGCGCCATGGGTGGAGCGGACGATTTTGTCGTGTTGCCAGCGATGGCGATAAGCTTCTTCCCAGGTGCGATCTTCGTTATTCATCACGCCATGGCCGTCGGAAAACGTTTCCGTCTTGCGTGTGAAGAAGAGCAGGCGGTCGAGGACGTGGCTCATCTGTCGGCTCCTCTATTGGGCGATGGCGGGTTTGGTAGGCGCGCGACGTGGGTTCTCGACATCGAACAGGAGGCCGCCCGGGCGCGCATACACCCACCACGTGATCGCAAGACATGAGACGTAGAAAACAAGGAAGCCGTACAGCGCCGCCCCGGCGCCGCCGGTCGCGGAAATTGAAAGACCAAAGCTCTTCGGAATGAAGAAGGCGCCATAGGCGGCGATAGCAGAAGTAAAGCCGGTGATGGCGGCGCTTTCCTTCTCGGCTTGCTTGAACTGCTGCTCGGCGCTCATTTGCGGTTCAAGCCGCGCCACTTCTTTACGCATGATCGCGGGGATCATCTGGAACGTCGAGGCGTTGCCGACGCCGCTCGCAAAGAACAGCAGCATGAAGCACGTGAAAAAACCCGCGAACGCGCCCGGCTGGTCTTTCGTCGCTAGGAAGTAAAGCACGCCGACCGTGCCGAGCATCATCAGTGCGAATACCGCTAGCGTAACCTTGGCGCCGCCGTACTTGTCCGACACCCATCCAGTCATCGAGCGCGACAGAGCCCCCACCAACGGACCCAAAAACGCGATCTGTAGTACGTTGACTTCCGGAAACTGGGTCTTGGTCAGCAGCGGAAACGCAGCGGAATAGCCGATGAACGACCCGAAAGTACCGGTGTAGAGCCAGCACATGATCCAATTCTGCGCGCGTCTAAAGATCACCGCCTGATCCGCGAACGAGGCCTTGGCGGTGGAGAGATCGTTCATTCCGAACCACGCCGCAAATGCGCTCGCCACGATGAACGGCACCCAGATGAAGCCCGCATTTTGCAGAAAGAGTTGTTCGCCCTCACCGGTCAGTTGCGGGGCGCCGCCCAGCGCCCCGAACACGCCCATTGTGATGATAATTGGCACGATGAATTGCATGACGCTGACGCCGAGATTGCCGAGGCCGGCGTTGAGCGCGAGCGCATTGCCCTTCTCTTTCTTCGGAAAGAAAAAGCTGATGTTTGCCATCGAAGAAGCGAAGTTCCCGCCTCCGAAACCGCACAGGAGCGCCAAGCCCAGCATCACCCAATAGGGCGTTGCCGGATTCTGCACGGCGCAGCCGATGCCCAGCGCGGGGATGAGAAGCGACCATGTCGTCAGCGTCGTCCACAGTCGACCGCCGAATACGGGAACCATGAAGCTGTAGAAGATGCGCAGCGTTGCGCCGGACAGTCCGGGCAACGCCGCCAGCCAGAAGAGATGGTCGGTATCGTAGTCGAAGCCGATCGCAGGCAGCTTGGCGACCACGACAGACCAAACCATCCAAACCGAAAAAGACAATAAGAGCGCCGGAATCGAGAGCCACAGATTGCGACTGGCCACCGCCTTGCCGGTCTCGCGCCAAAAGCCCGGATCCTCCGGACGCCATTCCTCGATTAGCTTGGGCGCAAGCGCCTCAGCCTGTTTGACCGTGTGGATCGGTTGCATCTCCGGCAGCTGCGGCAATCCTTGGAGGGCGCCAGACGCTGCTTCACGCTCCATGTGCAAGATAGCGAAGTGCATCCACAGCAACGATGCCGTCGCAATCGCGAACAACAACATAAAACAGCTCGTCCATATGCCGGTGAGGTCGTTCAAAACACCGAACAGAATAGGCAAGATAAAACCGCCCAAGCCGCCGATCATGCCGACCAGCCCGCCGACCGAGCCAACATCTTTCGGGTAGTAAATCGGGATGTGCTTAAATACGGCCGCTTTGCCCAGGCTCATGAAGAAGCCAAGCACAAAGGCCACCACTATAAAGCCGATCGGCCCAATGGCGAAGCGAAACTGGATCGGGCCTTCGATGCCATCGACGATGTAGGTCGTCGCTGGATATGAGAGGACGAACGTCGCCGCCATCGAGACCAGGAAGGTCCAATACATCACCTTGCGCGCGCCGACCTTGTCCGAAAGGAGACCGCCATAGATTCGAAACAGCGACGCGGGGATCGAGTACGCGGCCGCGATCATCCCCGCTGTGCGCAGATCGAACCCATAGGCGCCGATCAAATAGCGCGGCAGCCACAGTGCAAGCGCGACGAATGCGCCGAACACGAAGAAATAGTAGAGCGAGAACCGCCATACCTGGACGTTCTTCAAGGGCTCGAACTGCTCTGCAAGCGTACGCGGCTTGACACCCAGCCGGCGGCGTTCGGCGAGGTCGGGATCGTCTTTTGTGGTGATAAAAAACAGCACCGCCATCACGACAAGCGCGCCAGCCCATATCTGCGCCACCGCCTCCCAGCCCATCGACGCGAGCACGATGGGCGCCGCAAACTTCGTCACCGCAGCGCCAACATTGCCGGCGCCAACAATGCCTAGCGCGGTCCCTTGGCTTCTTTGCGGGTAGAATTTCGAAACGTAAGTGATCCCGACGGCAAATGAGCCGCCAGCGATGCCGACGCCAAGCGCAGCCAAGAGGAATTGCGGATAGGTTTCGGCGTACGAAAGCAGGAAAGTCGCCGCCGCCGCCGACAGCATCACGCACGCGTAGACGATGCGCCCCCCGATCTGGTCCGTCCAGACGCCCAACAGCAAGCGGATCAGGGAGCCAGTCAGGATCGGCGTGCCGACGAGGAGCCCGAACTGCGTCTCGGAAAGCCCCAGATCGTTTTTGATCTGCACGCCGAGAATTGAGAAAATGGTCCACACTGCAAAGCAGGTCGTGAACGCAATCGTGCTCATCCAAAGCGCGCCTGTCGCGCCAGGCGCCGGTCTCTCGGCAGTGGTGACCATCGCTTCGCCCCTCGCCAGCAATCAACCCGCCCACATGTCTGGGCGCGGGACGACCATGGGCTGGGCGCGCAACGCACCACTTGATCTTTGCTAAGCGGAGGTCGCCTGGGCGCGGAAATAAACGAGAGTCGCAACTCTGTCGCGCCGCGACCTGGCAGGCAACGGGCCCTCAATTGCGATCAGGACCTATCAGGCTTGATGTCGATCAAGCCAAGCGAGGTGCGGTAGTAGCAAACGACACTCCGAATTGATGGAGATCAAGTGCGGCGCGGCGCGCTACGGTAAATATCACGCTTCGCTGCTTGCACGAGTCTGGTTATGCGCCCCACCGACACCCCCAAAGTTCGCGCATTGCCGATGTTTGCGGAAGTCAGCGCCGACACCTTCAGCCGGGTCACGGGAACCGCCTACCTCCAACGCTTTCCGGCAAACACCACACTTCTTCTCGAAGGCGACCCCGTAGACTTTCTGTACGTGCTGCTTGAGGGACAAGTCGAACTGCAGGGAACCTGGAAAGATCGGGAAACTACGCTCACAATTCTGCGACCGGTCTCGACCTTCATCCTCGCGGCTGTAGTGCTGGATGCGGATGCGCTGATGTCGGCCCGCACGCTTGAGCGCTGCGAAATTCTCATGATTTCTGGTGACGCCATCCGCACCGCGATGGCCGAGGACGCCTTTTTCGCTGTCGCTGTGGCGCGCGAGCTCTCTGGGTGTTACCGCGGCCTGGTGCGCACGATCAAAAATCAGAAATTGCGCGGCGGCGTTGAGAGACTTGCCAATTACTTGCTCACCCTGCGCGCTAAATCCGGCGGCGGCGACAATGTGCATCTGCCACATGAAAAACGCGTGCTCGCAGCCCTGCTCGGCATGACGCCCGAAAATCTCTCGCGCGCCTTCGCCACGCTTGGCGGTTATGGCGTCGAAGTGACGGGCGCTGACGTGCGCCTGAGCAATCTGCGCGACTTAGAGCGCCTAGCGCGGCCTGATCCACTGATCGACAATCATGCGCCACGAGGGCCGAGCCTCTCGGCTGAAGCAGATGCCGAAGTGTGGTCGACCGAGCATCAACGGGCATCCACGCGCTCCTAGCGCTGCTCTCGAAAATCTAACTTAGGGAGGGTTTGTTGGCCGCCGGCCTTTGGTTTGCGATCGCTTGCCCTTCAGCGCCGTGGCGCCAAGGCCGACTGCGATAATAGAGCCTTGCATGAGTTCCTGTTTTGTTCTATTTAAACTCGGTGGCGATCTCATTCTTCCCAGGCTCAGAGTTGAATTCTCGATGCTCACCGGCTCGGGCCCCGGCGTTTGCGGCGCTCCACGCCGCCGGATCGGCTACCCCATTCTGCGAAATCACACCGGAACGCGTAAGCGACGGTGCAGCAATGACCGGCTTTGCTCTGGCTTGGGCGCTTGGGCTTTCCACACAGAGCCTTCTTGTCTGGATCGCGCCCGAACAGAGTTTCTTCGAACATGGAGCCCCACATGCACAAGGACTGGCGCAATATGGCGTTGCACTCGATCGCCTTCTGCTGGTGCGTACACACGCGCAATCCGATGCCTTGTGGGCTTGCGAACAAGCGCTAACGCTGCCGAACGTCACGGTGGTGTGCGTGATTACGCATACAAAAAAAACTTTAAGCCTCACCGCGACACGACGGCTGCTACTTACCGCCGAGAAGCACAGGACGCGCTGCATCCTTTTGCGTCACGACGACGCGCGCGCTAGCGCAGCCTGGATGCGCTGGCGCGTTGGGGCTGCGCCCAGTCAAGGCTTCGGCAAGGAAATGGGACCACCTGCCTTCACTGCATATCTCGCCCGCAACCGCGCCGGACCCGCTGGCCTCTCTTGGCGCTTGCACTGGATCTCCCATGACCACGCCTTCAACGCCTGCGCGTTGGATGACGCTGTGGCTGCCGCACCTGCCGACCGATCGGCTGAGACGCACAGCCTCCTCGCCGTCTGACGATCGCCCACTCGCACTTTACGGCAAAGCCCGCAATATTTTCGCGTTGACTGCCGTCGATGCCGCCGCCCGGAAAGCCGGCTTGCGCGAGGGCATGGCGCTCGCCGATGCGCAGGCTATGCAACCCGATGCGCGGATACTCGAAGCTGACGCTGACGCAGATGCAGCCTTGCTCGATTCCATTGCGGCATGGAGCGAACGCTTTTCACCGGTCATTGTCGTGGATGCGCCAGATGGGGTGTTTCTCGATATCACCGGCTGTGCCCACCTTTTTGGCGACGAAGCCGCGCTGCTGCACGAGGTTGTGCATCGATTGTCTGACCAAGGCTTCGCCGCGCGGGCCGCCATTGCGCCGACGCCTGGCGCGGCCTGGGGGCTGGCGCGGTTCGGCAAAACAGTGATTGTAGGGCCGGATACGCTGGCCCAGACGCTGGCTCCGCTCCCTATCGCGGCGCTGCGCCTAACAGCAGACGCCGAAGCACTGCTCAAACGTCTCGGTTTGCGTCACATCGGCCAGATCGCAGAGGCACCGCGCGCGCCATTCACTGCCCGCGCCGGTCAGCACGCCATGCTGCGGCTCGATCAGGCGTTCGGGCGCGTCCCCGAGGCGCTGAGTCCACGCCGGCCACCGCCACCGGTGTTCGCGTTGCGACGCATGGCCGAGCCGATCCTGACACTCGATGCCATAGCTATCGTCACCGATGCACTTTGCGTCGATCTCTGCGTGCAGCTCGATGAAGCCGGCGCTGGGGTGCGTCTGCTACGGCTTCACTTGTTCGGTCTCGACCACAAAACACGTACTATTGAATTAGGGCTCAGCCATGCCGAACGCACGCCCGCCACGCTGCTCCGCTTGCTGCGAGAACGCCTAGCGTCAGCGGCGGAACATTTCGACGCCGAGTTTGGCTTTGAAGCTTTGCGTCTCGACGCGACCGAGATCGCGCCCATCATCATGCGTCCACTCGATCTCGCATCCCAATCAGGCCGCGACCGCCAAGCCGAAGCCCGCTTGATAGACGTCCTGTCCACGCGTTTGGGCGTGGAACGAATTGGTCGTCTTGCGTTGCGTGAAACACATGCGCCAGAACGCCTCACGTGCGTTGCCCCTTTACATAGTACGCAAGCCGAGGCGCCTTTACCTCCAGAAGACAGCATTCCGCGCCGGCCGCTGACCTTATTCACCCATGCGCAGCCAATTGAGGTTCTGGCAGAAACGCCGGACGGACCGCCAATGCGATTTCGCTGGCGGCGCATTCTGCACGAAGTCATCCGCGCCGAAGGACCCGAACGCATCGCCTCCAACTGGCTGCGCGCGCCCAATGCCCGCGCGCGCGATTATTACCGGGTCGAAGACAAGAAAGGGCAGCGCTTCTGGGTCTATCGCGACGGCCAATATGGCGAAGATGCCCCGCCCCGCTGGTACCTGCATGGCTTGTTCGCATGAACGGTTTCGCCGAACTCTGCATCACCACGAATTTCTCCTTTCTTCGCGGCGCCTCGCATGTGGAGGAATTGGTTTTACACGCCAAAGCGCTAGGGCTCTGCGGCATTGGCGTCGCCGATCGCAACACTCTGGCGGGCGTGGTGCGGGCGCATGCGGCGGCGAACGAGCATGGCGTGCCTCTGGTCGTAGGCGCGCGACTCGTGTTTCGCGACCGGACGCCGGATATTCTGGTTTTTCCTAAGAACCGGCCTGCCTATGCGCGCCTGACACGGCTTTTAACTCTCGGCAATCGGCGCGCACCGAAGGGCGAGTGCTGGCTCCACTTTGCCGATTTGTTGACGCATGCGGAAGGCTTGCAAGCCATTGTCGCTCCCGTTTTCGCGCCGGGTAGCGTGCCCGATGAAACCTTGCGCGTCTGTTTGCGTGAACTTCACCAAAAGTGCGGCGCGGTTTGGCTTGCGGCGCGGTTTATTTTCGACGGAGAGGATCGCCGTCGCCTACGGCTCTTGAAAACGCTGGCCGCTGAAACTGGCGCCCGCCTGATCGCCACGACCGAACCTCTGCACCACAGTCCTGAGCGTCGTCCCCTCCTTGATGTCGTTACCTGCATCCGCCAGAAGACGACGCTGGACACTGCCGGCAGCCGTCTCGCGTCCAACGCCGAGCGACATCTAAAGTCGCCAGCAGAGGTGGCGCGACTTTATCGCGATGCGCCCGAGGCTGTCGTTGAAACCAAAGCATTTCTCGATGGGATCATCTTTTCGCTGAATGATTTAAGCTATCAATATCCAAACGAAACCGTCTCTGGGTACCCCCATCCGCAAGCCGCGCTTGAAGCACTTTCCTGGGAAGGCGCGGCCAAACGCTATCCTAAAGGCATTCCCGACAAGGTTCGCGCCACCCTTAGCCGCGAGCTTTCCATCGTAGCCCAACTAAAATACGCGCCTTACTTTCTTACAGTGGCTGACATCGTGCGTTATGCACGCGAGGAGCGCGGCATTCTTTGCCAGGGGCGCGGTTCAGCCGCCAATTCCGCAATTTGTTATTGCCTTGGCGTCACAGCCGTTGACCCAGCCGAGCGCGAACTGCTGTTTGACCGCTTCATCTCGACCGAACGCAATGAGCCGCCCGATATTGACGTCGATTTCGAACATGAGCGGCGCGAGGAGGCGATCCAATATGTATATCAAAAATATGGCCGTGACCGCGCCGCGCTGACGGCAACCTTGATTTGCTATCGCGGCCGCAGCGCCATCCGCGATGTTTGCAAAGTTTTCGGCTATTCGGAGGACCGCATCGCGGCCTTGTCGAAGGCGCAGCAATGGTGGTCGAGCGCCACAGACGCTAACGATCTACGTGCATTAGGGTTCGACCCCAACGATAAAAGATTGACGACATGCTTAGAGCTCGCCCGGGAATTACGCGGCTTTCCACGCCACCTCTCCCAGCATGTCGGCGGCTTTGTCATCACACGCGACCGGCTCGATGAAATCGTGCCGATTCAGAACGCCGCGATGGACGATAGAACCGTGATCGAATGGGACAAGGACGACATCCAGGAGTTAAAAATTCTCAAAGTCGATCTGCTCGGACTGGGCATGCTCACCTGCCTGCGCAAGGCCTTCGACATGATCGAGCTACATTATCCCGATCGGGACGACGGTGCCGGCAAACTCAATCTCGACACGATGCCAAAGGAAGATCCGCGTGTTTACGCTATGCTGCAACGCGCAGATTCCATCGGCGTGTTTCAAGTTGAGAGCCGCGCACAGATGTCAATGTTGCCGCGCCTCAAGCCGAGTAATTTCTACGATCTCGTCATCGAGGTGGCGATCGTGCGGCCAGGTCCGATCCAAGGTGGGATGGTGCATCCCTATCTGAAACGCAAACAAGGTCTCGAGAGCGTCTCCTATCCCTCAAAAGCGCTTGAGGCGGTATTGCGGCGTACGCTTGGCGTGCCGCTATTTCAGGAACAGGCGATGCAAATTGCCATCGTTGGCGCCGGCTTCACGCCGCCCGAGGCCGATAAGCTCCGCCGTGCCATGGCCACTTTTCGCCGCGTCGGCACGATCGGCCAGCTCAAGGACAAATTCATTTCCGGCATGATTGCCAATGGCTATGCGCCAGCGTTCGCGGAAGCGAGCTTCCGGCAGATCGAAGGTTTCGGCGAATATGGATTTCCGGAATCGCACGCGGCCAGCTTCGCCTTGCTTGTCTATGCCTCAAGCTGGATCAAATGCCATTATCCCGACGTGTTCGCGGCAGCTTTGCTCAACGCCCAACCGATGGGCTTCTATGCGCCAGCGCAAATCGTCCGCGATGCGCAAGAACACGGAGTTGAAGTGCGTGCACCAGACATCAATCACTCCGGTTGGGACAACAGCGTCGAGCCCGGGCCCCAGGCCTCAGCGCGCCTGCATCGGCGACACGCAGACATGGCTGGCGATGTCCGGTCAGTCCACGCCTTGCGCCTAGGGTTGCGCCAGATCGGAGGTTTAAACGAGAATGACATGAAGAACTTTATAGCGGCGCGAGACGGCGGTTATGATTCCGTTCGCGATGTTTGGTTGCGCGGCGCGCTTACCCCGGTCGCAATTGAGCGCTTAGCCGACGCCGACGCTTTTCGCTCGCTTGGCCTGGGTCGCCGCGACGCGCTCTGGGCGGCGCGCGGTTTGAACCGTGTGGGTGGGCAAGAAAACTTGCCGCTATTGGCCCATCTATCCGATCGAAACCAGGAGCCGGACTTAAACCTACCCCCGATGCTAATCGGAGAGCATGTGGTAGAAGATTATCGCAGCCTTGGCTTGTCGTTGAAAGCTCACCCCGCCGCATTGCTGCGCTCGTCTCTTGCGGAGCGCAATGCGATCACCGCGGATCGGCTATCTGGTATGAACGACGGGGCACGCGTGCGCGTTGTTGGCCTTGTGCTTGTACGTCAACGGCCTGGAACGGCATCCGGCGTCATCTTCATGACCTTGGAAGATGAAACCCATATTGCCAATATAGTGGTGTGGCCGCGTGTCTTTGAGCGCTTTCGGGCAGAGGTACTGGGTGCGCGGCTCTGCGCCGTTGACGGCGTGGTGCAAAATGAACGCGGCGTCGTGCATGTCGTTGCCGAGCGACTACACGATTTTAGCCCAATGCTCGGCAAACTCTCCAATGTCACCTTCGATCACTGCACCGCGCGCGCTGACGAGGCAAGCCGCACCAGCGCCGACGCCCGCACCCACCCCCGCAAAGTGCGGCATGATTTGTCCATTTCTTCCGCCGGCGTGATGCCGAAAGGTCGGAATTTTCATTGACGCGTTCACCTCCAACCTCGAGGACAAAGCCGGACACGGCCTGGTGACCAAGTGGTGACCAGCCTGTGGAAAATCGGACCGCCTCGTCCGAATTCCTGCGCACCGGGAACCCCGTGCGCTCAGCCGACTCGCTCAAAGCGCTTGCCTGCCCATGTCAATGCGCCAATGCGATTTCGAACACGGCGGAAACGGATGGGCGTCGGTGGAGCTGCCGCGCCGTCCGAGACGCCGAACAAATCAAGTGACGCGGGCTCCAGAACTACATTCATGACTCCCAGCCGGGCATGTAGGACATCACCCTCCTCAACGACTGTCACCAGCCCGAACAGCGGATGGCGGTACTGACCAGTGTAGGCGGCGCGCTCGGAGAACGTCGGGCGCCATTGCCAGCCGCGCCACTGCCCCTCGGACCGCTGCTGCGCCGCCCGACGGACCCGTCCTTCAGCGAAGCTGCGCAAACGCGTTGCGTAGTCGGCGGCGAAAGCGTCGACCGATTGTCTTTCGGCGACGGGGTCCTGCACCATCTCAAAGAACAGTTTGGTTAGGGTTTGACCAAGCGACCCAGTTAAGCTGTCGCTGTTGCTGAAGAATGCAATGCCAACCTCAAGTTCCGGCGATACCGCCATGACTGAGCGCACACCGGTGTAGGAGCCGCCATGCACCAAGACATCCAGGGCGCCGATGCGACACACATTCCAGCCGATCGCGTAGCCTTGGCATTCAATTGCATCGCCCGGAATTGTAGCACGGATTTGCAGCGCATGGCTCGCACGCAACCACTCTGCGTTGACCGCGTCGTTGGGTGCGCCAAGTTGAATGTCCAGCCAGCGCGCCATGTCGTTCGGTGACATGTTCAGCCCGCCCGCCGCGTGCATCAAATCGTCCGGCTTGGGGGCGAACGTGTCCCAGCCGGCGTCGGCGAGCCAACGATGATAGTGCGGCAGCTCGCTAACGGGCAGACGCGATGCAAAGGCGCCAGAGTGTGTCATGCCCGCGGGCTGGAAGAGTTCCGTGTCGATCCAATCGCGCCAGTCGCGCCCGGTCTGTAGCTTGAGTGCGGCACCGTACACGACATAGCCAATATTCGAATAATTGAACCCCGGCGCTCGCGCCGATCCTTCCGACAGCAAATGTTCGTATTCCGCGGCGGGCACGAAATCCGTGTATGAAGTACGGAAAAGCAACGCTTCGTTATCGAATGCGCCTTGGTGGCTCAGCAGTTGGCGAAACGTGATCGTGTGCGGGTCGGCACGGCCCGGCAGAGTGAGCTGCGGCCAAACATCAGCGAGCGTCTGATCCAGATCGAACACGCCGCGTGCATCCAGCTTGATTGCGAGCAGGCCAACAAACGCTTTGGTTTGCGAGGCTATGTAGAAAGGTGTGTCGGCGCTCGCCAGCGTATCGGCATCGGCGGCCAGCCGGCCACGTACCCACACGGTTGGGGTTTGACCGCGCCGCACCATAACCAGCGCCAACGCTGGCGGCGCGCCTTCAACCGCGGCGACAAGTTCGGCGATTGCCGTGATGCGCTGCACGGCGACGTCGAACGTTTCGGCGGACACGAACGCTGTTGGACCTCGTGGCGCGGGCGCGGACTGGCCGTTAACGGGCGTTGCGAAGGCGGCAACGAAAATCATGAGCGAGATGAAGCGATGCATTGTGGAGGCTCCGAAATGTGCAGTCACTCAAACCTGTCTTCTACCGCCACGCCTTCTGTGACTCGTCGCGGCCTGCTCACTCAGTCTTCGCATGAGCATTGAGCGACCTGAGACATAGGTGACGTTTCGTACCGGACACATGGGTAACGCTTTT
>CADEDG010000027.1:0-28890 GCA_902826035.1 uncultured Alphaproteobacteria bacterium
TCGACGATTTCCAACGGCTTCTTGGCTTCGAACGCGACAGCGGCTCGAGTTTTCATGCGCGCTTTCTCCTCCCGGCTCCTGAGGCCGGGAGGCTTATAGCGCGTCAGCGGACGGGCGCTGCTATTTTCTGCTGGCGGTCTTGGCCTTGCCGCGGCGCACGACCCGCTTCTTCTTCACAGCTTTGCGCGCAGCGGCCACAGGCGCACGCGACTGGCGCTCGGGTTGTTGCGGGGACACACCCGCCTGCAGGAAAAGCCGCGCCATGCGCTCGATCTTGTCACGGATGCCCGCTTCGACGGTAGCGCCTCGCCCGGCCAGCATCAGCACCGCTTCAACCGGCACCAAGGCCGCCACCGATTGTGAGTAACGATCGAAACCGATGACCGTTTTCTCTTTTTGTACAGTCTGCAAGGCTGCGGCGAAGTTCGCGCGCCCTTGCGATGTCGAGACCGTGCGCCGCTTGGCGCTGCCGCCTACCGCACTCTTGCTCAGTTTCATGTCAACAAACGCTCGCTTTCTTCCGGCCCTCGCCTGTCAGGAGACATCCCAAACTTGGCGAAACTGCGCCTAACAAATACTTGTCAACAGAAGCAGGGCTTCCGCGGGGAGTTGAACTGCTTTCTTTATTGGGGCGTAATTGCTTAAGCTTGGTTAAGACGCCGCCAGCCTGGGATCGCCGGCTTGTACAAACCGGCCTCGCAGGGCCTCTCCCCGATCGGTACAACTAGGAAGCGTCAATTGTCCCGGCTCCCAGATTTACGCCATGTGCAGTGACCGCCGTACAGTCAATGGCTCAAGCGCTAAGTGGGGGCAGCGTTAGAATCATTCGGCCCGGCGACGCCGCCGGGCCGAATTGGCTTATGAGCGACGTTTTTTAGCTCGCTCCTTGGTGACGTGCAGCACCCATATTTTCTCGACGGCGTCGTGTTCCAGCAAGAATCCGAAATCGAACAACTCGAACGGGATAATGTTGGCTTTGCCGCTTGGTCCGTGGCCGAAAACAGCGAACTGTTTAATCAAGGCCTTACAATGAACTTCAATTTCCTCCCGGCATTTCTTTTCTATTTTACGCATCTGCCCCGTTCTGAACTCCTTTTTGTTGATTTGCGCTTCGTAACTCGGTCCGTACTTCAGTAATTGCCGTCGTTTTCGCGCCATCCCCGCTCATCCTCAATCTTGAAAAATGTTGCAGTCGGTTTTCAGCGAAAACGTCACACAAGCGAAACGAGACCGTCAAGCCTGTGCCTTTTGTAGAACAGCGAGCTCCCCTTGATCGGCATTCATCGTGTGTTAAGTTGACGTGTGCGCCGCGCCTTGCATCGCGCGGAGAACGAAGCGGAACCGCTCGTTGTAAATTCGTGTTTTTCCTTTTCAGGTGGCAGATCTTGCAGATTCTTGCGCGTAATGAGAATTACTCATCTGCGCGGCGGCGAGTGTCTCGCAGCGCGCGCTCAACCTTGTTTCTGCAAATCTTCCAGCATCGGCTCCAGCGCGCGCAACAGCGAAGGGCCGAACTGCACGGCGGCGCCAATCACGACGACCGCAACCAAAACCCAGAAAATGCGACGCATGGTGCGTGCAAATTTCTGGCGTTGCGACAGGATCTCAAAAGTCTGGACGCGTTGCTCGATGTTCTCCAACGGCTTTTGTCCCTTCGCCAGGAAAGCAGCGGTTGGACTCGAGCGCGCCATGGAGCGGAACTCTGACGAAACCAACGCGGTCCCCGGCTCGGCCATCTCCTGTAGGCGCGCAGCGACGTTAACGCCGTGGCCCAACAGATCTTCCGTCGCCGTGACTATGACGTCGCCGACATGGGCGCCGACGCGGATCGGCGGCTCTTTTCGCGCGCGCTTGTCGAGCACATCCTGGATTGCGCCGAGGGCTGCGCCCGCGGAGGCAAATTCGAGCATGAACCCATCGCCGGCTGTATTGAACAGGCGCCCGCCATGGGCGGCGGCGACCACCTCAATCCGCGCGCGCAGCGCTTCCACCTTGCGCGCGGCGCCGCGCTGGTCACGCTCCGACATCGTGGAAAAACCGACAATGTCGATCGCAACGATCGACGCTAACCTGATTGTGCGCTCTTCGCTCTGCGGCTCAGCCATAACCCCACCCCGAACGCGGCGGACCCTAATGCCCCCGGCGGCGCGCTTCCAAGTTCATGCACGCTACGAGATAGCCCTTGCATATAACTGACCGGTCAGTTATATAAACACCGTGACCGTCGTATCTCCCTCCCGATGGCGCAGGCGCGCGCAAGCCCGGCCCGAGGAGATTCTCGAGGCGGCCCTGGCGGAATTCTCAGAAAACGGGTTCGAGGCAGCGCGGATGGAGGACATAGCCCGCCGCGCCGGCATCTCGAAGGCCGGGATATATCTGTATTTCAAGAGCAAGGAGGCCCTCCTCACCGCGCTGATCAAGGCGAAAGTAGCTCCGCTCGCGCAGCAGGTTCAGGCGATGGCTTCGGCTGGCGCCGCCGACCCACTAGCGACAATGCGGCGGATCGCCAGCATGGCCGCGCATCAACTACAAGACCCAAAGGTGCTGGCTGTTCCACGGCTGGTGATCGCGGTGTCCGGTCGTTTCCCTCGCATCGCCGAAGATTACCGACGAGAGGTCGCGCAAATTGCGCGAGAGGCGCTCGTGAAACTGATTGGGGCCGCCATCGAACAAGGCCTCATCCGTGAGGTAGATCCGGTAGCCGTCGCGCGCGCTTTCATCGGTCCGCTCTTTTTCGAGGGCATGTGGACGCACGTATTGCGCGGGGAAAGCGCTGAGGGCGGTCCCGAGCACCTGATAGATTCCCATTTTGACATCTTGCTCAACGGGCTGGAGCACCGCGCATGAAGCGCTTCCTTGTTCTTTCGTTCGCCTTGGCCGGAATCGCCTGCGCCCCCGCGCCCGACACCACCCTTCAGGGTTATGGCGAAGCCGACTATGTCTACATCGCCAGCCAGGAGAGCGGCGTGATCGCGGACTTGTTCGTGCACGAAGGCGAAACCGTCGAAGCCAACGCGCCCGTGTTCCGGCTTCGCACTGAGCGTATCGACCTGCCGCTGCAGGGCGCATCTGCGCAACGCTCTGCGTTGGCGCAATCGATCGAGGCGGCGCGCGCCCAGGCCACGCTTGCCCATAGCAATTATCAGCGCACCAGCGGCTTGTTCGCGGACGGCTTCGTCGCGCGCGCACGGCTCGACGCTGACCGCGCTGCGCTTGACGCCGCCAACGCCCAATTGGAGGAAGCGCGCCGCCAACTCGCTGCGTCGAACGCCGACATCGGGCTCTGGCGCGAACGCCGCTCCGACCTTGCGGGCGTTGCTCCAACAGCCGGCACGATCGAGCGCGTCTACCGCCGCGTCGGGGAGGTCGTGCCTGCGGGACAGCCGGTAGCGGCGCTGTTGTCACCTGCAAACATGAAGGTGCGTTTCTTCGCTCCCGAGACCATGCTCGGGCGCTTGACGCTTGGTGCGCGCGTGGAAGTGACCTGTGACGGTTGCGAGGGAAAGCTGCAAGGCTCGATCAGCTTCATCGCTCGCGAGCCGCAATTTACGCCACCGGTGATCTACTCGCTCGATCAGCGCACCAAGCTAGTCTACCTCGTCGAGGCGCGTTTGGAGACGCCCGCAGCAATCCGGCCGGGCGTCCCCGTTGACGTGCACGTTCCCGAATGAGCGAACAATTGGTGATCGACGTAGCCGGGCTGACCAAGAGTTTCAGCGGGCGAAAGGTCGTCGATAATTTCGACCTGCAGGTGCCGCGCGGCGCCATTTACGGATTTCTCGGCCCCAATGGCTCTGGCAAAACCACGACCATCCGCATGGTCTGCGGTCTGCTGAAGCCCGAGAGCGGTCATGGCCGCGTGCTAGGGTTCGATGTGCTCGATCAGAGTTCGCTTATAAAAGAGCGGGTCGGCTACATGACGCAGAAATTCTCGCTCTACGAAGATTTGTCGATCCGGGAAAACCTCGAATTCATCGCCCGCCTCTACAAGCTGGATCGTCGCCACGAACGGGTGGACAAAGCGCTGGCCGACCTTGGCATGGTCGAGCGCCAGGCGCAGGTCGCGGGAAAATTATCCGGGGGTTGGAAGCAACGCCTGGCGCTCGCCGCCTGCATGATTCACGAACCCGAGCTGCTGCTGTTGGATGAGCCAACTGCCGGCGTAGACCCCAAAGCGCGCCGCGATTTCTGGGATCAGATTCGGCGCTATTCGGCGCAAGGCGTGACGACCTTGGTGTCGACCCATTACATGGACGAAGCGGTGCAGTGCGACTCGATCGCCTACATCGCCTACGGAAAAAAACTCCTGGACGCGCCGACCGCGGAAATTCCCAAGCAGATCGGACTCGCATGCTGGCGCGTCGCAGGCAGGCCGTTGCAACAGGCCCAAGCGCAGCTCGAACGTGCGCCCGGGGTCGAACTCGTGGCCCGGTTTGGCGCGGAAATTCACGTTTGCGGTCACGACAGCGCGTTGATCGCAGCTGCCGCGGTGCGGGCGAAAGAGAGTTTCCCTCACCTTCAGATCTCGGAAATCGAAGCCGGGTTCGAGGAAATCTTCATCTATCTGATGGCGGGCAGCGCGGATAATTTCCAATGAAATTACCGAAGCTCTCTTTCGATCTGTCGTGGGCGCGCGTGTTCGCGGTCTTTCTCAAAGAACTCGTGCAGATGCGTCGCGACCGGCCGACCTTCGCGATCATGATCATGATGCCAATCATGCAGCTTGTGCTGTTTGGCTACGCCATCAACACCGACCCCCGCCATTTGCCGGCGGTCGTTGAGCTGCGCGAAGACGGCCCGATGACGCGCGCCTTTCTTGCCTCGCTGAAGGCGTCGACTTTTGTCGACATTGTCGCAATCTCCACCCGGGAATCTGAAGGCGATGCCATGCTGCGCTCCGGGGAAGCGAGTTATCTGATCACCATCCCTGACGGCTTCGAGCGTCGGCTCGTTCGGGGCGAGCGCCCGCAAATATTGATCGATGCCGACGCTAGCGATCCTGTTGCCGCCGCGGGTGCGATTGGCGCCATAGAAAGCGTCGCGCGCTCGGCATTCTCGGCCGAATTCGAGGGCGCGCTCGCAAGCCTTGCCTCGCCTCCCCCGCCCTATGAGATCGTTGTTCACCGTCGCTACAATCCTGCCGGCGTCAGCGCTTTCAACATCGTACCGGCGCTGCTCGGCATCATCCTCACCATGACGATGGTGATGATCACCTCGATCGCGCTGACGCGCGAGACCGAGCGCGGAACAATGGAAAATCTCCTGGCGACGCCGGTTCGGCCTATGGAGGTGATGATCGGGAAAATCACGCCATATGTTTTTGTCGGCGCCGTGCAGGTCGTGATCGTCTTGTTGATGGCGACCTTCCTGTTTCACATCCCCTTCACCGGATCGCCCTTCGCCTTTCTTGTCGGCGTGACGCTGTTTATCCTCGCAAATTTGATGCTGGGTTATCTCATATCGACCATCGCGAAAACGCAGATGCAAGCCATGCAGATGACGTTCTTTGTGTTCTTGCCTTCAATTCTGCTTTCGGGTTTCATGTTTCCTTTCCGCGCCATGCCGAACTGGGCGCAAGCGCTCGGCGAAGCGCTGCCGATTACGCATTTCCTCCGCATAGTGCGCGAGGTCGTGCTGAAGGATGCCGACATGCCAGATATTCTGGGCGACCTTGGCCCGCTTGCCTTAATCACCCTTGCGCTGGCGACGCTCGCGCTGCTGCGGTTCCGCCGAACGCTGGATTGACGCGCCTATTTCGGTATCTGCGCCCTTGCATTGGAGGCCGCTGCTTCGAGCGGCTGTTCAAGGCTTTCGCCGTCGAGACGAAACTCGCCGCCCGCCGCCTTGACCAAGGCGCAGCCTGCGGCGACGTCCCAGATCATCGAGCCTGACTCGCGATACGCTTCGGCTCTGCCAGCGGCGACGTAGGCGAGCGCGGTCGCCGCAGAGCCGATCATGCGCACTTTGCGCCACGCGCGGAGCCGCTCTTCGAACGCCTTGAACGATTCCGCGCTGGCGCGGGAGGGAACGCCAGTTTGCAAGATGCCCGCCGCTGGATCGGCGATCTCGGAAACCCGGATCGGATCGCCATTGAGCCAGGCGCCCGCGCCAACCAGACCGGTGAAGCGCTCCTGCAGCATGAAGCAATCGACAACGCCCAGCACCGGAACGCCCTTGTGCAAGAGGGCGATCGACACCGCGCAGTGCGGGTAGGATCGCAAATAATTAACGCTGCCGTCGAGAGGATCGACTGCCCACACCCACTCACTGTCGCGCGCACGCACCCAGCCGGCTTCTTCCGAAAGGATAGGATAGGGAGATGCTCGCTCGAGCGCTGACAGAATGATCGATTCCGCCTGCTTGTCGGCGCGGATTTTCACCTCGCGCCCAAACTCGCCCTCGACCACGTTCCAGCTTGTGCGGTTGCTGCGAAGGGCCGCCCCCGCCTCCGCCGCTACAGCCTCGGCCAAGCTCAGATTTGCGGGTAAATCTTCCACACGTGCTCCTTTGACCCCTGATAGCGGACCTCGCGGTCTTGGAGAAGCGCCGCATTCGCGCTTTAAGAGCGTGTGGAGGCGCGTGGGATGGACGCCGGGCGGACACGAACGAAATCGGCACAAGCGCTCGGCGTCAGCGTCGCGGCGCTCGACAAACGTCTAGGCTTGCGCCGCCGCGCGCGCGAGGACGCCTCGCAAAACCTGCCCCGGCAAGACGCGCAATCGTTGTCACCCACCGAGACCGCCATCCTTGAGATGGTCGCCGCCGAACGTGAACTGGTCGATCAAGCGCGTCTGGAGGCCAAAAACGAAGCCGAGCGACGCCTACGCACGTTGGCGCCGGCGCCGCAAGATTTTGCCGGCCCCGCGATCGAGGCGCGCCTGGCGCTCAAACAAGCGGCGGGGCGTTTGTCCCACGATTGGCAGGCCGCGTCCTCGCGAGCCAGGCAAGCGCGCACGGATTTGGAGAGCTTCAAGCGGATCAACCAATTGCGGCGAAGCGCGGTCTATCCGGACTCGACGTTGATGCAGGCGGGATTGCTTCTCTGCGCGGCGCTGTTTGAGTCTCTGTTCAGCGCGGCTCTGTTCGCGGAAGAGCTCGACGGCTTGCTTGGCGGCGCGGTGGTCGCCATCGGCCTCTCGGGCGCCAATGTCGCGCTCGGCTTCCTGAGCGGGTATTTGGGTCTTCGTTACCTCCAGCATGTGCGTATGCCGGTGAAGGCGGCCGGCACCTTGGCGTTTGGGGTTTTGGGCCTGCTCGCATTGATGCTCAATCTCTTCGCGGCCGACTGGCGCGATAAGTTAGCGGCGGCGAGCGGAGCGCGCGTTGAAGGTAGCGACGCGGATTTTCATCTTTGGTCGTTACTCAGCCTCGACTCGCCGCAGGCGATCATCCTGCTTATGCTCGGCGCCGGCGTGTGGGCGTTTTCGTCGCTCAAGGGCTATTCCGGCTTCGACGATCCCTATCCCGATTACGGCAAGATGGGTCGCGCCGCGGCTTTGGCCGCGGAGGATTTGTCGGAATTCCGCAACGCCGCGCGCGAAACGCTTGAAGCGCCGATCGAAGCCGCGAAAGCTGCGCTAGCGGCGCGCACGACCAAGCTCCAAGCTGAGTTCGAAGCCATGAACAAGGCGTTCGACGCCGCAGCGCAGAAACTCGGCGCACTCGACGATCAAGCCCACACCCTGGACGGCGCGGTTGCGGCGGCGGTGCAGCTCTACCGGCAGGAAAACACGGCCGCGCGCGGCTCTCCTGCGCCGGCCTATTTTGGCGCGCCGCCGCCGCACGCGGGCCCGGCGCTCGATCCGCTAACCCAGTGCGCGGCCATGATCGACGAGGCGCGCGCCACACTTGCTGACGCGCATGCGAAATCCGCACACGCGCTTGAGGCTTTGGTGCAGGAACTCGATGTCGCGGCCAAACGCCTTGACGAAGGCGAAGCCTCGTGAAGCGCCGGCGCGGGAAAGCCGCCAATGCGATCGGCGCAGCGCTGATCTTCGCGGTCATGTGCGTGCTCGCGGGATTGGCTGCCGCCGCGTACCTCACGCGCCCTCCGCCAATTGATGCGACGACGCTGTGCCGCACCGATGCCGAACTCGCCGCCCACACGATTGTGTTGGTTGACGCGACCGACAAGCTCGAACCGCGCCACCGGCGCAAATTGCGCGCGGTGCTGGATCAAGAGCGAGCGCGGCTCGCGCAATATGACCGCCTCACCATCATGCGGCTGAACGTGCGCCGCCCGCAGGAGCCGGTGGTTCTGTTCAGCAAGTGCCTGCCGCGCCCGCCCGAGCAGATCAATCCGCTGTTCGAAAACGCGCGCCGCGCTAAAGAACGATGGGACGAGAGCTTCGCCGACGCGTTGGATCGGGCGCTGCGCAGCGCGCAATCGGGCGCCGGCGCGCGCACCTCGCCGATCCTTGCGGGCCTGCGCGCGGTGGGCGCGGACCCCGACTTCGGCGCCGAATTGCAGCGCCGCCGCCTAGTGCTGGTGTCCGACCTGTTGGAGCACGATCCGAAGGGCTTCTCACATTATGTTTCGGGTGCGGATTATGTCGCCTGGCGCGCGGCGGCGCCATTCGGCCCGCCCGATCTGGGCGGGGTCGCTGTGCGTGTGGTTCCGCTCGACCGACCTGAGCATTCCGAGCGCCAAGCCTTTGTGATGGAACGGTTTTGGCCGGATTATTTCGACCAAAGCGGCGCCGATCGCACCGATTTTGACACTTTGCCATAATTTTTTCGCGCTTACGGCTGTTCGTTTCGCCGACTCACCTTAGCGTGCCCTTCGCTGGATCAGAGGGGGCCCTCTTGAGCGTATTTTCGTGGCAAGGCGCTTGCGGGCGCTGGTATGAGTTCGACGTGGCGAGAACCCAGCGCGATTGGGAGCCCGTCGGCGGCATCTACATGTTTGTAAAGCCCCACGATTCGGTCACCCAACAATGGGGCGGGCCGATCGTGCTGTTCCTCGGCAAGACCGACGATTTTTCGGTGACGCTCGCGCGCCACGACATGTGGCAAGCAGCCGAGCACCTCGGCGCTAAGGAAATCCACCTGCTCGCCATCAAGGACGCGCAGACGCGCACGCGGGTGGAGCAAAATCTGCTTGAGGCGCAAACGCCGATTCTCAACCAGGATATGCGCAGACGCGTCGCTTAGGTCCGCGCAGACACGGCGGCCCCCGGAAAGTCGCTGAACACACCATCGACGCCGGCTGCGTAAAACGCGCGTAGCTCTGCAGCGAGATCACCGTTCTGATGCTGGTATTCCGACGTGGCAGCGTCGCCGCGGCGAAGCTCCAACGGCAGGAAATAGTTTTCAGCGCGCAGGGTCCAGGCATGGACAATTAGTCCAGCTGCATGTGCACGCGCGATAAGATCGGTGGGCGCCAACGAGCGCCCTTCGCTGTCGCGCGGAATGATCAGCGATTTCTCGACCCCGATCCCCCGTGCATAGGCAGCGATGTCGCGCAATCCCGCCGCGCTGATCATCGCGCTTGCGTCGAGATCGCGCCGATCCCACGGCGCCCCGCTCGCTGCGATCAATTGGACACACCTCCAGTTCAGAGAGGACATTTGCGCCAATTGCACGAGCGGGCCCACTTCGAAACATTGGACGAACATCGCATCCGCCGCCGCCTGCCCGCCGTTTTCGCGCACCGTGGCTACGAAGGCGGGCACTGGATCAAGCCCCTGCTCACGCAAGAAGGTCGGATGCTTCAGTTCAGGGTAGACACCGACGCCCGCCTCCATCGACAGCGCCAGCGCTTCGGCGAAGGTGGGGATAGCCTCCTGGCCGTCATAGGCGACATTGCCCGGGCGCAGATTTGGCAAACGTTCCCTGCATCGCAGCGTCTTCAACTCGGCGAGCGTGAAATCCTCGACCCACCACCCAAGCGCTGCAACGCCGTCTATGATCTTCTCCGTACGCCGCGAGGTGAACTCTTGACGCTCGGCGACATCGGTCGTGCCGGAGATTTCATTCTCGTGCCGGCACACCAGCACGCGATCCTTGGTCATCACCAGGTCGGGCTCGATGAAGTCCGCACCCTGCGCGATCGCCAGCCTGTAGGCGGCCATCGTGTGCTCGGGGCGCTCGCCGGATGCACCGCGATGGGCAATCACGATGGGCCGGCGTGTGGATCCGCTCAAGCTCGCGCATCCCGCAAGCGCAACCCCGCCAAGCACCGCATCTCGGCGCCTCACACCCGCTCGTCCTGCGGCGAGATGCGCGTCATCAGCAGGCCGGTGAAAACCATGGAGGCGCCGTAAATCATCGCCAACGCACCATAGATGGCGTCATTTGCCCCATCGATCGGCGGATCGGGAAACACCTCCGCGAACTTGTATGTCAAGAAAGCGTTCAGTAGCAGCGAGGGCATCGCGACGCTGATCGCGGCCTCGGCCTCGTCGCCGGGCGCGCAGCGGAGCAACTTTACCGACACAAACGTGATAGCCGCGCCGATAAGCGCAACAGCAGCGAACAAAGCGTAGAACGGATCGAAAAAGAAGTACTCTCCAAAGAACCGGAAAATGGCGGCGTTCGCCAGCCACAAAACGAAACCCAACGCCATCGCTCGCATGATCATGGTGTGCTCCCCATACTATTTCAGCAACTCGCGCGAAATGATCACGCGCATAATCTCGTTGGTGCCTTCTAGAATGCGATGCACGCGCAGATCGCGAACGATGCGCTCGACTTCGTAGTCGGCCAGATAGCCGTAGCCGCCATGCAATTGCAGCGCTTGGTCGGCGACCTTGAACGCGGCATCGGTGACGAAGCGCTTGGCCATCGCGCAAAATTTGGTGGCGTCGGGGCCCTTTGCATCCAGCTTCCGCGCCGCCGCGTGCAGCAGCGCCCGCGACGCCGCAAGGTCGGTCTCCATGTCCGCCAGCGTGAATTGGGTGTTCTGAAAATCGGCGATGCGTTTGCCGAATTGCTTGCGCTCCTTGACGTAGCTCAGCGCCCGGTCGAAGGCGTCCTGGGCGCCGCCCAGCGCACAGGCGGCGATGTTGAGCCTACCGCCGTCGAGGCCCTTCATCGCATACTTGAAGCCGTCGCCCTCTGGCCCGATGCGGTTCTCGACTGGCACTCGGCAATTCTCGAAATTGACGATTGCCGTGGGCTGTGCACGCCAGCCCATCTTGTCCTCGGCCTTGCCGAAACTCAGACCCTTGGCGGCGCTTTCCACCAACAAGGTCGATACGCCCTTGGGACCATCCTCGCCGGTGCGGCACATGACGACATAAAGATCGGAAAAGCCAGCGCCGGAAATGAACGCCTTGGACCCATTCATCACATAGTGCGCGTTGCCGTCGGCCTTCGCATTGGCGCGTAGCGCGCCGGCGTCGGAACCGGAGCCAGGTTCGGTCAAACAATAGGAGGCGATCGTCTCCATGCTGGTGAGTCTGGGCAGCCACTTTTCGCGCTGCTCTGGGGCGGCAAAAGCATCGATCATCCACGAACACATATTGTGGATCGACACGAAGGCGGCGGTGGCGATGCAGCCGCGCGAGAGCTCTTCGAAAATCAGCGCCGCATCGAGCCGGCTCAGCCCCGAGCCGCCGACATCGTCGCGCACATAGATGCCCGCGAAGCCCAACTCGGCGAGTTCCTTGAGTACGCCGCGATCAAGCCCTTCGGCTTCCCAGCGTGCTGCGTTGGGCCGCAATCGCTCCTGAGCGAAGGCGCGGGCGGTATCGACAATGAGGGCTTGGTCTTCGGTCAGCGCTGTCGCCATGATGTCCTCTTGACGCCTTTATAGCCTGCCCATGGCCCGGCGCCAGCTTCGGCGAACGGCCGAAGGCGATTGTCGGCGGCGGCGATTGGGTCCAAGTAGCGGCGGGGAGTCTCCGTTCATGCGGGCGTTAACGCCAGCGGCGGTGCTTGCGCTCGCCGTCATCGCCGGTTCGGCGATGGATGCGACTATCAAGTACCTGGCGCAAACCAATCACGTTCTCCTGGTCACGCTCGGGCGCTATCTGTTCGGGGCGCTGTTTTCGCTTGGGCTGTGGGCGCGGGCAGGCGCCCCGCGGATCAGCGCGGAAATGCTTCGCGCCCATGGGCTTCGCGGCGCCATTATCGCGGCCAGCGGATCCATGTTCTTCTGGGGGTTGAGTGTGCTCCCGCTGGCGGAAGTGATCACGCTATCGTTTGTCGGCGCGCTCATGATTCCGTTCGCGGCGCGGATCATGATTGGCGAGCGTTTGCGGCTGCCCAATGTGGCCGCTGCACTTATAGGCTTTGCTGGCGTGGTCGTGGCCGCGCAAGGCGCGCCCAGCGCTGCGGAAGCACCGGGCCACGCTCTGGGCGTCGCGGCGGTGCTGACAGCGTCGGGATTGTTCGCGATCGCCATGGTGCTGCTGCGCACGCGCGCACAGAGCGATGGCCCGATCATCGTTGGCTTGTTGGCCAGCGCCATGCCGGCGCTTTATCTCTTTGTTCCCGCGATCGCTGTCGCGCCACCGCCGCAATGGAGCGACTGGGCGATCTTCCTGCTGATGGGATTGTTCGCCGCGATCTTTATGTACCTCATAGCCCGCGCGTACGCTGGAGCTGAAACCCAACTCCTTGCGCCTATTCATTACAGCGAATTGCTCTGGGCGAGCCTGCTCGGCTTCATCGTTTTTCACGAGGCGCCAAGGCCGCAAATCTATTTCGGCGCGGCCGTTATCATTGGCGCGTGTCTATATTCGGCATACGCAGAGCGACGTCCAGCGCCCATCCCGCCATCCGCGCCGCCCTGATTAGGGCTTGCCAGGCTTGGCTTGAGAGGGCGGCGGTAGTGTACGCACCTGCATCTTCCCGTCCTCGCCTTTGGCGCGATACTTCACCACTCGCCCCTTAAGCGTGGTCTGCTGTAAGCGGCTCAGCAACGCGGGGATTGTGCGCTGATCCCCGGCAAGCACGGTCAGCCACGCGGTCTTTCCGCTAGTCCAGTCAGCGGCATTGAGGACAATGGATTGTCCTTCGGGCTGCGATAGTTTCCGGTCCACCTCATCGGAGACATTTGCCCACATCGCGAGAGCGACGGGCGCGGCGGAACCCCGCGTTTTTTCGTGGGCGGTGAGTACTAGGTACTGCCCGCTCATGATCGCGGGACCGACCATAGACTGCACCGTAGCCAGGGTGGCGTTGCGATATTCAGGCGATTTCATCAGCACGCTAACGACTTCGCCGAGCGCGACAAGCGTTCGACGCGAGCGCTCGATGCCTTCCTTTATCTTTTCCATATCCACCGGCGCATTCGCGGCGGCGGCGCCGTTTGCCTTCGGCGCTCCAGCAGCCGGTGCACGCGGCGCAGGAGCCGGGGCGCTTGCACGAGCCGCGGGCGGGGCCGACGCAGGTTCGTCCTTCGGTGGCTTCTTGGAAAAAAACGCCATGTCACGCCCCTCTTGTGCGTCGCTTGTCCCCGCGAACGCACTCCATCATACCCTACCCGCCCCCTTGCGCGCCAGAGGCGCAATCAGGAAGCGCATTCACCGAGAAAGGGAGCCTGTTGGCTTCCGCTTTCGCTCAGGCGGCGTCCTTCTGCGCCTTCTTGACGGCTTCCTCCGCGCGTCGGCCGCTGACCTCCACCATATGGTCGAACACGGCCTCGAATGTGGCTAGCCCTTGTGTCAGAGACCGTAGCTCGATGATGAAGGTTTGGCGTTCAGCGTGCGGCAGGTAGGCATCGACGCGGTCCCAACCCGGCCAATTCTCCCGCGCTTCGAAGCCAAGGATTTGACCGTTGTGGCTCGACACCGCCGAATTGACTTTCGCGGTGCCGGAATTGGGCGTGTAGATGGAGAGCTTCTCGATTGGCTCCAACAACACCGGGCTGCACTCCACGAGCGCCTCGCTCATGCCGAGGCGCCCCGCCATTTGGAACGAATGCTCCGAGGAATCCACCGCGTGAAATGAGCCGTCGATCAAAGTCACCGATGCATCGACCACCGGAAAGCCGATAGGCCCCTTGAGCATCGCGTCTTTCACGCCCGCTTCGACCGCCGGGATCCATTGCCGCGGGATCGCCCCGCCGTGGATCTTGTCGATAAACTCGAAGCCGCCGCCGCGTGGCAAAGGCGCCACTTGAATAACGCAATCGCCGAACTGGCCATGCCCGCCGGTTTGTTTTTTGTGCCGACCGCGTTTTTCCGCGCTTTTACGAATGGTCTCTTTGTAGGGAGTCGACGGCGGGGCTGTCGTCACCTCGACATTGAAACGCCCCTTCAACCGCTCGACCACAGCACGCAGGTGCGGGTCGCCTTGACCCTGCAACAATATCTCATGGGTGATCTGATCGTGCAGAACCGAGAGGCCCGCATCCTCGTCCACCAGCTTCTGTAACGCCCCCGACAATCGCACGTCGTCCTTGCGGTCCTTGGTGGCGATGGCGAGTTGGAACACCGGAAAGCGTCTGGCCGGCGCGATCGCCGCTTTCTGCGCGGCGCCGCCGGTCGCTAGCAAATCACCGGCTGCGACCGGATCGAGTTTGCCTATAGCGGCGACATCGCCTTCGGGTGCAGTCGATACTTTTTTGGTTTGCGTGCCCTGGACGGAGAACAGCGCGCCCGGGCGCTGCGTGGAGCCATCGCTCAGCGTCAGCTGGTCGGAATCAGCCATGGCCTTGCCGAACACGCGGCCGTAGGCGAGCTTTCCCGCCTGGCCGGCGTGGGAGATTTTCATCACGTAAGCGCCATTGCCCTTGAGCCCCAAGCGCTCGGCGGCGTATTTCGGTTCCGGCGTGTCGTGGCGCAGCGCTTTCAGAAGCCGGCGGATGCCATAACCGTGCGCTGTCGAGCCGAAAAACACCGGCGCGATCAACCCCTCTCGCGTCTCGCGCACCAAATCAGCGAACACCAAATCTTGTTCGGGCGTCACGTCCGACAGCAGCTTTTCCATCAGCGTGTCGTCGAAATCCGCCAACTGTTCCAACATATGGAAACGCGCTTCTGTTTCGCGCTCGGCCATGTCGGCGGGCGTATCGATGCGCTTGGAGGGCTTGCCGGGCTGGTACAGATACGCCCGCTCCATGGCCAGGTCGACATAGCCGGCGACGTGCTCGTCCTTCCAAATCGGCACTTGCCGGGCCACCAGCGGCAGTGCGCTCACCGGCTGCAACGCTTCCAAGAGATCGCGAATGCGCCCGCGCGCCTGGTCGATCTTGTTGATGAACAGAAGGTGGGGAACCTTGTAGTCCTCGATCGCCTTCAGAAACGGCTGCAGCAGAACAGCTTTGTCCGGATCGGAATCGGCGACAATTATGGCGAGGTCCGCGCCCGGCAGCGCATAATCGGCGTCAGCCAGGAAATCGACCGAGCCTGGCGCATCGATGAGCGCATAATGGTCGCCCATATAGTCGATGGCGGTGAAATTGGTTTCGGTGGACTGGCCGGCGGCGGCGGCTATCGCGCCCGTCCCGCCCGAGGCGGCCGAAGCCAGAGCTTGCGCCAACGCCGTCTTGCCCGCCCCGGTGGGCCCGACGACGGCGATGGCTCTGACGATGTTGGCTGTCTTGCTTTCAGGCATGGGCCTCGGCCTCCCTTGGTCTGGGCGGCGCCCTGCGGCTGGAGAGCGGCGGGCGCCGCTTCTTGCTTATGTCGGCCTTCAGGCCGAACCGGCACTGTTTCACGAACGGGGCGGGGCGCCAAGCCGAGGCGCAAAGATCCGACCCCTAAACAGGCCAGCTGAAATCGAACCGCGCACTGATCGGCGCCGCCATCCATTCTTTGCCAAAGGCGGCGATGCGTTCCCGGGCAAGCGCGATCAAATCGTCTCCGAGCGGCGGGCAGGGCACATAGGAATGCCCGCACGCGGTCGCGGCGATTTCGCGAAACGTCTCATGGTCGGCGGGCGTTCCCCAAAACTCGGCTTCAAAGCACTCGACCAAACGTTCAGCCTGGATGAGTTCAACGACCTCAGGAGCAGGCGGCTGCGCGCGCGACGCGCTGGCATGTCCACCGGCTTTCGCGATCTCCTGAATTTCGGTGGGAGCGACGCCTTCGGCGACCATTCCCCAGAAGCCGCGTTTCAAGCCAACGGCGCCTTCGACAATGAGGTGCACACAATCGTGTGGGATCGGGCCCTTCTTCGGAAACGTGAAGCGAGCAGTAGCCCCGCCCGTCCGCCGCACCTCAATACTGTCATGGGTGGCGCCTTTGACAACGGCAATTTCGAGTGCGGACATCGTGCAACCCTATGGCGTGCGCCCGCGCTGGCAACCTCCCCAAGCGCGGAGATTGCCTCACGCCGCCTTCTTCTCGCTCTTGCCGTTGAACAGGAAATCATTCCCATCGAACGTCACGCGCACGCGGCCGCCGTCTTTCGCCGCGCCTTCGAGAATGAGCCGCGCGAGCGGGTCTTGCACGTCCTTCTGGATTACACGCTTCAAGGGCCTTGCGCCCCAGGCAGGATCGTAGCCGCGTTTGGCGAGTTCGCTCTTGGCGCGCTGATCGAGCTCGATGGTCATGTTGCGCGCTGCCAGCAGCTTCTCCAACCGCTTCAGTTGGATATCGACGATGGCGCCCATTTGCGCGCGTTCGAGCCGCTTGAACAGGATGATTTCATCGATCCGGTTCAGGAATTCCGGCCTGAACCGCGCGCGCACTTCGTTCATCACCGGCCCGCGCACGTCTTCGACATCTGCGCCTTCGGGCTGTTCGGCGAGGAATTGCGCCCCGGCGTTCGACGTCATGATCAGGATGGTGTTCTTGAAATCGACAGTGCGGCCCTGGCCGTCGGTCAGGCGCCCGTCGTCGAGCACCTGCAGCAATACGTTGAACACGTCGGGGTGCGCCTTCTCGATCTCGTCGAACAGGATCACCTGGTAGGGCCGCCGGCGCACCGCTTCGGTGAGCGCTCCGCCCTCTTCGTAGCCCACGTACCCTGGAGGCGCGCCGATCATGCGCGCGACCGAATGCTTCTCCATGTATTCCGACATATCGACGCGCGTCATCGCGTGCTCGTCGTCAAACAGGAATTCCGCCAGCGCTTTGGTGAGTTCGGTTTTGCCGACTCCCGTCGGCCCCAAGAACATGAACGAGCCGATTGGACGATTGGGATCCTGCAGGCCAGCGCGGGCACGTCGCACCGCGTCCGCTACCGCGCGCAGCGCCGGCTCCTGCCCGATGACGCGATTGCGCAGCTGTGTTTCCATGGCGAGCAGTTTCACCTTCTCGCCCTCCAACATTTTTTCCACCGGTACCCCGGTCCAGCGCGAAACCACAGCCGCGATAGCTTCGGCGTCCACTACCTCCTTCACCAAGCCCTCGCCGCCGGCTTTTTTCTCGGCATCGGCGATCTGCTTCTCAAGTTGGGGAATGCGACCGTACTTCAACTCCGAAGCGCGCGCGAGGTCGCCGCGGCGGACCGCTTCCTCGTAGGCGTTCTGCAACCGCTCAAGCTCTTCCTTGGACTTCGAGGTGACCTGAAGCTTCTGCTTCTCCGCGCTCCAAGTGGCGGTGAGCTCGCGTGAGCGAGTCTCCAGATCCTTGATCTCGGCATCGAGCTTCTTGGCGCGGTCCTGCGAGGCAGGATCCTTCTCCTTCTTCAACGCTTCGATCTCGATCTTGTACTGGAGGATGCGGCGGTCGAGCTCGTCCAGCTCTTCGGGCTTCGAATCCACCGCCATGCGCAGCCGCGACCCGGCTTCGTCCATCAGATCGATGGCTTTGTCGGGCAGGAACCGGTCGGTGATGTAACGGTGCGAGAGCTGCGCGGAGGCCACGATGGCCGCATCGGAAATGCGCACGCCGTGGTGCTGCTCGTAACGGTCTTTCAGGCCACGCAGAATCGAGATGGTGTCCTCGACGCTGGGTTCGCTGACGAACACCGGCTGGAAGCGGCGCGCAAGCGCTGCATCCTTCTCCACGTGCTTGCGATATTCATTGAGCGTAGTCGCGCCGACGCAGTGCAGCTCGCCGCGCGCCAGCGCCGGCTTCAACAGGTTCGAGGCGTCCATCGCGCCTTCGGCCTTCCCGGCGCCGACAAGCGTGTGCATCTCGTCGATGAACAACACGATGCCGCCCTCAGCCGCCGTGACTTCGTTCAGCACCGCCTTCAGCCGCTCCTCGAACTCGCCGCGGAACTTTGCGCCCGCCACCAGCGAGCCCATGTCGAGCGCCAGCAGCTTCTTGTGCTTGAGGCTTTCGGGCACGTCGCCATTGACGATGCGCAGCGCCAAGCCCTCGGCGATGGCGGTTTTGCCGACGCCCGGCTCGCCGATCAGCACCGGGTTGTTCTTAGTGCGGCGCGAGAGCACTTGGATGGTGCGGCGGATTTCCTCGTCACGGCCGATCACGGGATCGAGCTTGCCCTTGCGCGCGTCCTCAGTGAGATCGCGGGCGTATTTTTTCAGCGCATCGTACTGGTCCTCGGCGGAGGAAGATTGCGCGGTGCGGCCCTTGCGCAAATCGGCAATGGCTTGTTCGAGCTTTTGCGGCGTGAGCCCGGCTTTCTTGAGGATTTCGCTTGCTTTGCCTTCTGCGATGGCGAGCCCAAACAGCAAGCGCTCCGCGGTGACGTAGCTATCGCCCGCCTTGGTCGCGGCCTGTTCGGCGGCGTCGAGCGCGCGCGAAAACGAGGCCGCTGCGTACATGCGGTCATTGCCGCCCTGCACTTTCGGCAGCGCCTGCACGGCCGCGTTGACGTCATCGGCGGCCCGGCGCGGATCGGCGCCTGCGGCGCGCATTAACTCTGCCGCGAGACCCTCGCGGTCGTCGAGCAGCGCCTTGAGCAAGTGCTGAGTTTCCAGCTGCTGGTTCTGCTCGCGCAGTGCGATCGTTTGCGCCGCCTGCACGAATCCACGCGCACGCTCGGTGAGCTTTTCCATATCCATGAGCGACCCTCTACGGCGTCCCCGCGCGACCGCCCTTAAGCACGATCAAAGCGGGCATGATGTTGCTGCGATGGAGGTAGGTGTGGCGAATGGGGCACACAAGGGGGGCCGCCCCTAATGCGCCATCAGCAGCGGCACGTTCGCCGTTCGCAGTAGCTCCCTCGTGGCGCCGCCGAACACCAATTCGCGCAGGCGTGAGTGCGCGTAGCCGCCCATGACGACGAGGTCCGCTTGCAGCGCGTTCGCTTCCTCCAGGATCGCGGCGGACGCTGAGCGGCCCATCGAGTCCACATTGCGCACTTCCGCCTTCAGCCCGCGTCGCGACAGATGCGCGGCGATGTTGGCGCCGGGTTGGTCGCCGTGGCCGAACATTTTCGGCTTGGCGTCCACGGTCACCACAATGATCGCGGCAGCATCGCCCAACAGCGCGCGCGCTTCCGACACCGCGCGGGTGGCTTCGCGGCTGGCGTCCCAGGCCACGACCACGCGCTGGCCAATTGACCCGCCCTTCCATTTCGGCGGCGCGATCAGAGCGGGGCGCCCCGAATGGAACAGGATGCCCTCGACGATCTCCTCGCGCAGTTCAGCGCCGGGCCCGTCAAACGGCCGCGTCATCACCGCGACATCGGCGTAGCGCGCGTGCACGGCGGCCACCCGGCCGAGATCGCGCGAGAGCGCTTCAGCGTTGCGCAATTCGTAACTCAGTTCGCACTGCTTTAGCCGCGCTTCGACACGCTTGCGCTCGGCCTCGGCGTCCTGGCGCGCGCGGCCAAGCAATTCCGCCCAGACGCCGGCCACCACCGTTGGCTCATAGGCCAGCGGTTCGTCGGGGAGCGGCGTCAGAAAGGCGGCCGCGAGGTGCGCGGCCCCTGCCCCGCCGCACTGGCGCGCCAGCGCTTCGCCGAGCGCCAAAGCGGGTTCGTCGGCTTGCGCGTCAGCGACGATGACGAGAATATCCTTCCAGGCCATGGGCAGAACCTCGATTCCTTGCGTCATGCTACGCCTTGTGCCTGCCCCTTGCTAGAAATCTTGGGCCAGAAATCTTGACGCCCGCCGCTTGCGGAGGCCTTGAGGCTGCGCAAAGTCATCCGCTCAAACAACGAGGCCCTCATGAATATCCGTTCAGACGCCTATATCGACGGCAAGTGGCGCGACGCGACGGCGCGGTTCGATGTGCTGAACCCCGCGACCCAGGAAGTGATGGCGCGCGTGCCCGATCTCGGCGCCGGCGAGACCGAGGAAGCGGTCGCCGCCGCGCATCGCGCCTGGCCGGCATGGGCTGCGAAAACCGCAAAGGAGCGCGCGCAGGTTTTGCGCACCTGGTACGATCTGATGATGGCCGATCTCGATCGGCTGGCGCTTTTGATCACGATGGAAGGCGGCAAGCCGCTGGCGGAAGCCAAGGGCGAAGCGGCCTATGGGGCAAGCTTCGCCGAGTGGTTCGGCGAAGAAGCCAAGCGCGCCTATGGGCGCACCATCCCGACCACCACCAATGCGCGCCGCTACATCACGATCAAGCAAGCCGTTGGCGTGTGCGCCGCGATCACGCCATGGAATTTCCCAATGGCGATGATCACCCGCAAAGCGGCGCCGGCGCTCGCGGCGGGATGCTCGATCGTGCTGAAGCCGCCGTCACAGACGCCGCTGACCGCGCTGTCGCTGGTCGAGTTAGCGGAAAAGGCTGGCGTGCCCGCCGGCGTGTTCAACGTAATCACTACACAGCACCACACGGCGACCGTGGGCAAGGTGCTGTGCGAGAGCCCGCTGGTGCGGAAGTTCTCTTTCACAGGCTCGACCGGGATTGGCAAGAAGCTGGGCGCGGCGTGCGTTGGCTCGACCGTGAAGCGGGTTTCGCTCGAGCTTGGCGGCAATGCGCCGCTGGTCGTGTTCGCCGACGCGGATTTGGACAAGGCTGTGAAAGGCGCAATCGCTTCGAAATTCCGCAATGCCGGGCAGACCTGCGTGTGCGCGAACCGCATATTGGTCGAGGATGCGATCTATGACGAGTTTTCCCGGAAACTCGCCGACGCGGTGTCGAAGTTGAAAGTCGGCGACGGGCAAGCGGAGGGAACAGAGATCGGCCCGCTGATCGACGCCAACGCCATCGCCAAGGTCGAAGCCATGGTGAGCGAAGCGCTCGCCTCCGGCGCAATCGCGCTCACCGGCGGCAAGAAGCACGCAGCCGGCGCGCAATTCTATACCCCTACGGTGCTCGCGAACGTAACTCGCGACATGCGCGTGAACACGGAGGAAATCTTCGGCCCCGTCGCGCCCTTGATCCGCTTCAAGAGCGAAGACGAAGCCATCGCCATCGCCAACGACACCGAATACGGCCTCGCCGGTTATTTCTTCTCGCGCGACGTGAACCGCTGCTGGCGCGTAGCGGAGAAGCTCGAATACGGCATGGTCTCGATCAACGAAGGCGTGTTCTCCAACGAAGTGATCCCGTTCGGGGGGATGAAGGAAAGTGGACTTGGGCGCGAAGGCGGGGTCGAGGGGCTGGAAGAATACATGGAGACGAAGTTCGTGAACTTTGGGGGATTTGGGTGATCCGCGTTCACTCTGCGATCTATAGATTGCTGTGGATCGTTGTCGCCATGATCGGAGCACTTATGCTGAGCTTTCCGCTCATGTTGTTTTCCGACAGCGTCCACACTCACGATCCCGAGGCGTTTCGGGCGACAGCAATTCTCTCGGGGTTGGCCGGCGCCGCAACCCTTGCTTACTCCCTGTGGCGCCTAGCCAGACCATTCAGAGCGCCACCGCGAAAATGAGCCAATGCGGCTTCGTCTACATCCTCGGCAGCGCGCTCGGCGCCGACCGGCGCACTTATGTCGGCTGGAGCGTTGACATTGAGGCGCGCTTGGTGCTGCACAATGCGGGCCTGGGCGCGCGCTCCACGCGCGGGCGCGCCTGGGTGCTGCTCTACGCCGAACGCCACCCGACGCGCCGCGAAGCGATGAGCCGGGAATGGGCGCTCAAGCGCGACCGCCGCTTTCGGGCAATGCTGGCAAAGTTGCTTTGAGGGACGCTGGCCCCTCTCCCCTTGAGGGGAGAGGGTGTCGCGTAGCGACGGGTGAGGGGAATAGGCTCTCTCCCGCGACACCGCACACCCCTCATCCGGCCCTTCGGGCCACCTTCTCCCCTCGAGGTGAGAAGGGCTATAACAACCCCAATGCCCCACCAATCCCTCCCCGCCTGGCTCTACACCGACCAGCGCTTCTTCGAGACCGAGCGCGACAAAGTGTTCCGCCCCGCTTGGCACATCGTCGGCCACCTCAACGACGCGCCCAATCCCGGCGATTACATCACGCTCGATATTCTGGGCGAACGCGTCGTCAGCGTGCGCGGCGAGGATGGGGTGGTACGCTCGTTCCACAATGTCTGCCGCCACCGCGCCGGGAAGATCGCACCGGAAGCGCGAGGCGCGTGCGGGCATCGGCTGGTGTGCCCTTATCATGCCTGGAGTTACAAGCTCGACGGCAAGTTCGCCGGCGCGCCTAAATGGCAGGGCTTTGAAGGGCTGAAGGCAAAAGACGTGAGTTTGAAGCCGGTGGAGCAGGAAATCTTCATGGGCTTCATCTTCGTGCGCTTCGAGCCCGGCCTGCCGAGCGTCGCGGAAATGATGGCGCCGTATGCGGAGGAGCTTGCGCCGTTCGAGCTAGAAAAGCTCATCCCCAACGGCCGCGTCACGCTGCGACCTCGCCCTGTGAACTGGAAAAATGTCGGCGACAATTATTCCGATGGCATGCACATCCCGGTGGCGCATCCTGGGCTCTCGCGGCTGTTTGCAGGCACGTACAAGATCCAGGCGCGCGAGTGGGTGGACAAGATGTCGGGCGTGGTCACCGACACACCCTCCACCAACTGGTCCGAGCGCGCTTATCAGAAGCTGCTCGACGGCTTCACCGACATTCCGAGCGAGCGGCGCAAGCTCTGGGTCTATTACAAGCTCTGGCCCAACATCGCTTTCGACATCTACCCCGACCAGGTCGATTTCATGCAATTCATCCCGGTCTCGGCCACCGAAACGCTGATCCGCGAAATCGCCTATGTGCACCCGGACTCAAGCCGCGAAATGAAAGCCGCGCGTTTCCTCAACTGGCGCATCAACCGCCAGGTCAATGCGGAAGATACCGCTTTGATCAACGCCGTGCAGGAAGGGATGAACAGCTCAAGCTACACGACCGGCCCGCTGGCGCCGAGCGAAGAATGCCTGATCTCGTTCGGCGCCCGCATGCGCGGGATATTTCCGGAAGCGAGCCTCGAGCGCGCGCCGCGTCTTGGACCGCTGGCGTCCTCGCCGGCATAGGTCGTCGCAAACGCGGTGGTGCATTTTGAGGCGGCGGCGCCGGCGAGGACGCCGGCGGTCCAAGATTAGGCCGGCCAAGGCTCCAGCGGCGGAGCGGGAATCACTAGCGCCAGATCATCGACCGCGATCTCGAACGAGGAACAACACCGCGCGCAAAAAGCGATGTCGCCAGCAATGGTGCGGAAGTTAGAGCGCCGACGTTGCAGCGGCGTCTGGCAGGTGGGGCAGGGTTCGCCGATTTGCTTTTCGTGCATGATCGCCTCCCGCCTTCACGTTAATGCAATGGTGCTGAATAATTCCTTTCAGCGCACGCTACTTCTCCTGAGATGCGGTGAGGTTTGTTCGCGGATGCGCGGACCACGCGCATTGTGGCGGACGCATCGGCGCCTATTTCGTTTTGCGAGCTTTCTTCGGTTTTGGCGCGGCGAGCGCATGCGCGGCCGTAAGCGCTGAGAGGAGCGTGGCCTCGTCGATCTTCTTGAGATCGCAACGCGTGCACCCCATGCGCCCCCAGCCGCCCGGAACCGGCGCGAAGCCATGCGGCGCATGCTCGCAATAGAATTCCTGAAGCGCGGCATCGAACATCAGATTGATGTCGGCGCCGGAATTGGCGAGCGTCGCAAAGATTTTGCGCGGCGTGCGGAAGGCGGCGCGATCGAAGTGCGGCGCTTCGTTGGCGGCTTCGAGCGACAGCGCGAGCTTGCGGGCACGGGCGGGCGTGACGGCCATGGGAGGAAGCTCGCATGCCCTAGCCACCCAGCCAAGCGGGTCCCCAGGCAGCTCAAACCGCAATTCGGCTGCCTGCCCCGGCAGTCAGGGCCCCCCAACCTTGACCCCCCTCCCCAGTTCGCGTAAGCGTCCGCGCTTCGTTTTCCGCCCCAAAGAGCCAGGTTTCCCCCATGTCCCGCCGTTGCGAGCTGTCAGGCGTCAACCGCCAAATCGGCCACAAGGTCAGCCATTCCAATATTAAGACCAAGCGCGAGTTTCAGCCGAACCTGGTCGATGTCACCCTGTCCAGTGACGCTTTGGGCAAGGCCTATAAGCTTCGGATCACCGCCGCGGCCCTTCGCTCGGTCGATCATCGCGGCGGCTTGGACGCCTATTTGCTGAAGGCCAGCGAGGACGATCTCTCGCCGCGCGCGGCCAAAATCCGCCGGGACTTGAAGAAAAAGCTCAGCGCAACCGCGGCGGCGGCCTGAGCTTACAGCGCGTCCAGCGGCAACTTCAGGTACCGTATCCCGTTCGCTTCCGGCGCAGGGAGTTCGCCTGCGCGAATGTTGACCTGGATTGACGGCAGGATCAGCGCTGGCTTCCCGAGCGTCTTGTCGCGCGCCTGGCGGTGAGCCACGAAATCCGCTTCCGACACGCCGTCATGGATATGAATATTGCCCGCGCGCTGCGCCGCCACGTTTGTTTCCCAGACATAGGCGTCGCGGCCCGGCCCTTTATAGTCGTGACACAGGAACACGCGCGTCTCCGGCGGCAGGGATAGGATTCGCTTGATCGAGTGGTAGAGCGCGCGGGCGTCGCCGCCCGGGAAATCGGTTCGCGCCGTTCCGCAATCGGGCATGAACATGGTGTCGCCAACGAACACCGCGTCCCTAACCAGATAGGAGACGCAGGCCGGCGTGTGGCCGGGCGTGTGCATCACTTTGATCTCGAGTTCACCGAGCGGCAGGGCGTCACCCTCCTCCACCAACCGATCGAATTGACTGCCATCCTCGGCCAGGTCAGGGAGATTGTAGACGCGCTTGAACACACGCTGCGTGGCGGTGATACCGGCGCCGATCACGGTTTTCGCACCGGTCGCACGCTTCAGGAAGGGCGCCGCCGAGATATGGTCGGCGTGGGCGTGGGTCTCTAGGATCCAATCTATGGTCAGATTTTCCGAGGCCGCGACATCAAGGATCTCCTGCGCGGAAGCGGTTCCTGTGGCGCCAGATTTCGGCTCGAAATCGAGAACGCTGTCGATGATCGCGGCGCAGCGGCTGGCCTCGTCCCACACGAGATAGCTCGCGGTGAAGGTAGGTTCGTCGAAAAAGGCGCGGATACGTGGGGGTGCAGTCATTGGATAGCTCCAGAGCTTGCTTTTATATTAGATATCTCTACTTTAGTTTCAACTGATATTTTAGATGACCGACCTGGACCCCGCCGCCTTCGCCGCCAAAGCCCAAGAGGCCGCCGCCCTGCTGCGAGCGCTCGCGCACGGCGCACGGCTCATGGTGCTGTGTCAGCTCAGCGCGGGCGAGGCCTCGGCCGGCGCATTGCAGGAGGGCAGCGGGCTTTCGCAATCGGCCATGTCGCAACACCTGGCTCGGTTGCGCGAGGAAGAACTGGTTGCAACCCGACGCGACGGCCAAACCATCTACTACCGCCTGGCCGATGAGAACGCCGCTCGACTGCTCGACACTCTCGTCCAAATCTACTGCCCGCCGAAAGCTACACGGAGAAAGAAGTGACAAGTTCGATCGCACCGATCAAAGCTGCGGAGTTGCGTCATCTCCTGGATGAAGGTCAAGCGCTCCTGATCGATATCCGCGAGCCGGACGAACAAGCGCGCGAACATATCGTCGGAGCAAAGCTTGCGCCGCTTTCGTCACTACACGCGCAGGATTTCGGTGACGCTCGGGAGAAGATCGCCGTCTTCCACTGCCGCTCCGGCAATCGCACGCAGGTGAACGCCGAAAAATTGCGAGCCTGCGGCTTTGCGCAGGCCTATTGTCTCGATGGCGGCATCGAAGCCTGGAAGGCCGCGGGCCTGCCCATCCGAAGCAACACAAGGGCGCCGCTAGAGATCATGCGTCAGGTGCAGATCGCGGCAGGATCGCTCATTCTCGCCGGGGCGGCGCTCGGCGCGACGACACATCCCGCCTTCTATGGCCTTGCGGCCTTTGTCGGCGCCGGGCTCCTGTTCGCGGGCGCGACGGGCTGGTGCGGAATGGCGAAGTTGCTGAAGGCGATGCCCTGGAACAAGAACCCGGGCGTATGATGGCGCCCAGCGACGTCCTTTCGCTTTTCAGCGGCGCTGCTGTCGGGTTGGTGCTGGCGCTGATCGGCGGCGGCGGCTCGATCCTGGCGACGCCAGCTCTGCTCTATGTGGTGGGCGTAACCAATCCACACATCGCCATCGGCACGAGCGCGCTCGCGGTGTCGGTCAACGCGTTCATAAACCTCATCATCCATTCCCGGCGCGGCAATGTGAACTGGCCTTGCGCGCTCGCCTTCGCCGCCGCCGGCATCGTCGGCGCCGCGATCGGCGCTGAATTGGGGAAATTGACCGACGCGCAAATCCTGCTGCCGCTGTTTGCGCTGGTCATGATCGCGGCTGGCCTGCGTATGCTGAACACTCCCGCCAAAGTCAGCGGGGGCGAGGTCGCGCTTTCGCTCGACAACGCGCCGCGCATTGCCGGCGCGGGCCTGGCGGTCGGCGGGCTTTCTGGGTTTTTCGGAATCGGCGGCGGCTTCCTGATCGTGCCTGGCCTGATGGCGGCCTCGGGCATGGCGATGTTGCACGCTGTGGGCTCGTCGCTTGTGTCAGTGGGCGCGTTCGGCGCCACGACCGCTGCCTCCTACGCCACCGATGGTCTCGTGGACTGGCGCGTAGCGGGGCTATTTGTTGCTGGCGGGATTATCGGCGGGCTGGTCGGCGCTTCGCTTTCCTCGCGCCTGGCCACGCACAAGAATGCGCTGCAACGCGTGTTCGCAGCAATCGTATTCACCACAGCCGTCTATATGCTGTGGCGCAGCTTCAGCTAGTGAGCCTCACTCGGGGGATGCGGCCAGGTCGAACGCCAGAAACAACGTGCGCTGGCGCGAGCTGAAATTGTCATCGGACAGAATGTAGAGGCGCGTCGCGCCATCAGGCATAGCGATAGCGGCGATCGCCTCGAAATTGTCGAGCACCAGAGGTGGCGCGATGCGTGCAACTTCCTCCGGAGCGATCACGCCGCCGGCCAGCGCGGCCTCCGGAAATCGCGCGATCCGCGCGCGCGGCCCAATGACCGGCGCATAAAAGCGCTCCAGAGCGATCACATCGCCACTGGGCAAGCGATCGAGGCTGGTCAACGAAAACCCAGGCGCGGCGCGGTAGCGCACGTGCGAACGAACCCCGCCACCCTCATGGGGCGAGGAGCGCCAAAGCGGCGTATCTCCGGCGCCCCCGCCTTCAGCGCCAACCAACAGATCACCGTTGGCCAACGTCGCCATCGCCTCCAATCCCACATTGGCAGGCAAGCCTCGCACGCCAGCAAGCGGCGGTCCCTGCGCAGCCGCGCCGAACGGGCCATCTCGGTTCATGTCGTAGAGCAGAATCGCCTGACGCTGCTCGAACGCCACCGCGAAACGGCCGTCCTGCAATTGCGCCAGCGCCTCGGAATCCCCCTCTTCCTTGGAACCAAAAGCGGCGCCGTTCTCATCACGCATCAGCGCCGTCCGCATGCCGCTCAGGCCGACGAGCGCGCCGGCGTCATCGAGGATGATTTGCGCTTCGAACCAGGCGCCGTTGTCGGAAACCGCCACCAGGCGCCCGTCTTCAAGCACCTCCATCCCCGACAGGCCGCCGAGCGCCGCATCGGAAGAAAGAAGCTCTAAGCCGCCTCGAAACCGCAGCGCCCCCACTTGCTCGGCGCCAAACTCAACCGGGACTGCCTCCATCGCAACGGCGCGCCATTGCTCGGCGATCGGCGCTTGCGCTGCCAGCGGAGAGCAAGCGCCGAGGAGCAGGGCCAAAGCGAGCAATCTCATGCGCGCGCCATGGCGCGGGCTTCACGCGGCGAGCGTGGCGCGTGTTTGGCTTCCGGTGCCTTCTCATCGAACAATTCGGCGAGCTTTTCGGTCATCGCGCCGCCCAATTGCTCGGCGTCGGTAATGGTGACCGCGCGTTTGTAATAGCGGGTCACATCATGGCCGATGCCGATGGCAATGAGTTCTACGGGCGAATGGGTCTCGATCCAGTGGATCACTCCGCGCAGATGGCGCTCCAGATAATTGCCGGGGTTGGCCGAAAGCGTGGAATCGTCCACTGGCGCGCCGTCGGAAATCACCATCAAGATACGGCGCTGCTCGGCGCGCGGCAGCAAGCGCTCATGCGCCCACATCAGCGCTTCGCCGTCAATGTTTTCTTTTAGCAAACCCTCGCGCATCATCAGGCCGAGATTCTTGCGCGCCCGCCGCCACGGCGCGTCGGCGGATTTGTACACCACATGGCGCAAATCATTGAGCCGCCCCGGTTGTGGCGGACGCCCAGCTGCCAGCCAATCCTCCTTCGCGCGCCCGCCCTTCCAGGCGCGGGTTGTGAAACCCAATATCTCCACCTTGACGCCGCAGCGTTCCAGCGTCCGCGCCAGAATGTCGGCGCAGAGGGCCGCCACCATGATCGGGCGCCCGCGCATCGAGCCGGAATTGTCCAGCAGCAGCGACACCACCGTGTCCTTGAACGGCATGTCCTCTTCCTGCTTGAACGACAGCGCCGAGAGCGGATCGACGATCACGCGCGTGAGCCGCGCGGTGTCGAGCACCCCCTCCTCGAGGTCGAAACTCCAAGCGCGGTTCTGCTTGGCTAGCAAGCGCCGCTGCAGGCGGTTCGCCAGGCGCCCGACCACGCTCTGTAGCGGCTTCAGCTGTTGATCCAGATAGGAGCGCAGGCGCGTGAGCTCTTCGCCGTCGCACAAATCTTCGGCGGCGATCTGTTCGTCATGGGCCCGCGTGAACACTTTGTAGCCGGCATTGGGATCGTCGGGCGCGTTGCGATCCTTCGGGCGCATCG
>CADEDG010000027.1:28990-31360 GCA_902826035.1 uncultured Alphaproteobacteria bacterium
ACTTTGTAGCCGGCATTGGGATCGTCGGGCGCGTTGCGATCCTTCGGGCGCATCGGTCGGTCGCCGGGGTCGTCCTGTTCGGTTTCCTCGCGATCCTCAGATTCGGATTCGCTATCGACCGTCATCGACGCATCCGACTCGAGGTCCGAATCCATCATCTCCATCTCGGGCGGCGCTTGTTGTTCCTGCTCCTCCTCGCCCTCGGCGTTTTCAGCTTGCGGCGGCGGTTCGTTTTCGCCGCTCTCGTTTTTCTCGTCCTTGTTCTCCTCGGCCCCGAACTCATCGCCGATGCCGAGTTCGCTCAGTACGTCGCGCATCTGCAGCGCGAATTCGCGCTGGTCGTCCGCGACAGCAGGGAGCTTGTCCAAGGCCGCGCCCGCCTCGCGCTCAATATCGGCGCGCCAGGCGTCGACCATGGCTCTCGCGTTTGCTGGCGGAGCAGCGCCGGTGAGCCGCTCGCGCACCATGAGCGCAATAGCTTCCGCCATCGGCGCCTGCGCGCGCGATTGCATGCGGGCCGCACCTTTGCGCTCCAGCGCGTCAGTCAGCGCCGAGGTGAGATTGTTGGCGACGCCCTTCATCGCGTTGGCGCCCAGCGCCTGCACGCGCATCTCCTCCACCGCGTCAAACACCGCGCGCGCATCCGCACCTTGTGGGCGCAGCCGGGCATGCTCTCCCTCGTCATGGTGCGCGAGCCGCAACGCCAGCGCGTCCGCCTGACCACGAATGCGCTCGGCCTCCGGATCGGAAATCACCCGCGGCGGGTGCGGCAGCACGATCTTGCCGGCGGACAAGCGCGGGCCTTCCGCGCCAAACGTCACCTCCAAATCGTCCTCGCGCCCGGCAAGCGCGCGCGTCGCCTGCGCGAGCGAGCGTTTGAAGGTTTCGGCGGGAGTTTCACGTTGGGCCATTAGGGGACTGGGACTCTGGCGCTTTCTTGATTTAGCTAACCTACTTAGCTAACCTCGGGTAATGATCAAAGTGAAGATCCACGAGGCCAAGACCAATCTCTCCAAACTCATCGCCAAAGTCGAGGCGGGCGAGGAAGTTGTGATCTGCCGGGGGGATAAGGAGGTTGCGCGGCTGTCGGCCGCGATCGACACAAAAAAAGTGCTTCCGAACCGGGGCTTCGGCAACCTTAAGGGGATCATCGAGTGGGATGATCGCTTCTTTGACCCGCTGCCCCCGCACATGCTGCTTAAATCGACCAAGAAGCCGGCGCCCAAGGCGTGAGGCTGCTGCTCGACACCCACGCCTACATTTGGTGGGCGCTGGGAGACAGCAAGCGCGTATCGATGCGCGCCCGCAAGACCATCGAAGCCCGCGCCGCCGCCATCTATATCAGCGCCGTATCGATCTACGAGATGACCTACAAACACAGGATGGGCGATCTGCCGAAGGTCGGACCGCTCATCATGCGTCTGGACCAAGATATGGCCGAGCGCGGCTTCCTGCCCCTGCCCCTTTCGTTGGAACACGGCCGCCGCGCCGGCGAGCTGGCCGACGAGCACGGCGACCCGTTCGACCGCATGCTCGCGGCTCAGGCGATCTGCGAAGACATGGCGATTGTGAGCAACGACGAAAAGCTCAGCGCGCTAGGGGCGAAGCGGGTGTGGTGAGCGCGCTTAGTATGGCTTGCGCACGTTTTTCACACCGGGTGTCCGAGGTTTTGGGCAGCCGCACCTAAGCCACCTTAACCCGCGTCGCGGCCTCCGGCAAATCCGCCCCGAACGCGCGTTGGAAAAATTCCGCCACCGTTGGCCGTTCCAGTTCATCGCACTTGTTCAGGAACGTCATCCGGAACGCCAAACCCACATCGCCAAAAATCTCTGTGTTCTGCGCCCAGGTGATCACGGTGCGCGGGCTCATGACGGTGGAGATGTCGCCGTTCATGAAGGCGTTGCGGGTCATGTCGGCGACGCGCACCATGGCCATGATGGTGCGCTTGCCTTCGGGATTGTTGTACGTCGGCGCTTTGGCGGTGACGATCTCGGCTTCGACGTCGTGGTCGAGATAATTCAAGGTGGTGACGATCGACCAGCGATCCATCTGCCCTTGGTTGATCTGCTGGGTGCCGTGGTAGAGCCCGGTGGTGTCGCCCAGGCCGATCGTGTTGGTGGTTGAGAACAGGCGGAAGTACGGGTTGGCGCTGATCACCCGGTTCTGATCCAGCAAAGTGAGCTTTCCGCTCGCCTCCAGCACGCGCTGGATCACGAACATCACGTCGGGGCGCCCGGCGTCGTATTCGTCGAAGCAGATCGCCACCGGTCGCTGCAGCGCCCAGGGCAGCATGCCTTCGCGGAACTCGGTGATCTGCTTGCCTTCCTTCAGCACGATCGCGTCCTTGCCGACCAGATCGATGCGGGAGAC
>CADEDG010000028.1:0-12355 GCA_902826035.1 uncultured Alphaproteobacteria bacterium
CCTACCACTAACAGCAGCATCATCGCCAGAACCACGACAACCGCAGGAAAGTTGAATGCTGCGGGGACGATCAGCTCTGATGGGATCGGAAGGGCCGCCCCCGCCGGCAATTGCACAATGGATCCAGCTGGAGCGGTCACCACAGTGTTGGCCGCGAGTTCGCGCAAACTGCCGTCGCCGGTAATTACGTCGGTCGCTGTTGCGAGGACCGCTTGAGTATCGACGCTCAATGCGATGTCGGCGGCGTTGGTCAGAGCGTAGCCGCCATTCGCGGCGTTGACGACATCATATTGAGCGAGGTTTGCTTCGTGCAATCCTGGAATTGTCGCCGAGGACGAAGCCAGGAACTGAACCTGTTCGCCGCTAGCCAGAGTACCTGTGACGGCGTTGAGGCTTATTGTTGGGTCGGCCACCTGAAATGCCGCAGCTTGGCTGACCACAAATTTGCCGGCGGCTTGGGTAAACTCTGGAGGTATCGCTATGCCGAGGTCGTGCATCAGGCTAACGGCGTAGCCGGACCAGCCGACCGCGACCACTGAGGCGGCGAGCCCATACTCGAGCAGCAAAAGTGCGCCCATGATCCAGGCGCCGAACTCTCCGATGGTGGCGTAGGAATAGGTGTAGGCGGAACCTGACACAGGGAGAACCGACGCAAGCTCTGCGTAGCAAAGACCCGCGAAGGCACACACAATGCCAGCGATTACGAACGAGATCATGACCGCCGGGCCAGCATGCAGGGCCGCCGCGTTGCCGGTGCGGACGAAGATTCCCGCTCCTATGATACAGCCGATGCCGAGAAGAATGAGATTAATCGGCCCGAGCGATCGTTTCAATTCGCCGGTAGCGTATTCGGCCTGAATCTGATCGACGCTCTTTCGTTGAAACAAGCGACCGAGGCCGCCGGCTGGTTTTCCATTTGCCACGATATTCCCCTCCCTGGGAAAATTGTTGCCCGGAAGCTAAACGAGCGTTCATCCGCTCACAAGCGCCGCCTGCCGCTTTTAAGCTAGGCTTGGCCGAGCGCGGCCGGGACCGCCCAGCCCCGGCGCGCGCAGGCGGCGAGCACGGTGTTGCGCAGCAAACAGGCGATGGTCATCGGCCCCACCCCGCCCGGGGAGGGGCTGATGGCACCCGCGACTTCAGCTGCCTCGGCGAAATGCACGTCGCCGACGAGTTTGGTCTTGCCCTCGCCCTTTTCCGGCGCCGGGACGCGGTTGGTGCCTACATCGATGACGATCGCGCCGGGCCTGACCCAATCCCCGCGCACCATTTCCGGACGCCCAACCGCCGCCACCAGGATGTCGGCGCCGCGGCACACAATTTTTAGGTCGCGCGTCTTGGAGTGCGCCAGCGTTACCGTGGCGTTCTGCTCCAAGAACAAAAGAGCAGCCGGCTTGCCCACCAGGATCGAGCGCCCGATCACCACAACATTGGCGCCGCTGAGGTCAGGCCGTTCGGTTTTCGCCAGGATCACGCAGCCCACCGGCGTGCAGGGTCGCAGGCCCGGCTTTCCGAGCACCAGCTTGCCAGCATTGGCCTCAGTCAAGCCATCGACGTCCTTCAGTGGATCGAGGGCGGCCAGCACCTTGGCTTCGACGATGTGCTTGGGTAGCGGCAATTGCACCAGGATGCCGTCGACCTCAGGGTCACGCGAAAGCGCCTCGACCTTGGCGATCAGCTCGGTCTCCGCCGTGTCTGCGGGCAGGCGCACCTCGACCGAACGCATGCCGGCTTCGACCGTCTGCTTGGCTTTCGAGGCGACGTAGACATGGCTCGCCGGATCGTCGCCCACCAGCACCACCGCCAACGCAGGCGGCGCCGGCAATTGCTTCACCGCCGCCGCCACCTCGGCGCGCACCCCTGCTGCAATGGCTTTTCCGTCGATGCTGCGTGCGGTCATGTTCGTCTCTTCATGGATCACCAGCCCCCGCCGGCATCGTGCGGCCTTCGACGGACTCACGCTGACGCAGAGAGGCGTTACGCCCAGCGCGTCGAAGCGCGACGCCGACGCGGATGCCGTCGAGACGCCGTTGCCGGTCCATATTAGGCTTCATCGAAACGCGCAACGAACGCCGCCACTTCAGCATCGCCGACGCCGTCAATTTCCAGCGTTTTCAGTCGGGCCTTGTGGCCGCGCGCAACGCTGACCTTGCCCTTAGCCACGCCGAAGGCCTTGGCGACCAGCGCTTCCAGCGCCGCATTGGCGGCGCCGTCCTCTGGAGCGGCGCGCACGCGGGCCTTCAGGTAAAGTTTCCCCTCAGGATCGCGCGCCGCGCTGTCGATGCGATCAAATCCGCCTGAGGGCGTCAGCCGGACCATTAGCCGGCTCAGGGCGCGGCTCCTCTCAAAGCACCGGCCCCGTTCCAACCAGCAAGCCGTAAACCCACCAGAGCAGAGGTCGCGCGACGCCCTGCAACAGAAGCAGCAGCACCATCACCGAAAGGTCAACACCCGTGATCGGTGGAATCAGCCTTCGCAGCGGGCGCAACAGGGGATCGGTCACGCGGCGCGAAAACTCGTAAACGGAGTTCACGAATGGGTTGCGACGACTGAGGATGTCAAAGGCGTAAAGCCAGGAAATCACCACATTGACGATCAGCACGACGATGACGAGCCCGATCAACGTATCGGCGAGGGAAAAAACGATCGCGAGCAGGCCGCTAGATTGCTGTGTGGGCATGGGCGCCCTCCTAGCCTGTGCGACACAGATTCGTCCAGGAAGCATGATCGGCGGCTAGGCAGGACTCTTTGAATCGCCGTCGTTTTGGGCGCTCCAGTCCCCGGACCGGAGCGCGCGGACTGGCCTGGAGGCACCACGTTCGCCAGGTTGACGCTCGCAGGGGCGCGGCCCTATATCCCCCGCTTCCTCGGCGCCGGGAACGGTGCTTCGGGCCCGTAGCTCAGCTGGGAGAGCGCCGCGTTCGCAATGCGGAGGTCAGGAGTTCGATCCTCCTCGGGTCCACCATTTTTTCCTTGCGCTTTCAATCGCTTACGAATAATTGTGTAACAAAATCGTCTAATAATTCCGCGCGCTTGCTGAATTTCCTCTGCCGCTGCGATTCCTCTTGCCGTTCTTGTGTCTAAGGGCCGAGGGTCCAATACTAGGGACGGCAGACTTTTGGGGGCGAATATGAAGAGTCAGAGAGCGTTCGTCGCTTCGGTTTTCCTTGCAAGCATCGCATGCGCGCCGACGGTCGCTCAGGCCCAGGGGTTCGACCCCTCTGACGAGGGGCAGAGCGCGTATGTCGATGGGAACCTGTTTTTCTTAGCTTACCACGAAGTCGGACACATGATTTTGGATCAGGTGCTCGATGTCGATCAGCAAGGTGATCGCTTGGCCTCGGAGGAGACCGCCGACGACATCGCTACATGGCTGATGTTGCCTGATCCTGACGAACCAGAGCAGGATGAGGAAATCTGGGCGGCAGTCGAAGGATGGGCTCGCGGCGCCGATTTACAGCAAGGCGTCGGTCAAAGTCCGCACTATCCCGACGACGCCACGCGTGCGGCGCGCATTGCTTGTTATCTGTACGGATCGAACCCGGAATTGTACCCGGATTTGGCGCGGGCCTTCCAGGTTTCAATCAGCTCGGTCGATTGCGCGGAGGAGGTAAGTGTGCTGCACGCCGACCTTCAGAGTTGGTTTGGCGAGAACTTGATCCCTCCGGCTTCGCCTGCCGGCGTCGTTCGTGTCGAATATGAAGCCGCGGTCGGCGCGTTCGAAGCGGCGCAGAGATATCTTCGGGAATCTGGCGTTCTCGAGGATGCCGCTGAGGACATCTCGCAATTCGTGCAGCTGCCGAACGATGTCACGCTAATAGCCAGGAATTGTGGCGCTGGCGCTGCCGAGTTTCGCTACAGTCCTTCGGCGCGTCGCATCACGGCTTGCTACGAGGCGGTGGACTGGCTGATGCGCGACGCCGCCGATGAGCAGCAAGACATGTCGCAAGCGGCGGAGGAGCAAGGCGACGACATGGGTTCAGGCGGCGCTCGCGTGCGGCGGCGGCCGAGGCCGCGCTAACGCATCGAACGCCTCAAGGTGGCGAGCGATGGTGCGCCGTCAACGCCGCGGCACACGTCGCGGTTGGGGCGGCGCCACTCGCTGGCGAGCAGCGAATCCGATGCGATTTCCGCTTCTGAAAATTGGCGGGCGCGCCCTCCGAGTATGTTGAGGCAAGCGCTACGCGCCAAAGCGGGCCAAGGCATCGTGAGCCGGCTGACATCCCACACCCGGATATGTGCGTCTTCGCTTGCGGTAAGCAGGCGCTGTCCATTAGGAGAAAAGGCGACGCCGAACACGGCCCCGTCATGGTCCGCCAGTGTTGCAAGTAAGCGGCCATCGACAGCGTCCCAGATTCTTGCCGTGCGATCCTCGCTTGCCGTAGCGATGCGCTGTCCATCTGGTGAAAACACCGCGCTGTAGACAGCGCCGCCGTGGCCATTGAGAGTAGTACGCGGGCGATGCGTCCTCGCATCCCAGATACTCACACTGCCGTCGTCGCTGGCGGTCAAAATGCTTCTGTCGTCGCTTGAGAACGCAACGCCGCCGACGCCGAGCCTATGTCCCTCGAGCGCGGCGATTTGCGCGCCAGTGGCTGTGTTCCAGAGTCGAGCGCTCATGTCCTCGCTGCCGGTAACGGCCAGCGCGCCGTTGCTCGAGTACGCCGCGCTTCGCACGCGATCCTCGTGCCCTCGCAGCGTTTGGGCGAGGATTCCATTTTGGACGTCGCGAATTTCCGCGGTTCCGTTCGCGTTAGCCGTTAAGATGAAGCGGCCGTCGGGGGAGAATGCGGCGGACGCGACAGCCGCCCCGTCGCCGCTGAGGCTCAAGGCTTCCCGCCCGGTCTGGGCATCCCAGATATGGACGGCGCCATCTTCGCCAGCGGTGACGATGCTGCGTCCGTTGCCAGAGTACATAGCCGAATAGGCTGCACCGGTTTGCGCTCGGAAGCGCCGAGTTTGCGAATAGGTCGAGGCTGACCAGGTCAGCACGCCGCCCCGCATCGTCGATCCGACAATAGATGCGCCGTCCGACGAATACTCGACGCTCGCAAAGCCGCCGTCTTGCGACTCCAGCGTTTGCAGCAAGCGACGTTGGGGGAGCGGCCAAATCCGCGCCGATCCGTCCTCGCCGGCAGTTAGTATTGCGTCATTGCGGGGGGCGGCGCCGACTGCCTTGAGCGCGCCGGCATGGCCGCGCAGGACGCTGATCGTCGCGCCGTTTTCGGCATTCCAGACACGCGCAGAGCCATCTTCACTTGCAGTGACGATGAACCGGCCAGCGCTGAAAAAGGCGGCGCGAGTTACAAGGCTGGTGTGGCCGGAGAGCGTTGCGATCGACCGCCCCGTGCGGCTGTCCCAAATCCGGGCGGTTTGGTCAACGCTTGCAGTCACGACGCGCCGCCCGTCAGGCGAGAACTCAGCATCGTATAGTTCGAGTGCATGGCCGCGAAGAGTGGTAAGGCGCCGGGCACTGGAGGTATCCCAGATGATTGCATCGCGATCGGCGCCTGCGGTGACCACGCGCGCGTTGTCGCTGGAAAAGGCGGCGTGAAGCACGGCATCTCGATGCCCTCGCAACTGAGCAATTTCAGCGCCGGTGTCCGCGTCGAAGAGGCGGGCGATGGCGTCCTCGCCGGCGGTGACAATTCGGCGCCCGTTCGGAGACAACGCCACTTTCCAAATCTCTTGCTCTTGAGCAGGCGACACAACGAGCTTCTCTCCGGTTGTGAGGTCAAGCGCAGTCACGGCGTTTTCGGCGTCGAGACAAAGCACCCGCCGCCCGTTTGGGTAAAACGCAACGCTGACGATCTCGGCATCTAAGGCGTCTAATGTGCCTGTGAGCGACCAATCGCGCGTCGACCAAAGCAACAAGCGTCCCTCTGAGTCGGCGGTGATCACCAGAGCGCCATCCGCGGAAAAAGCCCCCGCTGTTACGTCGCCTTTGTGGCCGCGGAGCGTCTTCAGCGGTGCGCCGTTGCGTGCGTCCCACACGCGAACAAGACCATCCCGGCTGGTGGTGACGAGCGTCGTGCCATCAGGGCTGTAGTTGGCGCTTGTCACGGCGTCGTCGTGCAAAAGGGGCGGCAGGCTCTGGCTGCTCTCGTGCGAGATTGCGCCGAGCACCGCGAGATAAAGGCGCTGATTTTCAGGCGCCGCCTGCATGCCCGCCAAAGCATAGCGCGTCGCCACCATCGGGTCGCCGCCCTCGAGCCTCTGCCATGCGCGTTCGGCGAAGAACCGGCTCAGCGCGAGGTGGGCGCTATGCGCGTTAAGGACCGCAACAATCGCGAGCGCCGCAAAGATCAAGCTAAGCGCGCTCAGCACTGCTACCCGGATTCGATTGGCTTTTTCTTCGCGTCTGCGGTCGCGTTGCCAGAGATCGTCAAAATCTACACCCAGCATGCCCGCCGCTAGGCGTGCGCAAACGCGAGCCCTGCCGTCCCGGCGAACATCGACGCCGACAGGTTCGATTGGCATCGCGTCGCGGCTGCGAACAGCGCGAAGAGCGGGAGGAAAGCACTCGACCGCGACGTCGCGCGCATTGGGCTCGCCATCGACGATAATTGCGAAAATCTGACCCTGGGAAACTGTTGTCCGGAAGTGTTCGATTTCGCTCTGCACCCAAATCGACTGTGCCGAATTCGGCGAGCAGATGACGATCATGTTGTCGGAATTTTCGATCGACCGGCGAACGACAGCGCCGATATCTCCCGCGGCGGCCATATCGTCGTCGTCGCGGAATATCTTGCCGAGGCGCCTGGATGGATCGATGTCGGCGTCAACTCCGGTCGGCACCGAGTAGGTCTCAAGCCAGCGATGGAGGCGATTGCCCCAAGCTTTATCTTGCCACGAATAGCTGAGAAACGCCCGGTAGCGAGCGGTCTTTGGCGCCTCTGCGCTGGATTCGCCAAGGGGGGAGGCGTCCGCCAAATTCAGCGCCCCTTACACCGGAACCGTGATCTGCTTGCCGCCGAAAACGGCTTGCCAGTTCTCGATCTCGCTTACCACAATATCGTCGGCGGCGTGAGCGAGGTTGACGACAGAGGCGTAGTCAAGTTTCTCGTCCGGCGCGCGCAGTAGAATTGCGATCCGCTCGTGTACTGCTCCGAGCTTTTGCGCGGCTACCTCAGAGATTGCCGAAAAGCGTTCAAAATCGCCGAAGTAGCGTATCCCAGCGATAGAGCCGCCCAGGGTCGGCAATGCCACGCCGAGGAAAGTGAAGATCTTCGCGGTGTCCTTGAGAGTGTGATCGCCCACCAGTTGAAGCCAGGCGCCAACTTGACACGCGAGGAACAGCGCAACTGAGGCCACGGCCAGTTGAAACAAGGATTCCGAGAGACGATCGAGGTTGCGATGCACATTAGTGAGTCGTTGAGCTTTGGCGTGATGGTAGTCTCGCTGCTGCACCACATGGCGATCGAGCAATTCGCCTAGGCAGTGGCGCAGATACTCGTTTGTCATGTGTTGACGGGGGAGTCCCACTTCCCGCAGGGCGTGGCGCGCGTACCATTCAGGCCACATCGTCTCGGCGCCGCGCGGCCAACGCCCGGGCGCGCGCGCCGCGCCAAGCGCCAGCAATATCGGGGCATGACGCAGATATTCCGCCGCGCGACGCGTCTCGAACCAGCGCCCATGCCAGCGTTTTTTCTGACCCAGGTGCGTGATGAACAGGATCGCCGACAGCAGCACGAGCTCAAAAAGGGCGAAGCCCCACTTCGACTCGGAGCCAAGCAACGGCAGGTAAGCAATCCCGCCAATGATCGCTATGGCCGAGAGCATAAAGTTGATCGTCATGCCGCCTCGATAGGTGTCGGAGAGGTAGGCGGAAATGCCGTCGGCCCAAGCAAAGCGTGGGAGGATCAGCCTGGCGACGCGATCGGCGAATGCGAGATCGGCGTTTGGCGCCTCACGCAACGCGCGCATAACGGGCGCGCCAGCGCCCTGTGCGAATGCGGCTGGCGGCTCGTAGGTTTGGCGCAGATTGCGAAGCGGCGCCAGGTGCTTGTCTCCACCAAAGAGCGCCTCAATGCGGCGGTAGGCGTGCCACAATGGATTGCTGCGGGCGCGCCAGTTGATGGCGTCGAGGGCCGCCGCTCCCTTGTGTTGGCTTGCGGCTCGTTTGTGCAAATTCGCCTGGGAGTTCCGTGGGGCGAGCGCGTCGCCTACGATCTGGATGAGCTGGTCGCGCCGCTCGGTTTCGGGTGGCGCAGCGGCGGGTTGGGTGAGCGCCTCCGGCGCTCGAAGCACCCGCCACGCATGCGGCGCCGCGGGGTCGATGAGGACCACCGCTGCGCCGAGGTCGAGCGCGGTTTGGATGGTATGGCCGGTCCCGCCCACGAAATTGGTTTGCGCGTGATCCCAGATAGCGAGAAGGATGTCGGATTGTTCAAGAACGATGCGCGCCGCGATGGCGACCCGCATCGACAGGTTGGCCTCAAAGGCGGCGCGTTCATTGGCCGCTTCCGATTTAAGCGTGGCTAAATATAGCGCTTCGATCGTGGGGTCGGCGTCCCTTAGTTCGAACAAGGAGCACTTGCGATAACGCTCGCGTAGCGCCGCCTCTCGGAACGCAACCTCGGCGTCGGCCGGAGCTTGGTTGGCTAGCACCGCTCGTGCATCGGCTTCGCTGGCTGGGCGCGCGTGAATGGCGCGATAGAGGTCGGCGCCAACGGGAAGCGGCGCAATAATCTCCCACCCCTGCCGCAGGGCTTCGTCAGCGGCAAGCTGATCGGCGCCATCGGCCAACAGAGTATGGAGCCGGGTGCGCGACGCGCCCTCCGGACCGATTTCCGTCGAGGCCGCCGAGGCAATGGTGCTGAAAATGCTGGCAAGGGTTTGCGCGATCGCGGCAGCGCCGTGAACCATCATTGGGTGGGCCGAGCGGTGACCGGTCACGCCCAGGCCAAGGCGCGGTCTTGGCGCGTCAGGCGCAATTGTTTCGCTGTTTTTTTCCGTCAATGTCCGCCACCCAGTCATTGGGCCTGTTTACTAGGGCTGCAAACGTCCGTCGACCATGCTTCACGCATCGAGCGCAAGAAGGGCGAAGGTAGCTAGCCAGTGTTCGCCCATGTATTCGCCCGCGATGTAGGGCAAACTGGCGGCGATATGGCGCTCTGCCGCTAGGCGCGCCTGCGTTGCAGCTTCCGAATTCGCGGGCAGCGCGGATGCAATCGCGCGCCAACACCAGGCGCGCGAGAAGTTCAATCCGTCCAAATGGGCGATCCTCCCGTCGCTTCGGTCGCTGACGCGCGCGGGCACAAATAATGGCGCCGGAAGTTCGCTGGCGGCGCGCGGGAGAAATTGTTCGAACCAGCGTGAAAATGCGGGCGTGGGTAGAAATCGACGCATGCACTCGGCTTGCATAAGAGTGGGCGAGAGGAAATCCTCTTGGCTTGGCTCCCAAGCTTGAGCATCGCAATCATCGCCGAACCAGGATAATGCCTTGGCCTGCATGAGTTCGAATAATTCTGGATCTAGTCGCTCAGCATAGTCGGCGCCAGTGCGCAGGGCGAACGCGGTTGATGCATGCATGCCGCTTCGCACCGGGTAGTCGCACAAGGGAAGGAATGTTTTGAAGCGCGCGGCGAAGGCCTCCGCGAGGGGACGCAGCGTGTCAGCGGCGCGACGCAAGGTGGCGTCGCGAGCGCATTCGAGTTCCGATTGGAGCGCAAGCAGCCAACCCCAGCCATAAGGCCGCTCGAACCCGCGGGACTCCGGTCGGCTGAGATATGCAAGCTCTACTTCTACATTCTCGGCTGTGACCCGATGCGAGAAGTGCTCCACGATGGCATCAGCCGCCCTGAGGTCGGCATACCGATGCAGCAATCGCGCGAGCAACCAGTGCCCGTGAACACAGGAGTGCCAATCGAAACTCCCGAAGAAAATTGGGTGCAGAGACCTTGGCGTCCGCACATCGTCGGCGTCGCCCATGACGTGGTCGAGTTTATTGGGGAACTCCCGCCCGACGTGGGACAGGCCGAGTGCGGCGAATTTCTCCGCAAGCTCTTTGGTCAGGGTTGTCATGTTGGAAACGCGAGCAGGCGCATAAGTGCCATATTTGCGATGAGTAGGGGGAGGGCCGTCGGTATTTGGGCCCGAATAACACCGTTGAAAGCGGCATTGCGGTCCGGCAATTCGAGCAAATTCGCCGGCACGACGTTGAAGTTCGCCGCCATCGGAGTCATCAATGTACCGCAGAATCCAGCAAGCATGCCAATAGCGCACACGCAGGCCGGGTCGCCGCCGAATTTGTCCACAAGGATGGGCAAGCCAATTGCGGCCGTCATCACCGGAAATGCAGCAAAGGCATTGCCCATGATCATGGTGAACAGCGCCATCCCGAGGCAATACGCCGCCACCGCGCCCAGGCGGGTGTCGATCGGGACATAGTCGGAAAAGAGCCGGCCTACTTGATCGCCTACGCCAGCCGCCAGAAAAACAGCGCCAAGCGACGCCAGCATTTGCGGCAATATCGCGGCCCAGCCGACGGCGTCCAACAATCGCCTCCCTTCTTGCAGCGGCGCAAGGGCTGGCGGCCGCAACCATAACATTAGCACCGCGATCGCCACCAACACGCCCATCACCAGCGACACTAGGGTCGCTTGCGCGGGGTCGATGTAGCGCGGCCCCCAGCTGGTTTGCTTAGCGATCAAGGTGCCGACAAGTGCAATCGCCGGTATGATCAGCGCTGGAAGGAAAAGTAGATTCCCATTGTGCGCTGCGCTTTCGCGGCGCGCCTCGGGGGCAGCGGTTTCAGGCTTGCCCTGGCCGAGGCCAGCCGCGGCAAGCACGACAAGCCCAAAGGCCAACAAGCCGTTGCCAAGGTCGCCGAGATATTGGCCGGCTAGAAAGCTTAGGGCGAGGAGGCCCCAGAACCCCGAATTGACCCACCTCCGTCGGTTAGAAACGTCGCGCAGCGAAAGAAGCGACACCGCGAAAAAAAAGACGCCGCCGACAATATAAGCGTGGGCAAGCGTGATCATGGCGCGTTATCGCGGTTTTGTTCGGCGTGCAGCTGGCGATCTAGGAGCCAGAGCCTCACGGAGTGGATGAGAAGTGCTGCGATCGCCGTCGGGATGGCCCAGAACGAGAGCTGCAAGGGTTCGACTGAAATGCCGTATCCTTCAAGGAACGCCTTGATCAGTAGGATAGAGGCGATGGCGATGAATATATCTTCCCCAAAGAAGAGCGCGATGTTGTCCGCAGCGGCTGCGTGCGCGCGAATTCGATAACGGCTGCGGTCGGGTAAGGCGCCAAACTTCGTTTCCGCCGCGGCTTCAGCCATTGGCGCAACCAAGGGGCGCACCATTTGTGCGTGTCCGCCGAGTGAGGTGAGGCCAATGGCGGCCGCCCCTTGTCGTACGACGAAATAGAGCCAGAGGAGCCTCCCGGCGGTAGCCGCACGCACATTTGCGATCGCAGCGCGCGCGCGTTCTTGCAAACCCGCGCGTTCGAGCAACCCAACTGCCGCAAGCACTAGCCACACCACACTGACGTAGCGATTGTCGTTGAAGGCCTTGCCGAAGGAAGCAATTGTCGAGACCGCGGCCGCGAGCATGATGTTGAGATCAGCGCCGGGCGACCAGGCCGCTGCAAGTCCGGTGGTGAGCGCGGCGCCCATGACCACCAGCAGAGGATTAGCACGCAGCAGGAAACCTAGCACGACCACGGCGATCCCCAGCAAGACCAGCATGTCATCCTCCACTATGCACGGCCGTAACCGCCCCCGCCGGGGGTTTCGACTACAATCACGTCGTTTGCGTCGAGCCAAGCCTTGCCGGCCCCGGCAAGGCGAATGACGCTGCCATCAGCGCGCTCAATACTGTTGGCGCCAGGCGCGCCGGCGCCACCTCCGGCCAGCCCGAACGGTGCGGTGGAGCGTCGATTCGATAGTATTGCTACTGTCATAGGCTCCAGGAACCGAATTCGGCGCACGACCCCATCGCCGCCGTTATGGGCGCCCTTGCCGCCAGAACCCCGCCTGATTGAAAAAGCTTCGAGCAACACCGGGAAGCGGCTTTCCAGCACCTCGGGATCGGTAAGACGCGAGTTTGTCATATGAGTTTGCACTGCGCTTGCGCCCCCAAAACTCGGTCCGGCGCCGGCGCCGCCAGCGATGGTTTCGTAGTACTGGCGCCGGTCGTCGCCGAAGGTGAGGTTGTTCATAGTCCCTTGCGAGGCGGCGAGAGCTCCCATCACACCATAGAGTGCATCGACTATGATTTGGCTGGTCTCTACATTGCCGGCGACAACAGCCGCCCCGGGCAGCGGATTGAGCAGGCACCCCTGCGGCACAATGATTTCGAGTGGCTTCAAACAACCTTCATTGAGCGGAATGTTGTCGTGAACCAGG
>CADEDG010000028.1:12365-30060 GCA_902826035.1 uncultured Alphaproteobacteria bacterium
TACGAAACACATAGAGAGTAGCTGCGTGTGTGATCGATAGCGGTGCATTGAAATTGCCGTCGTGTTGCGCGCTTGTTCCGGTAAAGTCGATACGCACGCTTCTCCGCGCATAGTCCGGCGCAATCGAGACTCGAATGGTCCCGCCAAAGTCCAGCGGAACCTCTATTTGGCCCGGCGACAAGGTGGCGACGATGCCCCTCACTTGCGCCTCGGCGTTGTTTTGTACGTGTCTCATATAGGCGTCAACGCCGGCACGTCCATAACGCTCGACCAAGTGTTTCAACTCTTCCCCGCCACGCAGACATGCCGCAACTTGCGCCTTGAGGTCGGCGACATTGCGATCGATGTCGCGCGCTGGGTGTGGACCTGACGCCATCAGCGCGCGCACCTCCCCCTCACGGAATCGACCGCCTTCAACAAGAAGAAAGTTCTCGATCAGCACGCCTTCGTCCTCGACAGAGCGGCTGTCCGGGGGCATCGAGCCGGGCGTGATGCCGCCAATGTCGGCGTGGTGGCCGCGCGCGGCGGTGTAGAAGGCTGGATCTTGCCCCCCTTCGAGCATCACGGGCGCCAGAACTGTGATGTCGGGAAGGTGAGTGCCGCCGGCGTGCGGCGCATTCAGCATGAACACATCGCCTGCGCGCATGGCGCCGCGTCGTTTGCCCATTATTTCGCGAACGCTCGCACCCATCGACCCTAAGTGGACGGGGATGTGAGGCGCGTTCGCCACCAGCCCGCCGCTTCCATCGAAGACGGCGCAGGAAAAATCGAGCCGCTCCTTAATGTTCACCGACGAGGCTGTCGTTTGCAGCGCCATGCCCATCTCTTCGGCCACCGCCATGAACCGGTTGTTGAACACTTCCAACAAGATGGGGTCCGGCGCTGCGTCGAGAATGACCCGGCGCGCATCGCCTTCCTCGCGTTCCAGAATTAGGTCGCCGTGAACGTTGATCCGCATGCGCCAACCCGCATCGACAAAGGTTGTCGCGCCGCGCTCGCAGACGAGGGCCGGGCCGTCCCCGGAGAAATCCAGCGCCAATTCCGCGCGCTCGTAGACTGGGACGGCGTGTGCAGAGCCACCGCAATGAACCATTACGGTCGCACCAGGCCGCGGTGATGTACGCAACGACGGTAGCGAGTCGCGGGCCAGCCCATCGGCACCCCTGGCCACGGCTTCGACGGAAAGGGTCGCGAGCATGATCGTCTGCGTGTCGTCGGCAAAGCCGAAGCGTTTCTTGTGCTCAGCCTGGAAGCCACACGTCAACGAATCGTTGTCCGCCAACGGAAACGGCAGTGTTGAATCCGCGCCCTGATATTTGAGATGAGCCGTTACTTCGACGCTGATCTCCTCCGCGCCTTGCTCCCGCAGCGCCGTACGAGCTTTCTCCACCAGCGCGTCGATGTGTCCCTCCAATCGAAAACCGAGGGGTTTTTCGATGGTTTCTTCGGCAATCGCGCGCATGTCGGCCAGCCCCATGCCCCAGGCCGAAAGCACGCCGGCGTGTGGGTGAAGCAGGACGGTCCGTGCGCCGATAGCATCGGCGACCGCGCATGCGTGTTGGCCTCCAGCGCCGCCAAACGCGACGAGCGCATACTCTGCGGGGTCATGGCCGCGCTTGATCGAGATGTTCTTGATCGCTTCGGCCATTTGTAGGTTGGCGATTTCGAGGAATCCCGCCGCAACCTCCTCCGGCGACATGGCGCGGCCTGTCATCCTCTCGATTGCCTCGCAAAGCGTCGCAAACCTCTCTTTGACAGCCTTTATGTCGAGTGTTTCGTCTCCCGCAGGTCCGAAAATCGCGGGAAAATATTCTGGTCGCACACGACCGAGAAGCACGTTGCAGTCTGTGATCGTGAGCGGGCCGCCGCGACGGTAGCAGGCGGGGCCGGGGTCCGCACCCGCTGAGCGCGGCCCGACACGCAGCCGCGACCCATCGAAGCGACAGATTGAACCACCGCCGGCGGCCACTGTATGGACCTGCAACATAGGAACCGACAAGCGAACGCCGGCGACTACAGAATCGTGTGTGCGTTCGTAAGCGCCGGCGTAGTGCGAGACGTCGGTGGACGTCCCACCCATGTCGAACCCCAGCGCGTGCGTGAAACCAGCGCGGCGGGCGGCTGCGGCCATTGCAACAACGCCCCCAGCGGGGCCAGAGAGCACCGCATTGCGGCCCTTGAAGCCGGAAGCGGCGGCAAGCCCGCCGTTCGACTGCATAAACAGCACCCTTGCTCCTGCAGCCTCCAAGGGGTGCGCGAAATGCTCGACATAGTCACGCAGCAATGGCGAGAGGTAAGCGTCGGCGACGGTAGTGTCGGCGCGCGGAATGAACTTCATCCGGCCGCTGATTTCTGAGCTCATGGAAATCTGCGTAAAGCCTATGTCGCGCGCGATCGTCGCCAAGCGCCGTTCGTGCTCTGGGAAGGCCCAGCCGTGAATGCAGGCAATTGCGACGGCGCGGAAGCCTGCGGCGTATGCAGCGGTCAAGTCCGTTCGCGCATGGATTTCGTCGAGGGGGATCAGCACCGCACCCGTAGACGTGACCCGTTCGCGAACTTCGATCACACGCCGGTAGAGCTGTTCGGGCTTCACGATTTCGCGCGCGAAAATATCCGGTCGCGCCTGATTGCCGATAGCAAGCGCATCGCCAAAGCCCTGGGTAGTCACGAATACAACATCGACGCCGTCGCGCTCAAGCAATGCATTCGTCGCCACCGTCGTGCCAAGACGAACTTCAACGGCGATGGCGGCTTCCGCCTCGTGCGTCTTTAGGATGCGACGGATGCCTTCGGCCGCAGCATCGGCATAGTGCGTCGGGTTTGAGGAAAGTAATTTTTCAACGATTTGACGACCGTCAGGCGCGCAGGCGACGACATCTGTGAAAGTGCCGCCGCGATCAATCCAAAACCGCCATTGCGACATAGGGGTGTTCCTGGAAATTGGGCGGTGGATCGCTCCCACAGGGTATCGCAAGTCGATCCTGACCGCTACAGGCGCGCACGGCCGCCCAGGGCAGCCGGCGTTTCACGCGAGTCGGCTGGCGAACCAATAACAGCCCAGGGCGAACAGCGTCGCGCCAGCAAGGGCAGTGGCGTCGGCGCGGGCCCTCACGGGCGTGCGTTGAACCGCCAAGCTAACGACAAGGGCAGCGGCGACTATGATTGCTTGCGCCGCTTCGACACCGAGATTGAAGCCGACCAATGAGGCAAGCAGGCGCGGACGCGGTAGATCTAAGGTCTCCAACGCGCCGGCAAAACCGCATCCATGGATCAAGCCGAATAGGGCGGCCAGCCAAGTTGCGTCGCGAGGGAATCCACGCGGGTAGGCGTAAACAAAGGCCGCAAGCCCCAACCAGATCGACGCAGGCAGCGCTAAGAGTTGAAACAGTGAAGCGACGCCAGCGACAGCTAACGCTCCCGCGATCGGCGCCGACCAAACGAGCATCCGGTTGGGGCCTCCAAGTTCGAGCGCGGCGAAAGCAATGGTGAAGCCGATAAGGGCTTCGATGGCTTGCGCCGCTGGATGCAGCACGCCCGTCGCTGCCAATCCCAGCGTCAACGTGTGACCAAACGTGAAGCCGGTAGCCGCGAAGAGTGCAGCGCGTGGCCGCCCGCCGACCAGCAGCAATAGCGCCAATATGAAAGCGATGTGGTCTAGCCCGCTCCAAACGTGCTGCGCGCCGACAGGGAAGAAGCGCGCCAACGCGCCCCATGCGCTCTCGTTCGCCGGTTCGGCGGCGAGTGTGAGAGTGGCGCTTGGGGCAGATTGTGTAAGTACGGCTTCGGCGCCCCCTCCTTGGCCGTTGTGCACGACCAGGAAATGCAGATGCGATGGAGCGACGCTTAAGAATAGCCTGCTTTCGATCGCGACTGGCCCGCGCTTCAGCGCACCGGTGGGGCACTTAAAGCGCACCACCGCGATCAAGCGCCCCGGCCCTCCCGACGCTCCGTGCGCAGTACTTGCGGGTGAGCAGGCCTCGCCGTCGGCGGCGACAATGAAGCCGCTGTCCACCTCTTGCGCGAACAACGCTTCGAGCGATTCTTGCCCGCCGAGCGCATAGAGGCGAGTGCCATCGACGGCGTCAGCCTCCACTCGGGCTTCGAGCATATCCCCTTCGACGCGCCAGGAGGATTGCGACTGCGAGCGCGTGTGCGCATGCGCAGGAACGGCATGTAGTGTAAGCGAGGCTAGCGCGAGAAGCGCCATAATTTTCAACGCGAGCACCATACTCGACGCGGGGGAATTAGTTGGCATCAACGCGCCGCTCGATGCGCGCAGCGCGCTTCAGGCGATCGATGTAGGCGCGCACGGCGGCCTCGTCGGCGCGGCGATCGTATTCGGTGCGAACCTGTTGGGCGATGCGTTCATAGGGAGGCGCAGGCGCAGCTGCGAAGCCGTTCACGCGAACGAGAAACACGCCGCCGCTTACAGCAACCGGCGCCGTGACTTGGCCCGGGGAAAGGCGCGCCGCCGCCGCGCTTGCATCGGCGCCAATGAACCGCACCCATTCCGTCTGCGCCAACGCCCCGCGTGGCATCGGTATGGTGACCGGGTCCCCGAGGCTCGCTGGGTCGCTGCCGTGCGCAAGAGCGGCACGCGCGACCTCTATGCGTTCAGCGCTTGCGCTTTCACGCAGAAACACGACGCTGGCGGAGAAACGCGCATTGGGAGCGAAGAAACCAGCATTTTCGCGGTGAAAGCCACGCAACTCCTGCTCAGATGGCGCTGCTCCCGATCGTTCGGCGAGCGCTAATTGCAGCACCGACTGCACCAAGGCGCGGCGCGCGGCGAAGTCAGTTTCCGCAAGCCCCAGTTCGACGCCGCGCTGCACCAACAATTCTTCCTCGATCAGACGCTCGAGCACCTCCCCTTCGCGCTTTGGCGACATCGGGTTGCGGCTGTCATTGGCGAGCGCCAGCACGGCGCGTGCCATGGCTTCGCGCGGAATGGGGGCGCCATTCACTATGGCGGCGGCATCGCCGGTACGCTCCAGGCGTGGCGCCCCGATTGCACCGAAAAACGCCGCGCCCAGTCCAAGCGCTCCGCCAACGAGATAAAGGAATTCGTTCCGCTTCATCGCCGTGCGTTGACGTAAATCGGCGAAGCCCAGGCACGCTCTTCTACGTCGGCGACGCAATTGTCCGAGCGCGCTGTCCGATAGTCGCCGTGACACGGGTTCAGGGCTGTGACATTGCCTTGGGCATCGCGCGTTGTCCGTAAATTGGCGCCATTAATGCGCGGCGTCGGCTCCTGGATCGCGCGCGCATAATACACCGCATCCCGGCGTGAGCGCAGGAAATCCGGATCGCTGAACTCGACGGAGCAGCCCTGGCCGCGGTCGTTGCATGGGAGAGTGCGCCAGACATCCTCGATCAGTCGTTCGACATCCTCGCCAGCGCGAATCTGTGGCCGGATGCGCACGATCTCGATGCGGGTGATGCGCAAGCGCTCGTTGGTGGGATTGTAGCATTCGCCGCCGCAGAGATGGGCGAGCCGCTCGGCCGGCATGCCCTGGGCAGTGAAGTCCGGGCACCCAGGCGCCTGTTTGAAATCGCCGGCGGCGCGCACGCGGAATCTTGGGGAAGTCGCGAGCGTTACCTCCGAGCCCATTGGGGCTTCCGCGCCGCCAGGACCGTTGACCAGGTCAAACCAGAGCATGATCCGGGGGCCGCTAGTGGCATAAACTTCGCGCCGTTGCAGCGCCTCATAAATCTGTTCGCGCGTACGCCCCTGCGTGTGCACCGCCGCTAGCGCGCCGGTGGTCCAGAAACTGGCCTGGCGTTCGGCCTCGGTGAGCTGAAAACCTGCGCGCGCCAGTAGCGACTCACGGGTGACGTCGGGGTTCGGCGCTTCGCTTTGGGGCGCTGGGGGCCCAAGAATCCGGGTCCGCCATTCGTCGCTATTGGCGCCAGCGGCTTCTGTGTGGCGCATGCGGTCGTATGGCTTGTAACCTGTGCCTGGCCGGGCGCGGTGATTGTCGGAAGAGCCGATGAACCCCCAGCGGAAGCGCTGTGGCGCGGCATCGAAATTGGTGATGGCGAGCCCGTACTGCACGCTGGTGCGTGGGCGGTGATGGAATGGCGGCACGAAGCAATCGCGGCATTGGCCGGAGTCGAGCCAATCGTTCGGTTCTTCGCCGTCAATGAGCAAATGGTACGCGACGCCCAGATTCGCCGCGCGCAGGCGTGCGTCCGCGGCGCGCGCATCGCAGGTTTGTGGGCTCTCGCCTGCGGCCACGCAGCGTGCGCGAATGATCTCGCCTGCGCGCCAGCACGCGGGCTCGTGGTCTGCGCTCGGAGAAGGGCATTCCCCACTCTGGCCATCGGCGGAGACGTTGATTTCGCGCCACGGGCGAAACTCTTCCGAATTGCCATGGCCGGACATGACTTCGATCAGGGTCTGCCGCTCCGGGTGCTGATCGGCTTCGAGTTGCTTGTCCAAGGTTGTGCCGGGCGGGGTGTAGAAACCCCACGACGTGCCATGCGGGATCAGGAGGTAGTCGAGCCCTTGCGAATCCAACCGATTGACCAATTCGCCGGGCGTCGTCGCGGCCTCGAAACAAGAGGCCGGAAGCTGGTTGGAGGGAATATTGGGATCGCACTCGGGAACAGCGCGAATCTCGCGCAAATAGTGTTGAAAGTCGAAATAATCCTGGCGGTGGCGCCAGTCGAGAAATGGAATCCACTGGTTGAGCACGACAGGCGATCCGCGCAGCGTCTGCGAAGCGACGCCTGCGGCGGCGATCGCGCGCTGGGACACATCGCTGTCCTCGAGCCCCTCGAAGATGACGTTCTTGTGCCCGTAATGATCGGCGGGCGTGCGCCCCACTTGCGTCCATTCGAAGCCGACGAAGGCGACAACGTCCGGATTTTGCACGTCGCCAGAAACGGAATTGCATTGTCGGATTGAGGAGCGCGTCTCTGCCCAGCGCGCCGGCGTGATAGCCTCGGCGTGATCGGTCGCGGCCCAGAAGTCGATCCCGGAGCAATAGCGGGCGAAGTCGCACGCGTCGGCTAAGGGATAGACGCCCTCGCCGCCGAAAATCGGCAGCGACCAGGTGAAGGCGTCGGTGGAATAGGTGGTGTGGACGTGAAGATCGCCAAACAGGATGCGGTCATCGCCTGGCGCCCCGAGCGCTGTGGCAGCCGCACTCTGAGCTTGTCCGCGTGCTGCGATCACGTCGTTGGGGAGGGCCACACCCTCGATGATCCCAGGTCCGCGGGAGCGACCGAACCAATCCCAGTTCGCCGCGCCATAGGCGGTCAAGCCTAGACCGACAAGCGCAATAAAGGCTGCGGCGGCCACGCCAAGCAATGTTCTGCGCGACATGCTTTTCCCCTGCCTTCCAACTCCGACCGCCAAGGGTCGGGCTGAACGGGCGGGGTCGTCAAGGGCGCAGTTACGCCTCGTTCACGCTCGGCGCCAGGAGGGCCGGGTTTCGACGCGGAACGGGACGCCGGATTTCTGGAGACAGGCGATGCGCAAATCCTGGTAGATACGCTCGAGGTTGCGCTGGTGCAGCGGCTTGGTGAACCACCCCTTTACGGGGATCGCGGCCTCGACCCTCACGTCCGCTCCGTGCTCGCCCGGGGTGACTTCAAACACCTCGTAAACCTGGTCCTTGCCCGATAGGTCGGCGCTGCCGACCGCGACGGTGGTGATCCGCGCGGTGCGACCAGGAGCGGTCACGTCCACGCGAACGGTCATGGCGGCGGGCTCATCACTAGAGCCACGCCAGCGCGTGCGAATGCGCACCATGCGAGGTGTCTCGCTCAACACCTCGTAGGAGAGGCGTTCGGTGAGTGAGTTCCATTCATTGCGTTCATCGAAATAGGTCGCCCAGACGGTGCGGGCGTCGGTCCCCGGCACGTTTAAAGCAATGCGGAACGACACGAGACCGAAATCGCGGAAGAAAAGGGCGTAGATCGCCTCCGCCACGAACACGAGGGACAGAACGATCACGCCCCAGGTCAAGAATTCGGTCACGGGGCGCCCCACGAGTACACACCCAGGTTTGCACACAATGCTTGCCGAGCCATGCAATGGACTTGGTGAAGCACCGAAAACCATGCTCAGGCAGCGCTTGCGTTGGGCCGGCGCGCCGGCTCTAAACCACGCCGCATGCTCGAAATCTCCGACCTCACCTACCGCATCGGCGGCCGGCCTCTGTTCGAGAGCGCCTCGGCGTTCATCGCCGAGGGCTGGAAGGTCGGCCTGATCGGAAAGAACGGGACCGGGAAAACAACCCTGCTACGCCTGATCCGGGAGGAGGCGGCCAAGCCCGGCGGCTCCATCCGCATCCGCCGTGGCGCGCGCATGGGATTCGTGGCCCAGGAAATCCCCGCAATCGATACGGCGCTGCTCGACCTCGTGTTGGCCGCCAACGAGGAAATGAGCGCGCTGCTGGCTGAGGCCGAAACGGCAACCGATCCCCAGCGCATCGCCGACATCCATATGCGCCTGGCCGAGATCGACGCCTACAGCGCCGAGGCGCGGGCTTCGGCCATTCTAGTGGGCTTGGGCTTCGAGCAGCAGGACTTGCGCCGCCCGGCGCGCGAATTCTCCGGCGGCTGGCGCATGCGCGCAGCGCTCGCCGGCGTGCTGTTCTCCGAGCCCGACCTGCTCGTGCTCGACGAGCCGACCAATTATCTCGATCTCGAGGGCGCCGCCTGGCTGGAGGATTATCTGCGCGCCTATCCGCATACAGTGGTTGTGGTCAGTCACGATCGCGAAATGCTCAACCGTTCGGTTACCCACGTGTTGGCGCTGGACGACAAGAAGCTGGAGATCGTCGTCGGCGGCTATGATGCATATCTGAAGAAGCGCGCCGAGCGCTTCGCGCAGGCTTCCTCGATGAAGCAAAAGCAAGAAGCCCAGCGCGAGCATTTGCAGAAATTCATCGACCGCTTCCGCGCCAAGGCCAGCAAAGCGCGCCAGGCGCAAAGCCGCATCAAGCAGCTCGAGAAAATGCAGGACATCGCCGTGCCGCTTGAAACCCGCACGATGCCGTTTCACTTCGAGGACCCCAGCGAACTGGCTTCGCCGCTGGTGGTGCTGGACGAGTGCGACCTCGGGTATGTCGCGGGCAAGCCGGTGCTGAGCCATGTGTCATTGCGGCTCGATCACGACGACCGCATCGTGGTCATTGGCCCCAACGGCCAGGGCAAGACTACGTTGGTGAAATCGATCGCCGCGCGCTTGGCGCTCCTGTCAGGCAAGCGCGTGGCGTCCGGCAAAGCGGTGATGGGTTATTTCAGCCAGGATCAGCTCGACGAATTGCGCGAGGGCGAAACCGTGCTGGAGCACGTGCGCGAACTCGAACGCGATTGGCCGCCGCCGAAATTACGATCGCTGGCGGCGCGCATGGGGTTCGGTCCCGATAAGATCGACACCAAGGTGCAGAATTTGAGCGGCGGCGAGAAGGTTCGCCTGCTTCTCGGCCTGATGGCGCACGCCAAGCCGCACGTGCTGATCCTGGATGAGCCGACCTCGCACTTAGATATCGACAGCCGCGAGGCGCTCATTCACGCCATCAATGAATACGAAGGCGCGGTGCTGCTCATCACGCACGACATCTATCTAGCCGAAGCCTGCGCCGACCGCTTATGGCTCGTCTATCACGGTCGCGCGCGCCAGTATGACGGCGACCTCGATGATTATCGCAAACTGGTGCTGGCCGCAGATCGGCCCGGAGAGAAAGTCGGCAACGCGGCGACGGGCGGCGTGCGATCCGAGAGTGGTGGCGAAAGCCGGGGCGACGCCAAGCAGAAGTCCTCGAAATACACACGCCAACGGCGCCTCGAAGCCGCCGAAGCGGAGATGGAGCAGGCGCAGGCAGCGCTGGCGCATATCGACGCCGCGCTCGCCGATCCGGACCTGTTCGTGCGCGACCAGAAGCGGGGTGAATCTCTCCTGAAGGAGCGCGTCCATGCCGCGACAGCGCTTGCGCGCGCCGAAGCGGCCTGGCTGGAGGCGAGCGACGGGGAGGGGCAATGGGTTCGGCGCGACGAGTGATCCCGATGGCGTGACCGCACGTACAAGCGAGAAAGGGGAGCTTCACGATGAGGTCATTGATACTCACGCTCGCACTGACAACGCTACTCAGCGCAGGCGCGGTGCGATGGGCGAGCGCTCAGACTGAGACAGCTTCACCGTTAGATGGCGCTTGGGTAGTGGATTTAACGACCGATCCGTCCACCCCCTACACCCAGCCAATGCAACTCGAACTCCGCGCCGACGGCGTCGTGGTCGGCTCGTTCTACCAAAGCGAGATCGAAGCGGGGCGCTGGAAAACCGATCGGGGCCGCACCTGCGTGAGCTTCAGGACATCAGACGGTGCAGGGCCGTATCACACTGCAGCATGCCTCGCTGGCGATCATGTCGAGGGGCAAACTTGGGCCGAGCACCGGAACTTTCTGTTCAACTGGAACGCGACGCGCCAGCCCTGATCGGCGGCCAAGGAATAAACGTGCTCGTGCGCCTCTTGTACGCCTCGTATTCCGGCTTCGTGCGCGCCAAGTGCGGCTCCGTTGTCGGCGCGCCGGAGACGCGGGTGAGCAGGAAGGTGAGTAGAAGCGGGCCCGGAAGCGTCCAAAGCGCATGGCCGGCATCGGCGGCGATCACGTACATACCCCACCACGCGCACATCTCGCCGAAATAATTCGGGTGGCGCGAATACCGCCACAAGCCGCGATCCATCACCTTGACGGCGTTTTCTGGATCGGACTTGAAGTGCGTGAGTTGGGCGTCGGCGATGGCCTCGTAGGCAATGCCGAACGCGGAGAGTGCAGCGCCGAACCAAGCGAGAGCGCCGGAAGTTGTCTGCGCCGTCAGTTGTCCCAACATTGCCGGCAGCGCGACCACGAATTGCAGCGCCATTTGCGGGAGGAAGACCCAAAGCGCGGAAAACGCCGCGAAGCCGAGCTCGAATTGCTCGCGCGCCTGCGCGGCGAGCTTCTCGTAGCGCCGATCCGCGCCATGCTTGCGCCAGCGCCAAAGCAGATAGAGCCCGAGCCGCAAACCCCAGAATGTCGCCAGCGCGGTCAGCGCGAACGCATGCGGTCCGTGCGCGGGCATTTGCAGGAACGTCGCCCACGCCAGCACAACAATGCCAAGCGCCCACCAGGCGTCGATGAAACTCGGGTCCCTGATGCGAACGCTGATCGCCCACAGGAGCGCGAAGAGCGTGGCGGAGAGGGTGAGAGTGGTGAGGAGGAGGATCATGCTTTTTTTGGACCGCCGGCGTCCTCGCCGGCATGCACGGATGCTTGGGTGTTGGAGCGCGTCGCCCCCGGCGACGCTAGCGCGGCCGGAGGCCGCGCGCTCCCAATCACGCACGTTTGCGCACTAAGCAATTTCCCCCAATGCCCCCCGCACCGTGTCCACGATCTGATCGATCTCGCGCGTCTCGATAATCAACGGCGGTGAGAACGCGAGAATGTCCCCGGTGACGCGGATCAGCACGCCCTTGTCGAAGCATATGCGGAATGCTTCCAGCGCGCGTTGCGTCGCCGCGCCCGCGCGCGGCTCGAGTTCGATGCCGCCGATCAGCCCGAGATTGCGGATGTCGATCACGTGCGGCGCGTCGCGCAGGGAGTGCATCGCTTCTTCCCAATAAGGCGCGAGTTCGGCGGCGCGTTCGAACAGGGCTTCTTCGCGGAAAGTGTCGAGCGTGGCGATACCGGCCGCGCAGGCGAGAGGATGGCCGCTGGTGGTGTAGCCGTGGAACAACTCGATCGGTGTGTCAGAGTTGGCCAGGATCGTATCATAGATCTCGCGCGACGCCGCCACCGCGCCCATTGGCACGGCGGCGTTGGTGATGGCTTTCGCCATGGTGAGGATGTCGGGCTTGACGTCGAAGTATTGCGCCGCGAACGGCGCGCCCAAGCGCCCGAAACCGGTGATCACTTCGTCGAAGATGAGTAGAATGTCGTGCTTGGTGCACAGTTCACGCAGGCGCTTCAGATAGCCTTTCGGCGGCATGATTACACCCGTGGAGCCTGCCACCGGCTCGACCATGACAGCAGCGATCGTGCTTGCGTCGTGCAATTGTACGATGCGCTCCAGCGCGTCGGCGAACTCCATACCAAACGGCGGCTCGCCGGGCGAGAAGGCGTTGCGCGATATGTCAAGCGTGTGCGGCAAATGATCGACGCCCGCCACCATCGGGCCATAGGTCATGCGATTGCGCACAATGCCGCCGACGGAGATGCCGCCAAAATTGGTGCCGTGATAGCCGCGTTCGCGCCCGATCAGACGGTATTTGCCGGCCTTGCCGCGCGCCTTCTGGTAGGCGAGCGCGATCTTGAGCGCCGTGTCGGCGCTCTCGCTGCCGGAATTGGTGTAGAAGATGCGGTCGAGACCCTGAGGCAAAATACCGGCGAGACGGTTGGCGAACTCGAACGCGGTGGGGTGGCCGAGATTGAAATTGGTGGCGTAGTCGAGTTCGGCCGCGGCGCGCTGGATTGCCTGCACGATGCGCGGTCGTCCGTGCCCGGCGGCGACGCACCAAAGGCCGGCAGTGCCGTCGAGGATCGCGCGACCGTCCGGGGTGTAATAATGCATGCCCTCTGCCCGCACGACCATGCGCGGGTCGGCCTTGAACGCCCGGTTGGGGGTGAACGGCATCCAGAAGGAATCGAGCGAATTGGGGGTCGGCATGGGGGTAATATGGACCGCCGGCGCCCTCGCCGGCAATCGGTGCCTGCTACCGCGCTCGCATTGGTCATCGTGGGTATGATCCATCAACACCCATCCCCGGATTCGCCGCAGGCGACGTCCGGGGCCCAAGATCACGAAGCGATCGTGTTTATGGGCCCCGGACTGAATGCTGCGCATTCATCCGGGGATGGGTGGGATGGGAGCACTGATTCATGAGGTACTGCGAACGCCCGCAACCCCAGACCGCCGCCGAGCGTATAGACAGACGCGGAGGCGAACATGCGTTCCTTGTTGACTGCGTTGGCGGCGGTTTTCCTGATAGCGAGCCCGGCCGCGGCCTATGATACGGCTTATGACGGGCTGCTTTCGCGTTATGTTTCGGCTAGCGCCGACGGGATCAACCGGGTGGACTACGCCCGCTGGCGCGCCAACGGCGCCGACCGCGCGGCGCTGAATGCATATGTCGCCGAGCTTTCTGGTCAGCGCCCCTCCAGCTTCGAGCGCGAGCGCGCTTTTTCCCATTGGATCAACCTCTACAACGCAGTGACGCTGCAGATCGTGCTAGAGCGGTACCCCGTGCGTTCGATCCGCGACATCAGGAGCGAAGGGGCGGGCTTCGATCTGCGCGGTCTGATTGGGCCGTGGAGATCGCCCCGCGTCACCGTAGAGGGGCGCAGGCTTTCGCTCGACGACATCGAGAACAGCATCTTGCGTCCGACCTTCCGCGATCCGCGTGTTCACTACGCCATCAATTGCGCCTCGCTGGGCTGTCCAAACCTCATGATGCGGGCCTGGCGCTCCGAGACCTTGAACGCCGACCTCGACGCCGCCGCGCGTGCCTATATCAACCATGCACGCGGCGTACGTGTCGGGGCCGACGGCGCGCTCCGCGTTTCAAGCATTTACCGCTGGTTCCGCGACGATTTCGGTGGCGCCGACGCAAACGTGATCGCGCATCTGCGGCGCTACGCATCGCCGGATCTGGCGCGGCGTCTGGAGCGCGTCACCCGAATAGCAGGGCACAGCTACGATTGGGCGCTGAACGGACGTACGTAAATCAATTCGCGCGGGGACTTAGGATCGCTCCCAATCGATCCGGCGTTCCCGCTACCCGCTCAAAACGCGGATAGCGCAGCCCGCCATGGTAATCCACGGCTAGGGTGCGGTACTGATCGCCGTTTTTGATCAAAAGTTCGATCGGCGCAGTGTTATCTTTCGCGGCGGTGATGGCGCGCCGCAGTGCGTCGGCATTGAACGCCTGTCCGTTAACCGCGATGGCTTGCGCGCCGACGGTAAGCCCCACATTGAACGCCGGCCCGTCCCACTGCACCTGGGTGACGTTGTTGGTCTTGTCGAAGGCCGCGCCGATCGAGAACATGAAATCGGCGACTTCGTTGTTGGCTTCGTATTGGCGGAAATAATTGCTGCGCTCGGCGGCATAAACGAGCCGCCAGCCGCCGCGGGCGATGCCGTCAAGTGGCGCTTGCCCGCCAGCGGGCTCAACGCGCGCGCGCAAAAAGGCCGCCCAATCATATGGCGTTACAGCGTTGAGCCCCGCAACGATATCCTCAAACGTGTAAGTACGCGGCGTCCACGCCCCATCGCCCGGGCCGAAAAAGGCGCGCGCGAAATCGTCGAGCGAGCGGCGGCTGTTGGTGCGCTCGCGGATCAGGGTGTCGGCGTCGAGCCAGATCAACAGTCCTTCGGAATAATAATCCTCGCTCCGCTGCCAACTGCGCCATGGCTGCGGGCGGCGCTGCGAGACGATTGGGTCATTCGTGGTGTCCTGCAGAGGACGCCACGCGCGGCCGACTCGGGTCTCGAAGCTCGCCGCCGTATGCGCGAGCGAATCGAGCGCGTCCTGCCGGTTCCAGAGGCCCGAGCGAGCGGCCAGCACTTGCCCCCAATATTGTGTTTGGCCTTCATAGACCCAGAGCAGGCTGTTGCGCATCGGGACGTTGTAGTCGGCCGTCCACAAATCGGCGGGCCGGCGAAACTTGCCATTCCAGGAATGGACAAGCTCGTGGGGCAACAGATCTCGGTCGTCGAGCGCCTTGTCCCAATCGGTGAAATAGCCGCCGCCCACTGCGTTTTCACTGGAGCGGTGGTGTTCGAGGCCAATGCCGCTCAAGCGCCCCGAGAGCGCAAACAGGAAATCATAATGGTTGAAGTGACCCGCACCAAACAAACGATAGGCTTGGCGCACAAGTTCAACGTGCGGCCGCACTTGTTCTTCGCTCGCCGCGAGCTGGTCGGCGCGGTCGGCGAAGACATTCAGGGTGAAGCGCGTTCGCCCGCCTGGATCGAGGTCGATGCGCCGCGAGTGACGGCCGGCGAACATTGGCGAGTCGATCATTGTTTCAAGCGAAGTCTCGGCAAAGCGAGTAGTCGCGCCTTGTGTGGAGGCGCCGTCAAGCGCGGTGGCGAAACTCCAGCCATCCGGCAATTGTACGACCGGTGCGACGCGGATGCGTGAAGCGTAATGGCCCGCTGGGTACAGGATGACCGTATTCCATTGCAGGTTCAGCATCTCCGGGGTGGCGACGAGCCGCCCCTGGTTGCCCGCCGTCGGCGATAGGAACTGGAAGCGCGCCTCGATCTGGCTCACGCCAGCGGGAACATCGACATGGAAAGCGTAGACATTCACGACGTCGCGGCGCCATGGGATGCGCGCGCCATTGGCGCTAATCTCGATACCTGCAAGCTGATGGATCGGACCGCGCGGCGCGTGGTTGCCGGGAAGCCATTCAGGGTAGAGCAGAACAAGCGGACCCTGGCCTGCCACGGGGATCGTCTCGCGCACGCGGAAGATGCCGCGCGTTACATCAGAGACGTCGACTTCGAGTGCAATGGTTCCGGGGTGCGCCAGGTCCCGCGGCTCGGGAGGTGCAGACGGCATTTGAACCGGGCTGGGCTGTGCCGCCGCGCTCGCGCAGGAGAGGGCCAGACCAAAACCAAAAACCAGAGCGCGCCAAGTTCTGATCTGCATCCATCGTCCCCCAAGGAAAAGCGGTCTGGAGACAAGCGCTTCGGCCGCCTTAGGTCAACCGCTTGCACGATGAACAGGCAGTGCGCTCCGATGCCCCGGCGTATTAGCGCCGCCGCCGCGAGGGGGTGCCCAGGATGCCGCGCATCAACTCGCGCACGATGGTGGAGAAAACGCCGGTGGCGACGCGCCCGGTTTGGCGCTCGACGGCAGTGGTGCGCGAGCCGCCAGAGCGCCGGGTGGTTCCCGTCGAACGTGAGGCAGGCGCCCGGGCCTTGGCTTCGCGCTCTTCCTCGCGCGCGACTTGCTCCAAACGCCGCGTTAGCACTTCATGCGCGCTCTCGCGATCGATGGTCTTCTCGTACTTCTTGCGCACGCTGGACTTGGCGATCATCGCTTCACGCGCCTCGAGCAATATCGGGCCGACTTGGCTGTTGGGTGGGCGAATTTTTGTGCGCGCAACCACTGTGGGCGCGCCCTTTTCGTCGAGCGTCGATACGAGCGCCTCGCCGACATTCATTTCCTGAATTTCCTTCGCCACGTCCACGTTGGCGTTGGCGCGAAAGCTTTGCGCCGCTGCGCGCACGGCTTTCTGGTCGCTCGGCGTGTAGGCGCGCAGCGCGTGCTGAAAGCGATTGCCCAATTGCGAAAGCACCATGTCAGGCACGTCGGTCGGCGATTGGGTGACGAAATAAACGCCAACGCCCTTGGAGCGGATCAGCCGCACCACTTGCTCGACGCGGGTCAATAATTCCTTCGGCGCGTCTCGGAACAACAAATGCGCCTCATCGAAGAAGAACACGAGCTTTGGTTTATCGAGGTCGCCCACTTCCGGCAGCGTCTCCCAAAGCTCGCTCATGAGCCACAGCAGGAATGCAGAGTAAAGCCGCGGGCTTTGTACAAGACGCTCAGAGGCAAGCAGATGCACGACGCCTTTGCCGTCGGGCCCCGGCGCCAGAAGATCGTCCAGCTCCAGCGCGGGTTCACCAAAGAAGCGCTCGGCGCCGTCCATCTCCAATTGCAGCAGGCGACGTTGCAATGCGGCGATGGATTGCGGCGTCACCAGGCCGTACTTTTTGCCGATGTCTTCGGAATTCTCGGAGATGTAGGTGAGCAGCGCGCGCAGGTCGGCGAGGTTCAAGAGCAGCCCCTCGCGCTTGCCGTCCTTGAGCCAATCGTCGGCGAGCTTGAAGGCGATAGTGACGGCGCCCTCTTGCGCTTCGCTGGCCTCCAGGATGCGCGCCATCAACACCGGGCCCATTTCGGTGACGGTCGTACGCACTGGATGGCCGAGTTCGCCGTACACATCCCAGAACACGACCGGCGGCGCCTCCGGCGTCAGCGCGATCCCGATCTCATCGGCGCGCTTCAGCGCCCAGCCGGGCGGAGGTTCTCCCGGCGCTGCAATGCCGGAGAGGTCGCCCTTGATGTCAGCAGCGAAAACGTTGACGCCTTCGCGCGCAAACGCCTCTGCAAGCGCTTGCAGCGTAACGGTTTTCCCGGTGCCAGTGGCGCCCGCGATAAGCCCGTGGCGGTTGGCGCGCTTCAGCGCCAGGGTTTGCATACCTTCCGGCGAGGCGCCGATATCGATCCGATCCGCCATGTCTCAACTCCTGCTTCGCGCCAAAGCTTGGCGCAACGCGTCGCTCGGGCCAAGCGCACCCCTCCGACTCGAGATGACAAGAGATTCATCAGTTACTCACAGCACTAGCCCGCCGCAGGGAAGACGCTGATAATGCGGACTTTCTTATATCGCGAGCCGCGCCTGGAGGCGACTGATTGGTTCGCTGTGGAAATGATCGGCGAGTTGGTTGTTGCGAATCGGCGTCAAAAATGTTCCGGTTCTGTGAAGGACGTCGCCGGGGCTTGGGGCGTTTTCGGCAAAACGCCATCCATCTATGAGCACCGGCGCGCGTCCAGCAAGTTGCGATGCTGTACCGATTCGTGGGCTCTATGGGGGGCTTCATCGCGGTCCGGCAATCGAAAGAGAACAGGCCTCCGCGTGCGTCCCCCACCCAGCCTGCTGTGAGGCCTGCAGGCGCCGTCGG
>CADEDG010000029.1 GCA_902826035.1 uncultured Alphaproteobacteria bacterium
TCTCCCACTGGAGCAAAGCGAACCCGGAAACGCGAAGCGTTGTCCGGTGATTGGCGCGGGGGCTGACCGACAATCGGACTAGCGCTCCCGCTCTATTCTGCCCTCGTCTAACGCCGTCCGCACGGCTTTGGCGCAGATCCCGTAATGCGCCAAGAGCATAAACAGGAACGCAGGTATTGCCGCGAGATAGGCGCCGACGACGATCGGCAGATTGGCAGCGGAGAAGAGCTTGGCAGCCAGGCCGAACGCCAAATCGATACTCTCGCGATCCTCAACAACAGCCATCGCCCGCTCGCCGATGCTGGGCCACATGAGCCACAACGCGGCGCCTAATATGAGAGCGTGGTACGCTATCAAGATCACAGCCAAAATCGCGTAAGCCCCCAACATCCGCCAGAACCGCGCGCGTGTGACAGTCCACGACTCAAAGAAGGAAAATGCGCCCCGGCCCACCGAGGTGGCGGCGGCCGGCGCCCAGCGTATGAGGAAATAAATCGACGCAATCTGGACAGCGAGTCCGATCCAACTGCGTTCATCGTCGGGCCAACCCTCGCCCCGGACAAACGCGAGCACTCCCACCACTACCGACGTCGCTACCGCGAGCGCCAGCCGCACCCCGAACCAAACCCAATAGACGCCCCAGATGCGCCATGTCTCTACTCCAAGCGAAAGAGCAAAGCCGCCTGTGCGCTCGCTATGGATCAACCAACGTTGGCAGGCCGCTTCGTACGCCGCAAGCGTGATATTGTACGTCAGCAGCAGCAGAAAAAACCCGCCGAACATTGCGCCGACACCCGCCGGGGGCTCAGGAATTTCGTCCATGTGAACCGGGCCGCCGGAATCAGCGACGAGGCGGATCATCTCGGCGCTCCAACTCACCGTCCCGCCGATCGCATCGCGATTGAGAATGAAGAACGCCCCCCACAAGAGGGCCTGCAAGCACGACGAAACTTGCGGTCGCGCGCATCAATACGCCGCCGCCATCCTGCTTGCGAAAGGCGTAGAGAACAGTGTCCCGCAGCTCAGCCATTTCACACCCAATGAACCGCGACCTTGCGCGGGGCGGGCGACGATTTCAATCCAGCACGGCTAACTTCAAATCAGGAGCACCGGCGTCGATTGCCCTGAAAAACTAGCCGGTTGGCGGCCCCACCCATAATCTCGATCGTCAAGCGGTCACCGTCGCGGTCGATGAATGCCCGCCCGCCCTCGAGCGAGCCGCCATCGCCCTCCGCCACCACCCAGCATTGGTTGACGGCGCTCCCGGGGCCGAGTTCGCAAAATTCTTGTCCCTGGCCACCGACCCCCAGCCGGAATCGAGTCGGCGCCCCGCCACGCGGATCGTTGCGCACGCCCAGCATCAATTCCGGCTGCGCCGGATCCGGCGCCCAACGCATGATGGTTCCCCCGGGGAGCGCGGATAGCCAGCACCCCGCCAGGCGCTCAGCAGGCGTCGAAGCAGGCATGGTCGCGCATGCCGCAAGTGCAAGACAGGCAAAGATCATCCTCATAACGCCGGCAGCTCCCCTGTGTGTTCAAGTTCGACCGGTCCTGTCATCAACACCCGATCGTCACCCGCGCGCCATTCAATCTCAAGTGATCCGCCATTCAAAATCACCTCTGCGCGGCGCCCGCACCGGCCTTGCCGGTGCGCCGCCACTATTGCTGCACATGCGCCGGTGCCGCAGGCCTGAGTCTCCCCCGCGCCACGCTCCCAGACCCTCAATCGGATGCGATCCTGCGCTAGCACCTGCGCAAAGCCTACATTCGCGCGCTCGGGGAAAAGAGGATCACGCTCCACCACCGGCCCGAGGCTCGCGACCGGTGCGGTTGCGGCATCCGGGACGAAGAACACGACATGAGGATTTCCCATGCTCACGGCGCCCGGGCCTGGCAATCCCCCGGCGAGGAAATCGAGCTGCGCGGTGTCCATTGCCCGGGCCAACGGGATCTCTTCCCAGCGCAGAAGCGGCGAGCCCATATCGACGCATATTGCCCGCTCGCCAGCGCGCTGCGCGTAGAGCAGGCCGGCGCCAGTCTCGATACGCCGCGAGGCGGCCCCGCCTTCCTCTAGCAGCAGCCAGGCCACACAACGCGCAGCGTTGCCGCACGCGTCGACCTCGCCGCCATCGGCATTCCAAATCCGCATAAAGGCGTCGCCCCGAATCGAACGCTCAACAGCGATCACTTGGTCACAACCAAGACCGGCTTCCCGATCGGCGATCGCGCGCGCTTGCACCGGCGAGAGCGGCAGCCCCCCCCTGGACCTCGCGTCAATGATGACGAAATCATTGCCGCAGCCATTCATCTTGAAATAGCGCATCCTCCCGAATCTAGGCGGGTTCGCCGCGAAACGCACCCCCCCTCATGGGCCTTTCCAGGAGGCCCTGCTTCTGCTTGGGTGGCCCAAGAGGGGACCGCCCATGCGCTTTGCCGTTGTCGCCGCCGCCGGACTGGCGACGCTTGTTTTAGGTTCGTGCAGCACCATGCAATCCTTCCTGCCCACTCAACCGGACCCCTATTTGTGGCTCGAAGAGGTCGAGGGCGAGCGCGCGCTCGCGTGGGTGCGCGAACAGAACGCCCAGTCATTGGCGCACCTGCAGGGAGACGCGCGCTACACATCGCTCCAGGCCGACGCGCTCGCCATCGCCAACAATCGCGACCGCCTGCCCACAGGCACTGTGCGCGAGGGCTTCTATTACAATTTCTGGCAGGACGAGACGCATGTGCGCGGGATCTGGCGCCGCTCCCCGCTGCCGGCGTATTCCAGCGGCGCGCCAGTGTGGGAAACCGTGCTCGATGTCGATGCGCTGGCCCGGGCTGAGGGCGCCAATTGGGTGTTCCAGGGCGCCAATTGCTTAGAGGGTTCGACGCGCTGCATGATCTCGCTGTCCAACGGCGGCAAAGACGCCTCCACTGAACGCGAATACGACACCGCGACGCGTTCCTTCGTGCAGAACGGGTTCGTCGTGCCCGAAGCGAAGTCCTCGGTCGCCTGGCTTGATCACGACACCTTGATTGTCGGCACAGATTGGGGGCCGGGCACGATGACGGAATCCGGCTACGCTTATGTGCTCAAGCGTTGGACGCGAGGAACCCCGCTCGCGGAGGCTACGGAAATCATACGTGGCCAGAACACGGATGTCGGCGTGTTCGCCGGACTCCTCGAGGACGTCGATGGTTCGCGCATCGCGATCGGCTACGAAAGCAATACATTCTTCGAGTCCAATTTCTGGCGGCTAGACGGCGAGGCCCCCCAACGCATCAACCTTCCCTCGAAAGCGACCATCCAAGGACTCTACAAGGGCCAATTGATCGCGACTTTGGAGCAAGATTGGCTCCCACCCGGCGCCGCCGCAACCGCGCCGCCGACTTCGTCAGGCTCGCTCGTCGCGATCACGCTCGACACGCTCACTGGCGCGGCGCCGAATGTCGCGACGCTGCACTCCCCGAACGCACGTCAATCGATCGAAGCGGTGGCGATCACACGCGACGCCATCCTCGTCGCCGGCTACGAGAACGTGCGCGGACGCTTGTTGCGCTTTGCCTTCGATGGCCGCGCCTGGGTGGAGGGAGAGGTGAACCTGCCAAGCACAGGCTCGATCTCCTTCGCGGGCTCTTCGCCCACCGAGCAGATCGCCTTCGCGATTTATGAGGATTATCTTACCCCCGACACGCTCTACGCGCTCGACGAGCGTGCGACCAGAGCGCGCGCTATTCGTTCGCTGCCAGTCCAGTTCGACGCGCAGAACTTCGTCGCCGAGCAATACGAAGCGACCAGCCGCGACGGCACGCGCGTGCCCTATTTCGTGGTCCATCGCCGCGACATGGCCCTCAACGGCGAGAACCCGACCTTGCTCTGGGCCTATGGCGGATTCCAGATTTCCTACACGCCGAGCTACAGCCCCTTCGTTGGCAAGATGTGGCTCGAGCGCGGCGGCGTCTACGTGCTGGCCAACATCCGCGGCGGCGGCGAGTTCGGTCCCGCTTGGCACCAAGCAGGACTGCGCACCAACCGCCAAGTGATCTACGACGATTTCTACGCCGTCGAGCAGGACCTGGTCGCGCGGCGCATCACCAGTCCGCGAAGACTGGGGATCATGGGCGGCTCCAATGGCGGCTTACTGATGGGCGTGATGCTCAACCAGCATCCGGAGATGATCAACGCCGCAGTCGTGCAGGTGCCGCTGCTCGACATGATGCGGTTCGATCGATTGCTTGCCGGCGCATCCTGGGTTGATGAATACGGCTCGCCCTCCAACCCGCGCGAGCGGCGTTTCCTGCGCTCGATTTCTCCCTACCAAAATCTACGCGCACGGCCTGACTTTCCGCTGCCCTTCGTGCTCACATCAACCAAGGACGACCGCGTCCATCCCGGCCACGCGCGCAAATACGTAGCGCGCATGCGCGAACTGGGAATGCCTGTGCTCTATTATGAGAACATAGACGGCGGCCACGCGGCGGCGGCCAATTTGAACGAAGTCGCTCGACGGCGCGCGCTGGAGTACACGTATCTGATGCAGCGTTTGATGGATTGAGTGATCGCACTGAAACTTACGCCCCTTGGCTAACCACCGGGAGCGGAGTAGTCGCCCTTCGACAGGCTCAGGGTGACGCTGTAGAGGTCTAGGCGCCGCCGTGGAGTAAGCGGCACAAATCCGCGTCAGCCTGAGCTTGTCGAAGGCCGCACCTGCGTTGGAACGCGTCGCGCGACAGGACGAGCCTTCAAATTCCCGCGTACCATTCGTAACCGGTGCGGTCTTCCCAATAGCCTCCCTTGCCGCCGCGTATATCGGCAAAACTCTCCACCGCTTCGATGCGCATGATGTATTTGGCTTGCTTGTAGCCAAGCTGGCGTTCGACCCGGAGCCGGATGGGCGCGCCGTTCGCTATCGGCAATGGCTCGTCGTTGAGTTCGTAAGCGAGGATGGTCTGCTCGTGGTAAGCGTCGATCAGATCGATGCTCTCATAATAGAGCGGCCTGGACGGGTTATCTTCGGTGTTGTCGGCGCAATAGAACACGAGATAGCGCGTCTCTGGCTTCAATTGCGCGCGATCGATCAGCGGTCCCAACCTGGCGCCGGTCCACTTGCCAATACAACTCCATCCCTCAACGCAGTCATGACGCGTAATCTGCGTGCGCGCGGAAGCGGCGCGGATTTCATCGAGCGAGAGTTCGTAGGGATTATCTACCAGGCCGCCGATCTGCAGCCGCCAATCCCGGAACCCATTCGCGGCATGCGCGCGATAGGCGGGGTCAAGCGGATTCTTGGAGCCATTGGCGCGAAATGACGGCGCGATGTCGGAAGTGAGATATTCCCGCGCCAGCGTGCGACGGCTCATGAGCAGGCGCTGCACGCTCATGCTCAAGCTCTCGCCGAGCTTCAACCCATTGCGCACCGCCGGCGCGCGGGTGACGGAATCGCAGGCGCCAAGTGCAAGCGCTCCAGCGCCCGCAAGAGCGCGTGCAAACCAATTGCGCCGATTCAGGTCCATCACGAAGCCTCCGCTGGCGAGGTGGTCGGCGCATTGGTGGGCGCCCGCACCACGACATAGCGCCCGGTAATCATCGACACGATGTTGTTCTTGAACCCTGACACAATCACCAACGCGACGTGAACGAAGATGAACAACACCATCGCAACCGCGCACAGGAAATGGACGGTGCGCGCCGATTGCCTTCCGCCGAAGAAATCCAGCACCCAAGGCGCAATCGCATCGAAGCCCGGCGACATCGCCAAACCCGACAACACCACAAGCGGCAGCAATCCGAAAATGATAGCCAGATAGGTGAGTTGCTGGATCACGTTGTAGCGGCGCTCGTGGGGGAAATGGAGCTTTGCGTGTTCCTTGGCCACTTCCGCGATGGCGCCAAGTTCGGCGCGCGTTGGGATGAGGTCGCGCGCGAAATGCCGGCGCCAGAATCCATACGCCAAGTACGCCGCGCCGTTGATCACCAGCACCCAGGCGAAGAAGAAATGATAATTCCGCCCGGTCGCGAGATCGCGCATGGTAGGTAGCGTCGGCACGTGCCGCAGCCAATCGGACACGCGCAGCCACGGATCGGCGAAGTCGGATTGACTGCCCCAATAGAGCGCGGGGTGCGCTTTGAGGATGTTGAGCCCGCTCAGGATCAGCACGAACACGCACAGCGCATTGATCCAATGGGTGACCCGCACGAGCCCGGCGTGGCGGTAGACCGAAACACGCCCTCCCGGCGCTGGGATATCCTCGCGCGTGCGCATGTCAGCTCCCTCGACCGAGTTCCGTGGAGGCTTACGTCTGGCGGGCGAAGGAAGTTGCACCCAAATGTAGCGCGAAGTGCGAAGGATGGTGGAAGGGGCTGGATTCGAACCAGCGTACGCTCTCGCGGGCAGATTTACAGTCTGCTGCCATTAACCACTCGGCCACCCTTCCATGAGTGTCTGGGCTGGTAGATGGAGACGATGCGCGCTAGCGCGTTGTCTTCAGCACCTGCCCGAAGCGGAGCGCTCCTATAGCCAAGCCCCCAATCCCAAACAAGGCGCCGCACGGCATCCCGCCGGATCGGCTTCCGCGCCGTCAATTCGAGGAGGAGACCGGGGGTCCCTCCTGGCTCTGGGGCACGCACGCCTGCCTGGCCGCGCTCGCCAATCCGGCGCGCCGGATCGAGCGCGTGGTCGCCTCGCGCAACGCGGCGTTGCGCCTGCCCGAGGACGCTGCAGCGCAAATCCTCGACCCCGACGCCATCGACGGCATGCTCCCGCCGGGCGCGGTGCATCAGGGGCTGGCGGTGCGGGCGTTCCCGCTTGAGCCGCTCACGATGGAGGCGGCATGCGCTCCCGCCGACCGGCGCAGCGTGCTCCTACTCGACGGCGTCACCGATCCGCAGAATGTCGGCGCGGCGTTCCGCTGCGCGGTTGCGTTCGGCGCGCGCGCGGTTGTTCTGCAAGATCGCAAATCGCCGCCCTTGACCGGCGTTCTGGCGAAGGCGGCGGCGGGGGCGATTGAACTTGTGCCGCATGTGCGCGCGGCTAATCTCGCCCGTGCGATCGAGACGCTGCGCGCGCTCGGCTATCTTACCGTCGCGCTTGAGGGCGAGGCTGAGCTGAGCATGGCGGACGCATTGCGCGATCCGCGTCCGATTGCGCTAGCGCTCGGCGCCGAAGGCAAGGGCCTGCGTCCCAGCGTCGCCGAAGCGTGTGAGAAACGCGCGCGCATCCCGATCGCGGCGGCCATGGAGAGCCTCAACGTCTCGGCAGCCGCGGCGATTGCCCTGTATGAAGCTGCGCGTTCGCGTTAATTGCCGACGCCACCCAGCGCCGGAACTATCTTTTCAGCGACGATCTCCGGCGTCAGCGCGCCGCGATGCACGGCGCGAATGGTTCCGTCGGCGGCTACGACGAACGTCTCCGGCATGCCGGCGGCGCCAAGCTCAAGCGCGAAACGTCCATCAGGATCGAGGCCGACCTCGCTGAATGGATCGCCAAGACGCGCCAGAAACTGCACCGCATCGGCAGGTTCGTCGCGGTGGGCCACGCCCACGATTCTCACGCCCTGCGACTTCAATTCCATCAGCAAGGGATGCTCGGCCAGGCACGGCGTACAATAGGAGGCAAACAAGTTGATCAGATAGGCGCGCCCTTCCAGCGCAGCGCTCGTCACAGGCTCGCCGCCGCCAAGCCGTTCGAGCGAATAAGCGGGCGCGGGGCGGCCTACGAGGCCGTCCGTCACCGTCGCCCGTTCGCCGCCGCGCGTGAGCAGGAACGCAGACACCGCCACCAGCAGAACCAGCACGATAAGGGGCGCAAACGCCAGGGCGCGTTTCACGGACGCTCCTCCAGCTTCTTGGCTTCACGCGCCCAATGGATCGCCCGCAGCACGATGATCAGCGTGAGCACCGTCAATCCGCCAAGCGCAGCCGCATAAGCGGCGTATACATAGTTCAAACCGCCTTCGATCATGGCGCCGCTCCCCCCGCGCGCAAACGCGCGGCTTCCACCCGTCGACGATGCACAGAAGCACGCATGTGCGCGATCAGAAGCGCTGCAAACAAACTGAAATAGGCGCCCGCCATGACAAAGAGCGGCGTCCGCATCGACGGGTCGATGCTCGATCCGCCAGGACGCAAAACGCTTGCGGGCTGGTGCAGCGTCGACCACCACTCGACCGAGAAATGCACAATGGGGATATTCACAAATCCTACGAGGCACAGGATTGCCGCGAGGCGCGAGGCTTTCTCCTCGTCATCGACTGCGGAGATCAGGGCGAGATAGCCGAGATAGGTCAAAAACAAGATCAGCATGGAGGTGAGCCGGCCGTCCCATTCCCACCATGTCCCCCAGGTCGGCGCGCCCCAGATCGAGCCGGTGATCAGGCAGATGGCGGCGAAGGTCGCGCCGATAGGCGCAGCAGCGCGCGCCGCGAGATCAGCCATCGCATGGCGCCACACCAGGCTCACGAAACTGGCGCCCGCCATGAAGGTGTAGATTCCCAACGACCACCAGGCCGCGGGCACATGCACGTACATGATGCGCACCGTTTCGCCTTGATATTGCTCGGCGGGCGAAGCGAACAAGCCCAAGCGGACGCCGATGAAAAACAGCACAAGCGCGAGCGCGCCGAACACCGGCGCCATCCAGGCAGTGGCGCCCATGAAGCGGGCGGGATTGGCGAGAAAATTGATCATGGCGTGCTTTTGGGCATAGCCGATGCCTCCTCATTCCGCCTGTAGGCGCAACGCCGCAGCCGCCGCAAACGGCCCGATCACACATCCAAACAGGGCGCACCCGCCCAGCAGCGCGAGCGCTGGACCCACATCCTGGCCGGACGCCACCGACGCGCCGAAGATGACCGGCGGCGCGAAGAACGGCAGCACCAGCAACGCAATCAGCACGCCGCCACGCTTGACGCCCGCCGCAACAGCGGCGCCGACGAGCCCCGCGCCAATGAACGCGGCAAGGCCAAGCAGCAGGCTCGCAACGATCACCGGTATCCGCTCCAGCGGCGCTTGGAGGGTGATCGCTGCCGGCCCCGCAGCAAGCGCGAGCGGCACGCCCACCACTAGCCAGAACGCCGCGCCCTTGGCGAAGACCAGCGCCTCCAATGGCGCTTCCGAGAGCAGCATCTGCTCGAGTGAGCCGTCCTCCAGATCGGCCTGAAATAGTTTCTCAAGACTTGCGAGCACAGCGAGCGCTGCGGCCACCCAAGCCAGCGGCGGCCCAGCCGCCGTCAACAAAGTTCGGTCCGGCCCCATCGCCAGCGGCGCCAGCACCACCGCGCCAATGAAATAGCCGAGCGGAGCAAGCGCTCCGCCGCCGCCGGCCCACAACAGCGCCGCATCGCGCCGGAAAGTGGCTATGATCGCGTTCATGCGGCGCTCAAATCGAGCGTTTGGCTCGGCGCCGAACCGAGGCTTTCATGCAGCGCCGCCAGCACCACACCACCGTTGCGACGATGCGCGTCGATCAGGCCAGTGAGCAATTCACGGCCGTCTGCATCGAGGCCAGCGGCAGGCTCGTCCAGCAGCCATAGCGGCCGCGGCGCCGCAAGCAGGCGCGCCAGAGCGAGCCGCCGCGCCTGACCCTGGCTCAGCACGCGCGCGGGGAGTTCGGCCTGAGTTCGCAGCCCGACGCGGTCGAGCGCATCGGAAGCGTCGCCGCGGAGCAGCCGGGCCCAATAGTCCACATGAGCATGCGCGCTAACCGCGCCTTTGAGTCCGTTTTGGTGACCGAGAAAGTGCAGCGCCGCCTGCGGGTCGGCGCGGTCCTTGAACTGGAGAGCACCTCGTGCCGGTCGCAGAAAGCCCGCAATCACCCGCAACAGGCTGGTCTTGCCCGCTCCATTGGCGCCGCGAATTTCGATTAGATCGCCTGGCGCCGCATCGAAGCTCAGCCCCTCAAACAGCAACCGCCCGCCACGGCGGACGCTAAGGGAGCTTACAGACAGGAACGCCGCCACCTAGCGTCCCCCCGCCATGCGCTTTTGCAGATTTGCTCGCGCGATTGTCAGATCACTCACCATAATGCCGCCGTTGTTCTAGGGAGGGTCGGTTGATCCGCCAAGGCGGATCGACGCGGAGGGAACATGCGCGGATTCTTGGTTGTGTTGGCGATGAGCGTAGCTTTGGCCGCTTGCGGCCAGGCCAGCGAGAAGGCCAACGGCGGGGCCGAAATAGCGATGGAGCAGAGCGCGGCGGGGGGGGCGGCAGCGCCTGCCATGGATGCCAGCCGAGAAATAGCCGGCCAAGAAGCGGCCGCTTCCAACGGCGGCTCAAACCCCAGCCAACCGGCGGGCCCGACGCCGGCCCTCTACCTGGCTTATTCCTACGCCACCAATCTTGAACTGCCGGCCGACGCCCTGTCGGGCATGGTCGAGCGTCATGTGCAAATGTGCCAGAGCGCCGGCCCGCGTTTGTGCCAGTTGATCGGCTCCAATGTCAGCGGCGACCCAGAAAGCTCCATGAACGGCTACGTCTCACTGCGCGGGGAACCGGCCTGGCTCAACCGTTTCATGACCGGCCTTGAAGCGGAGGCCGACGCCGCCAACGGGCGCATCCTGCAGGAGACCACCAACACCGAAGACCTCACCCGCGCCATCGTCGATAGCGAAGCGCGCCAGCGCGCCCAGACCACGTTACGCGATCGCCTGCAGGATCTGCTGCGCAATCGTAGCGGGCGGCTGTCGGATATTCTGGAAACCGAGCGCGAACTCGCACGCGTGCAAGGCGAGATCGACTCGCTGGCCTCCAACCTCGCAGTGATGCGCACGCGCGTGGCGATGTCTGAGCTGACGCTGAGCTATCAATCCTCAGCCAAGCCGCTGCGCGGCGATACGTTCCGTCCGTTGGGCGATGCGTTCGCCTCGTTCCTGGGTATCGTCGTGCAGGGTTTTGCCGCCATCATCGTGCTCATAGCCAGCCTGTTGCCGTTCGCGATCGTGCTGATCCCGGTGGCGTGGGGCTTGTTGAGCTGGCGGCGTTCGCGGGGCGGGTGGTTGTTTGGGAGCAGAGCTGGCAAGGCAAAAGCAAGCGACGGTTAGCACGACGCCCATCGACGTCCGGGCCGGTTTTTAACACGGGATGGCGTTGGCGGCGCCTATTTGACCACGCCCGCGCCAGCAGCCACAACAACCCGGAAGACGCGGGAAACATTCATGACTGACGCCACGGCGCCCTATCCAGGCTATGGGTCCAAGAACTATCGCGCCTATGCGCTCGGCGTGCTGTTGGTGGTCTACGTCTTTAACTTCATTGACCGCAGCTTGATCAGCGTCGTGCAGGAGGCTCTGAAGCGTGACCTCCAAATAGGAGATTTTGAACTCGGCCTCTTGGGCGGGCCCGCGTTCGCAATTCTGTACGGCATCATGGGAATTCCGATCGCGCGCTACGCCGAACGCCACAACCGCATCACTATCGTCGCGCTCGGCGCCGCGGTTTGGAGCGCCATGACCACGCTTAGCGGATTTGCAGGAAACTTCCTGCAATTGGCGCTGGCGCGCATCGGCGTGGGCATCGGCGAGGCCGCCTGCACGCCGCCGTCACACTCGGTCATCTCAGATTACTTTCCAGCGAGCCGCCGCGCCTCGGCGCTCTCGATCTGGGGGCTCGGCATTCCGATCGGAACCATGCTCGCCGCGGTGGGCGGCGCGTGGTTCGTCGCCACCGTCGGCTGGCGGTGGGCGTTTTGGCTTCTGGGCGCACCGGGGCTCGTCGTGGCGCTGGTACTGAAGTTCACCGTCCGGGAACCGCCGCGGGCGGGCGCGGACGAGCATACGCCGAGTTTCTCCGAAACGCTTGGCGCCATCGCCCGCAAAGCCTCGTTCTGGCATATGGCGGCTGGCGGTGCGCTAATGGCTCTTGTCGGCTACTCCACTGCGCAATTCCTGATCTCGTACTTTGCTCGCGTGTTTACCGAACTTGGACCTGAGATCGAGGACCGTTACCTACCCGCTTCGCTCGCTTTCGGCGCCATTGCCGGCTTCGCGGTGACGGCTGGCACATTTCTTGGCGGCTTCGCAAGCGATCGGCTTTCGCACAAACATCCACGCGTTTATTCTTGGCTGCCCACGCTTGGCGTGTTGTTAGCCTTGCCGCTCTATTTGCTGTCTTTCTTGCAGAGTTCATTCTGGCCAGCCTTCGCCTTCCTGATGGTTGCGCCGATTTTTCACTACCTTTATCTCGGCCCAGGCTTCGCGGTCGTTCAGTCCATTGCGCCGCCGCGCATGCGCGCTACCTCCACAGCCTTTCTGCTCTTGATCATCAATTTGGTCGGCTACGGGCTTGGGCCCCCGATCATGGGCGCTCTATCCGATTACCTCGCCAACCAGGCGCTCGCGCCTGACGGGCTAACGACGGGCGCCTGTGCGCAAATGCTCGCCGACGCGCGCGGAACCACTATGCCAACAAAAGATTTGTGGGCTGCGTTCGCGAGCTTGTTCAGCGGCGAGCCGCCGCCCCCCGCGCCGCGACTTTTCATCCCCGAGGGCGCGCAACTTTCGACATGCGCACCGGCTGTCGCGCACGGGCTCAAATATGCGATGATGTGCGTGGTCGCACTTCTGCCATGGCCGGCGCTGCACTTCTGGCTGGCCGGGCGGACGCTTAGGAAAGATCGCGTCAGTTGACCTTGGGCGCGGCGCGCACCATCAAGCGCTCATGATTCCGCGCTATTCACGCCCAGAAATGGCGGCGATCTGGTCGCCCGAGAACCGCTATGGAATTTGGCTGGAAATCGAAATCCTGGCCATGGAGGCGATGGGGGAAATTGGGATCATCCCCAAGGACGCCGCCGCCGCCTATCGCGCCAAGGCCAAATTCGACGCGGCGCGGATCGATGAAATCGAGCGCGAGGTGAAACACGACGTCATCGCTTTCCTCACCAACGTCGCCGAATACACCGGCCCCGAAAGCCGCTTCGCCCACCAGGGCATGACCTCATCGGACGTGCTCGACACTTGCTTATCGGTGCAACTTGCGCGCGCCAGCGATCTCCTCATCGCAGGCTGCGAGCGTCTGATGGCAGCGCTGAGAGGCCGCGCGATTGAACACAAGATGACGCCATGCATCGGGCGCAGCCACGGCATCCATGCCGAACCGACGACGTTCGGCTTGAAGCTCGCCGGACATTATGTGGAATTCGCCCGCAATTTGGCGCGTTTGCACACCGCGCGGGCGGAGATCGCCACTTGCGCCATTTCTGGCGCGGTCGGCACGTTCGCGCAGATCGATCCGCGCGTGGAAGATTATGTCGCCGGAAAACTCGGCCTCGCCATCGAGCCGGTGTCCACGCAGGTGATCCCGCGTGACCGCCATGCGGCATTTTTCAGCACACTCGGCGTGGTCGCCGCCGGCATCGAGCGCCTCGCCACTGAAATCCGTCATTTGCAGCGCACTGAAGTGTTGGAAGCGGAGGAATATTTTGAGCCGGGGCAGAAGGGCTCGTCAGCCATGCCGCACAAGCGCAATCCGGTGCTGACGGAAAATCTGTGCGGACTGGCGCGCTTGGTGCGTTCGGCGGTGACGCCCGCGCTGGAAAACGTGGCGCTTTGGCACGAGCGCGACATTTCGCACTCCTCGGTCGAGCGCGGCATTGGTCCCGACGCCACCATCCATCTCGATTTCGCACTGCACCGCATGGCGGGGGTGATTGAGAAGCTGGTGGTTTATCCTGAGAACATGGCACGCAATTTGGCGCTGCTCGGTGGGCTGCATAATTCGCAGCGTGTCATGCTTGCGCTGACGCAAGCGGGGTTGGCGCGCGAGGAGGCCTATCGGCTGGTGCAGAAAAGCGCCATGGCGGTGTGGCAAGCGCCGGCGCCGCGCCCGGCGACCGCGTTGCTGGACCGACTCAAAGCGGACGCAGAGATCGCCTCCAAGCTCGCCCCCGAAACCCTCGCCGGCTGCTTCGACGACGCCCACCATTTCGCCAGGGTTGACGAGATTTTCACACGCGCGTTCGGGTGAATCGCTCTAGCGAGAGCCGTCCCTAGGAGCCGCCCAAAGGAGCCACGATGCCCGAAGAATTCGACGATGACGACGTTTGGGACGAGGACATCGTCATCGATGTCCGCCGCTTTGCGCTGGAACAGGCGCTGATGGCGCATATGCACAAGCGCGACAGCGCAATCGACGCCGCCGCTGTTTTCGCGCTGGCTGATCGTTTCGTGAACTACGTGCTGGGCGAAACGACGCCTTAGTATCGCCGCCGCGCCCTCAGACCCCCGCCTGTACCTGCGCGCGCGCCTCAGCAAGGCACTCATCCATCTTGGCGCGGATCTGGTGGTCTGAGAGGTCAACCGCGTGCAGATCGAGGTCGGCGCGGAGTTTGCGGAACAAGTCTTCGGCGCCGGCTTCTTCCAGGTCCGCCACCACGACCGATTTCGCGTAGTCGGCGGCGGCCTCGCCGGACAGGCCCATCAAGCCCGCGGCCCAGAGGCCAGTCAACTTGGCCCGGCGTGCTTGCGCCTTGAACTCAAGCTCTTGATCCAAAGAGAATTTCGTCTCCTGGGCGCGCTGGCGATCATCGAACTGGCTCATCCGGGCTTGTCTCCGTCTCGGGGGTCATTCCCCATAACGGGAGCCGCCCAGGCGATCAACCGACACTCCCATGCGCAGCAGGACTAATTGTGGCGCCGCCGCTTCTCCCCTAAGTTCTTGTAACCGAGGCGCGCGCGGGCCGATTCTGGCCCGCTTTTGCGATTCAGGTCGCCGGCTTGAGCCGTCGGCGCCCTTCGGGGAGGGAGCTCCCACATGTCCCGTCGCAAGAAAATCTACGAAGGCAAGGCCAAGATCCTCTACGAGGGGCCAGAGCCAGGAACCCTGATCCAATACTTCAAGGACGACGCCACAGCGTTCAACGCCCAGAAAAAGGCGATCCTCGAGGGCAAGGGCGTCATCAACAACCAGATCTCCGGGTTCATCATGCAGAACCTGAACGCGATCGGCGTGCCCACCCATTACATCAAGACCATGAACATGCGCGAACAGCTGGTTCGCGAGGTCGAGATCATCCCGCTCGAAGTGGTGTGCCGCAACGTGGCGGCGGGCTCACTTTCAACGCGCCTCGGCATCGAGGAAGGCACGCCGCTGCCGCGCTCGATCATCGAATTCTATTACAAGAATGACGCGCTCGGCGATCCGATGGTGGCCGAGGAACACATCACCGCGTTCAACTGGGCCTCGACGCAAGACATCGACGACATCATGGCGCTGACCTTGCGGGTGAACGACTATCTGTTCGGCATGTTCGGCGCCGTCGGCATCAAGCTGGTGGATTTCAAACTTGAGTTCGGCCGGCTCTACGAAGGCGACATGGTGCGCACCGTCATAGCCGACGAGATCAGCCCCGATTCGGCGCGGCTATGGGATGTGCAGACCAACGAGAAAATGGACAAGGACCGTTTCCGCCGCGATCTCGGCAACGTCACCGAAGCGTACGTGGAAGTCGCCCGTCGCTTGGGCATCGTGAAGACCGCAGCGGCTGGCGGAGGGGAGAGCGTACATTAACACACCGTCATCCCGCCGCTGCGTCTGACGCGTGACACTCTCCTGGGGGCGGGAGAGGATAGGCGCGGGCATGATTTGATTGGGGTTGGCAATGAGAGCTATCGTGACTGTGGGCTTGAAACCCGGCGTCCTTGACGTGCAGGGCAAAGCCGTCGCCGGCGCGCTGAAGGAATTGGGCTTCGCCGGCGTTGAGGACGCCCGCGTTGGCAAGCGCATCGAAATTCAACTCGATGGCGATCTCGATCCCGCTACCGCCGAAGCGGAAGTGCGCGAGATGTGCGAGAAGCTGCTCGCCAACACCGTGATTGAAAGTTACCGCGTCGAAATCGCAGGCTGACCGTGGCGCCCTTCCGTCTCGAAGGGCGCAAGGCGGTGATAACGGGCGCGGCGTCGGGAATTGGCGCAGCGCTCGCTTCAGCACTGGCGATGCGCGGCTGCAACCTCGCCCTAGCCGACATCGATGAACCCGGTCTTGCGACGGTCGCCGCGCGTCTAGCTCAAAGCGGTTTGCGTGTCACCCATATGAAGGTCGACGTCGCCAGCCTGCACGATATTGAAGCGTTTGCGGCAACGATCGAGCGAGATCACACCGGCGCCGACCTCCTGTTCAACAATGCTGGCGTGGCGCTCGCGGGGTCGTTCGAAGAGATCGCAATCGAGGACTTCGAATGGCTCATTGCGGTGAATTTCCTCGGCGTTGTGCGTATGACGCGCGCCTTGCTGCCGATGTTGCGGCGCGCCGAGGAGAGCCGCATCGTCAACGTTTCCAGCTTGTTCGGCATTATCGCGCCCGCAGGCCAAACCGCCTACGCCGCCAGTAAGTTCGCGGTGCGAGGGTTCTCCGATGCGCTGCGTCATGAATTGCGGGGGTCGGGTGTCGGCGTCACCACTGTCCATCCGGGCGGGGTACGCACCAACATCGCGCGCCGAGCGATTGGGCGACAACAACTGCCCACGGCGCAGCGCGACAGCGCCATCAAGCGAAGCGAACGCCTGTTGAGAATGGCGCCGGAAAAGGCGGCAGAGACAATTTTGCGTGCAGTGGAACAGCGCAAGCCGCGCGTGCTGGTCGGCGCCGACGCCAAGATAGCAGCCCTTGTCGAACGTCTCGCGCCCGCAAATTATTGGTCGCTACTGGGTGGGCGCAACTAGCCAATCGTCAACGGCAGTTTAGCAAAGCCGCGGAAGCCATACGCGATTTTGCGCGGCGCCTCCCCGCTTAGACGCAAGCGCGGGAAACGCGCAAACAGGCGCTCGATCGCGATCGACGCTTCAAGGCGCGCGAGTGCTGCGCCAGGGCAGGCATGTGTTCCGCCGCCGAAGGAAACATGCTCACGGCGCGTACGATCAATGCGGAAGACGTGGGGGTCGCTGAACACGTCAGGATCGCGGTTGGCCGCCAGAATCGACGCCTTAACTGTGCCGCCCGCGGGAAGCGGACAGCCCAGGTATTGACCCTCCTCCGGAATGTGACGCGCAACGGCGCTGACCGGAGGGTCGAAGCGCAGCACTTCTTCGACGGTGGCGTCGATCAGTTCCGGCTTGGCCCGCAGCTGTTCGAGCTGGTCGGGATGAGTGAGGAGCAACATGATCGCGTTGCCGATCACGTCAGTTGTTGTGAGATTTCCCGCCACTAAGAGCAGCAGGCACAAGGGTGCAATCTCTTCGTTGCTGAGGTGCATACCGTTCACCTCCGCCGCAATTAGCTCGGAGATGAGGTCCTCGCCAGGCTCGGCGCGGCGCGCCTCGACGGCAGCAAACACATAACTTTGCAGCGCCTTTGACGCCGCACCGAGTTGGCAATCCTGCTCGGCAGTTCGAGACGGCAGCATTGTCAGCACGCCGAGGTCCGCGGACCAGTTCTTGAGAGCGGCAGTATCGCCTCGCGGAAGGCCTAGGATATCGGCGATGGTCAGCAGCGGAACCGGGGCCGCGAAATCAGCAATGGCGTCGAAAGCGCCTCTGACCTCGATGGCGTTTAAGAGTTCGTCCACGATTGCAACCACCATGGCCCGCTTGGCCTCGCTTGCGCGGGCGTCCAAGGCGCGGCCCACGAGCTTGCGGCCCATCCGATGTTTGTCGCCCTCCATGGAGAGCAACGTTCCCGCGGCCGCGTCTGCGTCGCGTTCGGGCGCTTTCTTGGCGTCACGGGTGAGTGCACGATCGATCAAAGCCGCTCGCACATCGCCATGGCGGGTCAAAAACAAGCGGCGTCCGCCGGAGCACGGATCGAGGTAGCGCGGCGCCTGCCGGCGCAAGCGGTCAAGGCGCACGTGGGGGGTATCGCGGAATGTCGGATCGAGTTCGCTCAGCTTCAGCCCGCTCGGCAATGCCGATTCGTCGTGCTGGCTTCCCATCCCGCGCCCCGATTCGCTTTTCTATTTTTTGCCCCATTCTTAACGTGGCGGCAACAACGGGGTCCCCTTCATTTGTCTTTGCGCGCCAGGAGCCACCAGGCGATACCCCCTGTGGCCACGACCGAGACAAAAGTGGCTATAATATTGAGCAAAGGCAGCATTGCTTGTCTCTAACACGCCCCGGAGCGCGTTGAAACTGACGCCTAACCCACTGGGCTGCGCCTCCTTCCTGATGACGTACGCTACTCGCCGCCGGTGGCACGCAGCGGGCGCGCGAGTACATCCTCGATGCTTGCCCCAATGTCTTGCCTGCCGCCGAAGGCAGTCCCGACTTGGCGGGTGCGGACGCGCTCGGCATAGGTCGCATAGGCGCGCTCCGGCAGGGCCACGTATCCCACCTCGGGTGCGATCCGCGCCGCATTGGCGAGCAGGTACTGAGCGAAGCGTTGCACCTGCGGGCGCTGAAGCGCCTCGGCGTTGAAATACACAAACAATGGCCGCGACAAGGGATATGTCCCATCCGCTATACTTTGCGGCGACGGCGCGACGCCATTGACCGACAGCGCTTTCACCCGCGCGCGGTTCTGATCGAAATAGGCGTATCCAAAATAACCCATTGCGCCGGGATTGCCGGCAACGCCTGTTACCGTAACGTTGTCGTCCTCCGTGGGCGTGTAGTCAGTGCGGGAAGATTTGGCCGCACCAACCACGGCCTCGGTAAAATAATCGAAAGTGCCAGAGGCCGTCCCTGCGCCAAACAACTGCAAGCTCAGATCAGGCCAACGCGAATCGATTTGGCGCCAGTTCGTCACCACGCCTTGCGCGGCTGGTTCCCAAGTGCGCCGCAACTCAGCCATGCTGATGTGGGCGATCTCATTGCTGGGATGGACCACGACGGTCAGCCCATCGAAGGCGATCGGCGCTTCTACATATATCACTCCCGCAGCCGCGCAGGCTTGCATTTCCTCGGCGAGGATTGGGCGCGAAGCGCCCTGCATTTGCGTGTCGCCGCGGCAGAACTTGCGAAACCCTCCGCCCGTTCCGCTTTCACCTACCGCCACACGCGCGGCCCCCGATTGCGAAGCCGCGAACTGTTCTGCAGCGGCCTCCGAAATCGGAAACACCGTCGATGACCCGTCAACCTGGATGACCTCACCGCCCGCACCCTGTTTGGCCGGTTCGGCGTCGCACGCGCAAAGCACCAGCAATATTGCTGCGCCCAATAGGTTTCGCTTCAGCATTGGGATCCTTCCCTATTCGCCCTCTGACCCAGTAGGGCGGTCCTCAGAAGGGATCCCAGCGTACAATCTGACGGCCCCTCGTCACAACAGGACCCTTGGCCGGAATCACCAACCGCTCTAGATAGAGCCCATGCATTCAGCCGTCATCGTCTTTCCTGGGTCCAATTGCGACCGCGACGCCGCCCGCGCACTCGAACGAGCGAGTGGGCAGCCCGTACACATGATCTGGCACAAGGAAACCGCCCTGCCCGTCGGAATCGATCTTGTCGTGCTGCCGGGAGGTTTCTCCTACGGCGATTATCTGCGCTCCGGCGCAATGGCGGCGAAGAGCCCGGTCATGCGAGCAGTGATCGCTCATGCTGAGCGCGGAGGTTTGGTGCTGGGCATATGCAACGGCTTTCAAGTGTTGACCGAAACTCGGCTGCTGCCCGGCGCGCTCGGTCGCAATGCGGGCCTCAAGTTCGCTTGCAAGGAAGTTCCCCTCGCCATCGCCAATTGCAACACCGCCTTCACCCGCGCCTATCGCGAAACGCGCGAAACCGCGATCCCGATCGCGCATGGAGACGGGCGCTTTATCGCCGACGAGGACACTCTTGACCGCCTGGAGAACGAGGGCCGCGTCGTGTTCCGTTATCTCGATAATCCCAACGGATCGGCACGGGACATTGCCGGCATCGTCAACGAGCGCGGCAACGTCATGGGCATGATGCCTCACCCTGAGCGCGCTTCCGATTCAGCGCTGGGCCGCACGGGCGGTGCGGCGGTGTTTCAGAGTCTCTTGGAAGCGGCGTGATGGCGAAGAAAACCCAAGCAGCGCCGATCGGCGATTTCGACTCGGAAGTCGATTCGGCGCGTAAGCGCTTGGAAGCATCGCTTACGGAGGACGCGACCTTTGACGACCTCGCGGCGCTGCAGGCGCTGGCGCCGATCCTCGAACGCCAAATTCGCTCCCGCCGGCTCGCCTTTACGTTAGGCGAAGACGATGAAGAAGAGACCCATATCGTCATCGTCCATGTCGAAACCGACGAAGAATTGGGCTTCATCTTCGCTGAAGACGGCGAGTACGTGTTCGAAAGCAATCTCGACGCCTATTTCGACGATTTCGTAGACGACGACGCCGAACGTTTCGTGGAGCGTCTATACGAAACCTTGCGCTCGGACCTGCCAAAATACGAAGTCGAAAGCAAAAGCTGAAGGCCGGTCGGCGCGGCTTTCGAACGTCACCCCTCGCGTATTTCAGCCCCGTCCCCGCGCCCGAGAATTACGGTGCGCGCGAGCCCGATGAAGAGGCCGTGCTCAACCACCCCAGCCACTGCCTTTAGCGCCGCGGCGAGCGCTTCTGGATTGGCGATCGAGCGCGCGTGGGCGTCAAGGATGTAATTGCCGCCGTCGGTTATAACGGGTTCGTTGGCTTTGCCGGCAGTGCGTAGCTCGACCTCATGGCCGGCGCATCCCGTGCGCTTGAGTGCTTCGGACACACGCGCCGCTGTTAGCGTGGCGCCGAAACGGGTGATTTCCACCGGCAGCGGAAATGCGCCAAGTCGCTCAACCCATTTGCCTTCGTCGGCGATCACCACCATGCGGGTTGAGGCCGCAGCGACAATCTTTTCACGCAACAGCGCTCCCCCACCGCCTTTGATCAAACGGAATTGCGGATCGATCTCATCGGCGCCGTCAACATCGACATCGATGCGGCTGACTTGGCTGATCTCGATCAGCGGCACGCCAACCTCCTCGGCCAGCGCGCGCGTGGCCTCAGAAGTCGGAACGCCTTTGATCTTGAGACCCTCGCGCACCCGCTCGCCCAGCGCGCGCACGAAATGCGCCGAAGTCGAGCCGGTGCCGAGGCCGACGATCATGCCGTCCTCGATGTAGGCGAGCGCTCCAATTGCGGCGTTGTGTTTAGCGCTACCGGCGTTCATCCTGTTTTTCCATGTGTCGCTAAGCGAACGTTACCTTTGATGTGCGCTCTCAAGGTTTCGCGGATTTCCCCCATCGTCGCCAGGTCCAGATTCCGCTTTGGAATGATTTGCAACAATCCGAGATGGTGACGAATGACGATGAGCGATTTTGTCTCGAATGCGGCTTTCCAATTATCCCAACCTGACTGCCCCTGCGCAGTGGTCGTCGCAGCGCTTAGACAAGCTGCCGACAGATTGAACTTGATTGACTCAAGTGCGCCGGGGGCGGTCCAACTCTTTCGAGCCGCAAAAAAGAGACAAACAAGCAGAAGCAGCGAATAAAATGCCAGCATCGCCACAAGGGCGGCGGCGAAGACAAAAAAACGGGTCGCCATGGGTTGCTCGTCGTTCACCGCAAAAGCAATACCCGCGACAAACACTGAGCCGCCGATGAACCACGCGAGCGTGCCAGGGCTGCGCAACGTGTTCGCGATCAACGCCTTTAGAACGTCCGCGCGTGTCCGGGTGGCTTCGAACGAGATTTCGCTCATTTCGCCTCCTTCGCTTTGCGCTTCTTCTCGCGAAACTTCTTCGCCCACCCCTCCAGCACGTGCTGCCGCCCGCGCGCAACCGCTAGCGCATCGTCGGGCACATCCTTGGTGATCACCGAGCCGGAGCCGGTGTAAGCGCGATCGCCTACCTTTACCGGCGCCACCAAAGCGGTATCGGAGCCGATGAACGCATCTTCACCGATTGTGGTGCGATGTTTGTTGAAGCCATCGTAATTGCAGGTGATGGTGCCGCAACCGAGATTGGCGCGCGCGCCGATGTCGGCGTCGCCCACATATGTCAAATGGCTCGCTTGCGCTTTCTCGCCAAAGATAGCGTTCTTGATCTCGACGAAATTGCCGATCTTGACGCCGGCGCCGAGCTTGGTTCCCGGTCGCAACCGCGCGCTCGGACCGATCTGCGCGCCTTCGCCGATCTCAGCGCCCTCGATATGGCAGAACGCCTTGATCCGCGCGCCCTTGGCGATCTTCACGCCTGGACCGAAAAACACGTTCGGTTCGATGGTCACATCATTGGCGATTTCTGTGTCGTGCGAGAAGAAAACGCTTCCCGGATCGATCAACGTCACGCCCGCTTCCATCGCCGCCATGCGCGCGCGCTGTTGAAACGCCGCCTCCGCCGCCGCCAGCTCGACGCGGGAATTGACCCCCATCGCATCGCTCTCCGCGCCCACCAGCACATGCGTCGCAAATCCCGCGGAGCGCCCCAACCCCACCAGATCGGTCAGATAATACTCGCCCTTGGAATTCTCATTCTTCACCAGCGACAGGAGCTGAAACAGCACGCGCGCATCCGCGCACAACACGCCCGAATTACACAGCGTCACCGCGCGTTCGGCCTCATTGGCGTCCTTATGCTCGACGATGCGCTCGAGAGCTCCGTCGCCATCCACGATCAAGCGCCCATAGCCTGCGGAGTCGCGCGCCTCGAAGCCGAGCACTGCGATCCCGCCCCTGGCGGCGCGCAGCGCGAACATGGCCTCAATCCGCTCCGGCGGGATGAACGGCGCGTCGCCATAGAGGATCACAATGTCGCCTTCGAACCCCGCAAGCGCCGCCTCTGCTGCACGCACAGCGTGGGCAGTGCCGAGCGGGGGATCCTGGATCGCGATCGCGCCTGTCCCCAGCGCCTTTTCGACATGCGCGCCCACAGCCGGCGAATGCGCGCCAGCGACAACCACGACGCGCGCCGCGCCCACGGCCCGCGCCGCCGCGATCGCCCAGTCGAGCATTGCTCTGCCGCCGACCGGGTGCAGCACCTTGGGCAGGTCGGACTTCATCCGCGTGCCTTGTCCCGCCGCCAGAACGATGGCGGCCCTTGCCCGGTTCATCTGCGTTACCCCGGTTGTGCGAATCCTGGCGCGGTCTTAGCCCAAACGTCGGGCCAGCGCGCGCTTGAATATGGGGAAATCGATGTCCAGCGGCGAACTCGCCGACGCAACTATCGTTTTCGACCTCGATGGCACCTTGGTTGATACCGCGCCCGACCTGGTGCGCGCACTCAACGAGACGCTTGACCTCGACGGGCTCCCGCACATGAAGCTGGAAACCGTGCGCACCTTGGTGGGACGGGGCGCGCGCACACTGATCGAACGCGCGGCGGGGCTTTCTGGCGTGACCTATTCGGGCGAACGCTTGGACAAGCTGACCAAGGAATTCATCGACTTTTATCGCGCCGACATCGCCCGCGCGTCGAAACCCTTCCCCGGAGCAACGGACGCTCTGAACGCACTGGCAGCGCTGGGCGCAAAGGTCGCTGTGTGCACCAATAAACGCACCGATTTGTCGGTGCAGCTGCTGCAGGCGTTGGGGATGGCTGAGCTTTTCTCCGCCATTGTCGGCGCCGACGCGGTAGCCGACAAGAAGCCCCATCCAGATCATTACCGCGCCGCGGTGTCGCGTGCGGGGGGCGTGTCGCGCCGTTCGCTAATGGTGGGAGACACGATCGCCGATGTCGCCGCGGCGCGCGCGGCCGGTGCGCCGTCCATCGTCGTGACCTTTGGCTACAGCGACGTCGCCGCCGAGAGCCTCGGCGCCGACGTGCTGTTGCGACATTTTTCCGATCTAACGCCGATCTGCCGCCGCCTTTTGGCGGCGCGCCCCTGAGCTTTCAGCGCTTACGCGACGCCCGCCATGCCGCGCAAACTAGGGCGCGGGCGATCCAAATCCTCTTCGCGCCGGGTAGGGAAACCGTTGACCATGTCGCTGCGCACATCGGTGCGCGCCGACCGCATCGCCGCGACGAAGCCGGCCTCGATCAACTTGACGTCGACCGTGTACCCGCGCTCACGCCAATATTCTTCAATCCGCTGCTTCAAGCGCCTGGCGCCGTCAACATTGCAGAAATCGTGATCCATACTACTCCACCTCGAGCATCGGTCCGATGGGTGTGCTCACCACCCACAGGTCCCCAGAAACGCGGACGATCGCTCCGCGCCATGCGTCAGCCCCCTGACCACTCGCTTGCCCGAACTTCCACGCCAAGCGCGGCGAGCGTGTGGCAAGGACGAGACGGTTCGTCGAATTTGATGAAACATCCAAATAGAATTGAGCCACCCGCGTCGCGGCTACACGCCCAGAATGCGTGCGCCGCCAACGACTTGGCGCGCGTGAGGCGAAGTGGCGCCGCCTCAGCCATGCAAATTCGCAACCTCGCCTTGCGGGCTTAGCGCCCTTCGGATAGCGGGTTGCTTGAGGGGTAGTTGGAGGCCTCGCCCGGAATCGAACCGGGGTGCGCGGATTTGCAGTCCGCTGCGTAACCACTCCGCCACGAGGCCAACGCCGCGCCGTTTAGCGCAGCCACCCGAGAAGGTCCAGGCAGGGTAGCTCAAGCCGACTCAATTTGCCTCTCTTTACTCCGCCGCCACCGCAGCGGGTTCCTCAGCCTGTCGCTTCCACAGGCTGGCGTAGAGACCGTCGCGGGCCATCAGCGAGGAATGGTTGCCGCGTTCGGCGACGCGGCCCTCCTCCAGAACTACGATCTGATCTGCGTTCGCGATGGTGGAGAGGCGGTGGGCGACCACGATCGTGGTGCGCCCGCGCGAGGCGGCTTCGAGCGCTTCCTGAACGTCGGCTTCGGTGGCGCTGTCGAGCGAGGAGGTCGCTTCGTCCAGGATGAGGATACGCGGATCCTTCAGCACCACGCGCGCGATGCCGACGCGCTGCTTCTCGCCGCCCGAGAGCTTTAGCCCGCGCTCGCCGACGCGGGTCTCCCACCCCTGCGGCAATTTCTCGATAAAGCCGAGCAATTGCGCACGCTGTGCGGCTTCCTCCAACTCGGCCTGCGCGGCGTCTGGGCGTCCGTAGCCGATATTGTAGCGGATAGTGTCATTGAACAGCACCACGTCCTGCGGCACCAGACCGAGCGCGGCGCGAAGGCTTGCCTGAGTCAATCCACGCAAGTCCTGGCCATCAATCAGCACTTGCCCGCCGGCGGGATCGTAGAAGCGATAGATGAGCTTCAGCACTGTCGATTTGCCCGCGCCGGAGGGGCCGACAATCGCGGTAGTCTTGCCTGCGGGTGCTACGAAAGACACACCGTCGAGCCCGCGGTCTCGACCCTCATGCGCGAACGACACGCCATCGAACGCTACCTCACCCAGCCCTGGTTTGAGTTCTGTCGCATCCGGCGCATCGGCGACATCGGGCGTCTCGTCGAGCAGGACGAACATCTTTTCCATATCGATCGAGGTCTGTTTGATCTCACGATAGGCGAAGCCCAGGATATTCAGCGGCGCGTAGAGATTGGTCATGATCAGGATCACGGCGGTTATCCCGCCCGGCCCCAGCGATCCTTCCGCAACCAGCAGCCCCGCTGAGATCACCATCGCCAGCAGCCCCACGGTCATCACCAGGCTCTGCACCACGTTGAGCACGACGAGCGAGGTATAAGCCTTCACAGCGGCATTGGCGTAGGAGGCGAGTGCGCGGTCATAGCGTTCGCTCTCACGCGCTTCGGCCGCGAAGCTCTTTACGGTTTCGAAATTCAACAAGGAATCGACCGCCCGACCCGCCGCCTCGGTATCGGCTTCGTTCATCTCCTTGCGATGCTTGAGGCGCCATTCGGTGACGCCAAAGGTCATCCAAGCGTAGAGGATGACGGTGAGCGCGGCGATCGCCGAGAAGCTCCAGCCATACCGGAACGCGAGCACGCCGGCGGCGAGCAATAGTTCGATAACAGTTGGCGCGATGTTGAAGGCGAGGAAACGCAACAGAAAATCGATCGCGCGTACGCCGCGCTCGATGGTGCGGTAGACCCCGCCGGTGCGTTTGCCCTGGTGGAAACGCACCGAAAGCGAATGCACATGGGCGAACACGCGCGCGCCAGCGCGGCGTTGCGCCTCTTCGCTCAACGGCTGGAAAATCGCGTCGCGCACTTGCGGGCCGGCGGTGGAGGCAAAACGCAGCCCTGCCCAATAGATCGCAAGCCCGAGGAAAGCCGGCACGGCGCCGGCGCTGTCGCCTGCGACCAGCGCGTCGATGCCGTCAGCCAGCACCAGCGGCGAAAACACGGCGATGACCTTGCTGACCAGCGTCAACGCCAGCGCAAGCCAGAGCCGCAACCGGTTGCCCGTCCCCCGCAATCCCCCCACCAGCGTCAGCAACCGTGACACCGTGAGAAAGAGCGCCGGAGGCTGGTCGGCACCGGGTTCAGGCTTTGCTACATTCCGTCCTTCGCCGCGCGCCATATGGATCTGTTTCCTCAGGCGAGCACTTAGGCGCCTTGGCAAGCGTCCGCAATGCGCCTTAATGGCTGCAACAAATTCCCTCCACATGCCCGATTCCAGCCCCCCTCAAACACTCCGACGCTCCGTGTGCGTTTACTGCGGGTCTTCCGAGAGCACGCGCCCTCAGTATCACGACCTGGCCACCCGGGTCGGTACCGCGCTGGCCCAGCGGGGGATGCGCCTCGTCTATGGCGGAGGCGCTGTCGGGCTGATGGGGCGTTGCGCCAAGGCGGCGTTTGCGGCGGGCGGGGAGGTTCTGGGCATCATGCCGCGCTTCCTGGAGCGGCGCGAGATCGTCTACACCGACGTGCCCCACCGCATGGTCGATACCATGCACGAACGTAAAATCGTTATGTTCAACGAGGCCGACGCCTTTGTCGTGCTGCCCGGAGGCATCGGCACACTCGAGGAGGCGGTGGAGGTGCTGTCCTGGCAGCGGCTGGACCTGCACGCGAAGCCAGTGATCTTTTTTTCCGAGGACGATTTCTGGTCGCCCTTCTTCCACCTGATCCAACACACTGTTGACGCGAATCTAACGCCAGCAAGTTTTCTCAACGCCATCGCCAACACCCATTCTCTCGATGAGTGCTTCGCCGTCCTCGATCAGGCATTCTCCGAACGGTGAAACCGGAGCGGGCCCGCGCCCGTATAAGCCTGCATGAAACTCACCCGCCGCTCCCTTTTTCTCAGCACCGCCGTCCTGCCTCTGGTCGCCTGCGGCGCGCGCGCGCAGATCGCCCCAAACGCGGGCGAAACCCGTTTTACCAACGATCCCATTCGCCGCCTGACCGATGCGCAATGGCGCGAGCGCCTCGACCCGTTGGCGTACGCAGTTTTGCGCCATGAGAGCACCGAGCGCCCGGGGACAAGCCCGCTCAATGACGAGCACAGGCGCGGCGTTTTTGTCTGCGCCGGCTGCGAGCTACCGTTGTTTCAATCGACGTGGAAGTTTAATTCCGGCACAGGCTGGCCAAGCTTCTTCCGCGCGATGGAGGCCAACATCGGGACCAAGGAAGACAACGCGCTGTTCGCGCCGCGCACGGAATATCATTGCGCGCGGTGCCTCGGCCACCAGGGGCACGTGTTCGAGGACGGTCCCAGGCCGACCGGCCTGCGCTATTGCAACAATGGCGCAGCGCTGAGGTTTGTAGCGGCTTAGCCCTCGCACGCTGAACTTAGGGCGCCACTGCACCCTGAGGCGGGGATTCAAGTTCCGCTCAGCTTGCCGGCGCCATTCTCCCTGACATCAAGCGCGAAAGAGGGCCGCGCAGGAAAACGGGAGATTAAACCATGAAACGCTTCTTGACCGCCGCCGCCGCCTTCGCCGCCTTCTCGAGCCTAGCGCTCGACGCGTCGGCTCAAAACCGGACGGTTGTTAGCCAATACGGCGTCGATAATGGCGTGGCCGCCGCACAACAAGGCCGCGACAATCGCGCCACCGTCGATCAGAATGGCCGCGCTCATTACTCACGCGCCTACCAGCAAGGGCGCCGCAATATCCTGCGCATGCAGCAAGGCGGCACCCGCAACCAATCCGTGACCGAACAACGTGGCGACGACAATCTCGCCGTCACCGGTCAGGAAGGACGCAATCTGCGCGCGGGCATCTATCAGAACGGCTATGGCAACATTGCCGGCGTCGCCCAGATCGGCAATGGCAGCATCGCCACCACCGAGCAGTCCGGCGTCGACAACACTTCGGCGATCATCCAAGTCGGCAACGGCCAAGACGCCGCCGTCCGCCAGCGCGGCAGCAACAACATCACTGTCGTGATCCAAGGCGAGTAAGTCATAGGGAATGGAAGGGCGCGCCCGCCGCGCCCTTCCGCCTCGACGGGAGGATATCATGGTCAGATTGCTCACATCCCTCGCCGCTTTGATCGCGGCATCCGCCTGCGCCGCATCGGCGCAAACCGGCGATTTCGCGGACAACCGCGGCAGCGCTGCAGAGTGCGCAATTGACGTAACGCGCACCCGCGATGGCGCATTGTTCGAAGCGTCCGCGCGCGCGTTCGAGCCCGCCTCCGGCGAATACGAATTCATACTCACCAAAGATGATCGAAACGGATCCTCCGACATAGAACAAGGCGGCGCCTTCTCGCTTGGCGCCGGCGAAGAAAGCGTGCTCGGAAGCTCCGAACTTAGTCTCGGCCGCGGCGGGCGTTATCGCGCGCGTCTCGTGCTCTGGGACGGAGATGAAGTCATCTGCCGCGCTGAACGTCGTTCCTAACCAACCAAGGTCACACAGCCATGAAAAGCCTCAAGCACATCGCCATCGCCGCCGCTTTGCTCGGCGCCTTCGCGCCGATGCAAGCCTCCGCGCAATTCTATCGCGGCAATGTCGTGCGCGTCGCGCAGAACGGCTCTGACAATGCCGCCGCAATCGCTCAGAATGGGACAGACAACGCCGCGCGCATCGCGCAGAACGGCAACGGCAACACTGGCCGCGTCGTCCAAAACGGCTCGAACAATCGCGCCTGCCTCTATCAGCGCGGCAACGGCCTCGACGGCACGATCGCGCAACAAGGCAATAGCCAGCGCACGGTCGCGGTGCAGACAAACCGTGGCACGCGCGTGGGTTCAGGCCACGTGCAGGTCGGGCGGTTGGCGTACCAGTGTCGCTAGGCGCGGCATCTACGCCGCCTCACCCATCAAGCGCTTGCGCGCGCGCTCTTCGCCGATTAACGGAAACAACGCGGCCATTTCCGGGCCGTGGTCCATGCCGGTGAGCGCCTGGCGCAACGGCATGAACAACGCTTTGCCCTTGGCCCCAGTCTTTTCCTTCACGGCATCGGTGAACGCGCTCCAGCTCGCTGCATCGTATGCGCCAGAGGGCAAGAGCGAGGCTGCCGCGCTCGCGAAGGCAGAATCCGCGATGATTGGCTCAATAGGCCCTTCAACGATGCGAACATAAGCGCTCACGTTAGGCAAAAGCACCAAATTTGCTCGAACGGCGTTCCAGAAGTCTTCGCCTTTGTCGGCTCCGAGCTTGGCAAGGCGCGGCTTCACGTCCGTGTAGTCCATCTGGTGCAGCACCGCGGCGTTAACGCGCTTCAATTCTTCGGGATCGAACCGCGCCGGCGCGCGGCCAATTTTCTCGAAGGTAAATTCCTCCGCCAATTGCTCGATGGTGAGCCGCGCTTCCACCGGATCGGAGGTGCCGATCTTAGCCAGATGCGAGAGCACCGCCATCGGCTCATAGCCCTCCTCGGCAAGCTCGCCGACGCCAAGCGAACCGATGCGCTTCGAAAGCGCGCCGCCATCGGCGCCAACGAGCAGCGGAAAGTGCCCGAAAGCCGGGACCGCGCCGCCGAGCGCTTCGAAAATCTCGATCTGCACGCCGGAATTGGTGACGTGATCCTCGCCGCGCACAATATGCGTGATCTTGAAATCGACGTCGTCCACCACCGAGGGCAGCGTGTAGAGGAATGCGCCGTCCTCGCGGATCAGCACCGGGTCGGAGAGCGAGGCGGTGTCGATCGATTGAGCCCCGCGCACCAGATCGACCCAATCCTTGCGCGCGCCAGACAATTTAAACCGCCAGTGCGGCTTGCGGCCCTCGGCTTCATGTTTGGCGCGCTCGGCGTCCGTCAGCTTCAGCGCCGCGCGGTCGTAGACAGGCGGCTTGCCGGTCGCTTGCGCGATCTTGCGTTTGCGGTCCAGCTCGTCCTCGGTTTCGTAACAAGGATAGAGCAGCCCCGCCGCCTTCAACTTCTCCGCCACT